>JAQWFL010000008.1 GCA_028704435.1 Anaerostipes sp. | reverse complement strand
TACCTGCACTTTTGAAATCGAAGCTGCAAGCTGCATAACCTGCTGAACATTGACAACTGAATAACTGCCAGATATTGAATTTTCAAGGTGCATAGCTAAAATCTATGTGCGAAGTTTGAGTTAATAAGTGAACGATATGGGAGAGTAAGTGGGAGTGTAACAGATCGAACTAATTTTGTTTTATTTCAGGAGATTAAACGATTTTGGAATTATCGAGATGTATTATCTACAGAAGCATTTATTACAAATTTGCTCGGTAATATATTTGCGTTTTCTCCCTTTGGTTTTTTGTTGCCTCAGATTAAGAAGAAAAAGGTTGGGATAATAAGGGTTATTATCTCTACCTTTTTGTTTAGTTTTGTTATTGAATCCTGTCAGTTTGTTTTAGAGGTGGGGGTCTTTGATATAGACGATTTATTCCTCAATACCATTGGTGGAATTATTGGATATATTATATATAGAATTGTGAAGAGATAAAGGAGTTATTATGTTAAGAAAGAAGAATCAAAGGCATGCATATCGCCCATCGGACAATAAAATTTCATCTATTTCTATGATTTCTACAATCATTGGACTTGTTGGAATTATACTTTATTTTATCCTTATTAAAATGTCGGCTAGTCAAAGGGGAAATCTTTCTATAGGATTTGGAATCATTCCCTGGATTATTTTCGTGTCATCTGGAGTTGGTGTATTTTTTGCGTATAAATCATTGAAAGATACCGTTACAGTGAAACGCTGGAAAGTTATTGGAGGAATTACCAATGTATTTTTAGTCGTATTTACACTCATTATATTTCTGAGAGGAGTTATATAAGATGGAGAAGCAGCTAAGCAGGTTAGAACAACAACTTCAATTTATTGTTGAGGTAGATAAAGTAAAAAAAATAACAAGACAGACTTATTTAGCAGATCTTTCACGAAAAGAAAATGACGCAGAACATTCCTGGCATATGGCGCTAATGGCATTTATTTTAAAGGAATATGCAAACGAAGAAGTGGATGTCCTTCATGTAATCGAGATGCTTTTGGTCCATGATCTTGTGGAGATTGATGCAGGAGATACATATTTGTATGATGAAGAGGCAAGAAAAGAAGCAGCGGTAAGAGAAGAAAAGGCAGCTCGGAGAATTTTTCAAATGCTTCCAAAAGAACAAGAAAAATATGTGTATGATTTGTGGAGAGAATTTGAGAATCGTGAAACTGCAGAGTCAAAGTTTGCCAATACATTGGATCGAGTGCAGCCAATTCTTTTAAATGATGCAGGAGATGGACTTGCATGGAGAGAACATGAAGTGAATATTGACCAGGTTATGACAATGAATCATAGAACAAAAGACGGATCTAACGTGTTATGGAATCATTTGCTAGAAATCTTTGAAAAGCATATGAACCAAGGAAATATAAAGAGGAGTTAAGAAATTGAGAGAACAATTACTAGAACGCCATGAGTTAAATATGATACGGTTACAGGCAGTTTCACAGGAAGAATCTGTGAAAGAGCCTTTTTTACGTTATTTTCAGGAAACGGGAGAAAAACTTCAATTTGCAAATCGGGTATTTGAAGTTTCTAATCCAGATTTAAACCAGTTAAAAGAGTGGAATAAAGAGTGGTATCAGGCCGTTCAAATAGAATTTTATGATGAAAGCTATGCCAATCCAGCATATGCAGTTTCAATGTTAGGAAAAGAATTTGGATCCATACTTTCTTTCTTATATGCAGAAATTATGGCCTGTTTTATACATGGAGTAGAAAAAAACATATTTCAATTAACGATTACCAATGAACTGTTTCTAGAAATATATCAGGGATTTGTAAAGAATGCATCCAAAAAAGCAATTCAGAGAATTATTTATGAACATATGCGTGACTATAGTGGAGAAATTTATGAGGCAAGAATAAGAGAACAATTAGTTGCCACACATTCTTCAGCAGTGGACATTGTAATGCAGTCTGATTTTTCTAATTCAGATTGTTTATATCAATATGGAGAATATATTTCGGAGAATGAAATTAAAACTCTTGAATTTTTGCAGACAATGTCCAAGGGAGAATTAAGAAAGATTGCCAATACTTATGTGGAAGGCTTTCATGAAGGATTTATTATTAATAATATTGATATGAGTAAAAAGGAAACGGTAAATATCCGCTATACCATAGGATTTGAACCAATTATTCGTGAGGCGGTTCATTTATTTGAAGAGATTGGGCTAAGTCCTATTTTGTATCGAAGTGGAATTACTTCATGGACAAAAGGTTTAAATCGAATTGGATATATAGCAACAAGTCCAAACCCACAGTTTGAGTATGATCATCGTTATGATATGGGATTATATTTTGACAAGGGATTTATGCAGCACAAGCTGGAATGCTATTACAATGCCTATGAGAAACTGAAAATGGAGGCCTATGTTTTGGCTGGACCGGCATGTATGGAAACCTTTGGAGAGCATCCATTTGTTCCAGTTCAAAAGGCGGAATCAATAAAGTTAAGTGCAGAACAGCAAAAATTATCTGTGGAGTTTCAGAAAAAAGCAAGTGAAATTATAAATGAATATATAAAACCATCAGAGCGGAGTTTTACGATTATTGCATATCCGATTCCTGAAATTGGAGAAAATTTTCCAGCTATTTTTGGAGAAATTGCAAAGGTAAATACATTAGATAAGAATTTATATCGTAAAATACAGCAAAAATTAATTGATGCGTTAGATCAAGGGGTGGAGGTTCATGTCAAGGGAGAAGGAAATAACCGTACAGACTTATATGTTGGACTACAGCCTTTGAAAAATCCTGAGAATGAAACTAATTTTGAAAACTGTCTTGCAGACGTGAACATTCCAGTGGGAGAAGTTTTCACATCACCAAAGCTTGCTGGAACCAATGGAATTTTACATGTAAGTGAAGTTTATTTAAGAGATTTAAAATTTATTGACTTGGAATTAGAATTCAAAAATGGTAAAATTGCAAGATATTCATGTAAAAATTTTGAGAGTGAAGAGGAAAACCAGGCATTTTTAAAGGAGAATCTTCTATATCATCAGGAAACACTTCCAATGGGAGAATTTGCAATTGGAACGAATACAACGGCATATGCAGTTGCTAATAAGTATGATATCTTATACAAACTTCCAATTCTAATTGTGGAGAAGATGGGACCTCATTTTGCGGTGGGGGACACTTGTTATAGCCACAGTGAATCTGTGGAAGTACACAATCCAGATGGAAAGGAGATTGTGGCAAAGAATAATGATTGTTCTTTGGCGGGGGAATATTTTAACTGCCATACAGATATTACCATACCATATAGAGAATTAGATTCTATTGATGTTATAAAGTTAGGTGGGGAAGAGATACCCCTTATTAAAAAAGGAAAATTTGTTTTACCAGGATGTGAAATCCTCAATGAACCATTGACGGAAGAATAAACAATGAGTAAAATAGAACTCAAAGAAAGATAAAGCATATAAAGCAGATAAAAAAGGAGAAGAATTATGGCAAAGGTAGCAATTGTAATGGGTAGTGACTCAGATATGCCTGTGATGAAAAAAGCGGCTGAATTTTTGGAGGAGATGGGAATTGAATTTGAGATAACAATCATTTCGGCACATCGTGAACCGGATATTTTCTTTGAATGGGCAAAGGGAGCAAAGAGCCGTGGAGTGAAGGTTATTATTGCAGGAGCAGGAAAGGCAGCTCATTTACCAGGAATGTGTGCAGCATTGTTTCCGCTTCCAGTCATTGGAATTCCAATGAAAACCTCAGATTTAGGAGGAGTTGATTCTCTATATTCTATTGTGCAGATGCCATCTGGAATCCCAGTTGCCACAGTTGCAATTAATGGAGGGTTAAATGCTGGTATTTTAGCAGCTAAAATGCTTGCAGCAAGTGATGATAAACTTCTTGCAAAATTAGAGGCATATAGTGAGACAATGAAGAATTCTGTTGTGGAAAAAGCAGAGAAACTTGATGAGGTAGGCTATAAAGAATATGAATAAAAAGAAATTATTCATATGTTTTTTCGCATTTTTTGGGATCCTTTGTGGGGCGGGGAATACAAGCCAGTCAGCCAAGGCAGATAATGCAAAGAAGATTATTGTTGCCATTGATGCAGGGCATCAGGCAAAGGGTAACAGCAAGAAAGAGCCTATTGGGCCTGGAGCTAAGAAAAAGAAGGCAAAAGTTACATCAGGAACACAAGGTGTTGCCACAAGGGTAACTGAATCAAAGCTTAATTTAGCCATTGCAAAAAAACTCAGAAAAGAACTTGAAAAGCGTGGTTATGGAGTATATATGATTCGTACCAAGCAAAAGGTCAATATTAGTAATAAACAAAGAGCCTTAAAAGCGAATAAAAGTGGAGCCTCCATTTATATTCGACTTCATGCAGATGCGGCGGGAAGCAGTGTCAAAGGTGCGTCTGCCTTATATCCTTCCAAGAAGAATAAGTATGTGAAGAAGTTAAGTGCGAAGAGTAAGAAGCTGTCAAAGTGTGTGCTAAACAGCTATTGTAAGAAAACAAAGTTCAAAAATCGCGGATTATATAAACGGGATGATTTAACTGGCACCAATTGGAGTAAGATTCCAGTCACATTAATCGAGATGGGATTTATGACAAATCGAAAAGAAGATAAGAAGATGCAAAAGTCATCTTATCAAGACAAGATGGCAACAGGAATTGCCAATGGAGTCGATCAATATTTTGGAAAATAATAAATGAGAGTCACATAGGAGGATAAGAATGGATTATAAAAAAGCAGGTGTGGATATTGAGGCAGGCTATAAATCAGTACAGTTAATGAAAGAGAGTGTAAAAGAGACTATGAGACCTGAAGTTTTAGGAGGTCTAGGTGGATTTGCTGGTGCTTTTAGTCTGGCTAGTATTAAGGACATGGAAGAACCTGTATTACTTTCAGGAACAGATGGATGTGGAACAAAGGTGAAATTAGCGTTCCTTATGGACAAGCATGACACCATTGGAATTGATGCGGTTGCAATGTGTGTAAATGACATTATCTGTTCTGGTGGAGAGCCACTATTTTTCTTGGATTATATTGCATGTGGGAAGAACTATCCAGAAAAGATTGCGACAATTGTAGGTGGTGTTGCCCAAGGATGTAAACAGTCTGAGTGTGCTTTAGTTGGTGGTGAAACTGCAGAACATCCAGGACTTATGCCAGAAGATGATTATGATCTTGCTGGATTCGCAGTTGGTGTTGTAGATAAAAAGGATATTATAACTGGAGAAAATATCAAACCTGGAAATAAGCTAATTGGTATTGCTTCATCAGGTGTACACAGCAACGGTTTTTCATTGGTTCGTAAAGTGTTTGAGATGACAAAAGAGTCTTTGGATACATATTATGATGAATTAGGAATGACCCTTGGAGAAGCTTTAATTGCACCAACAAGAATTTATGTAAAAGCCTTAAAAGGCGTGAGAAAAGCAGGAGTTACTATCAATGGATGCAGCCATATTACAGGTGGTGGATTCTATGAAAATATTCCTAGAATGTTGCCAGAAGGAATCCATGCAGTTGTGAAGAAAGACTCATATGAAGTTCCAGCTATCTTTAAGCTATTACAAAAGACTGGTAATATTGATGAAGAAATGATGTACAATACTTACAACATGGGACTTGGTATGATTGTTGCAGTGAATGAAAATGACGTAGATACTACACTAGAAGCATTAAAAGCGGCAGGAGAAACTGCATGTGTTGTGGGTGAAGTAAAAGCAGGAGAAAAAGGTGTTACATTATGCTAAAAGTTGCAGTTTTAGTATCTGGCGGAGGAACAAATCTCCAGGCAGTGATTGATGCAGTTGAAACTGGGAACATTACTAACGCAGTCATTGATGTTGTAATTAGCAACAATAAGAATGCCTATGGATTAGAACGAGCAAAAAAGCATAGTATTGATGCAGTGACTCTTTCTCCAAAAGAGTATGAACAAAGAGAAGATTTTAATGAGGCTTTATATGATGAGTTAATGAACCGAAAGATTGATTTAGTTGTACTTGCAGGATGCTTAGTTGTAATTCCAGACAAGATTATTAAAGCTTTTGAGAATCGTATGATTAATATTCATCCGTCTTTAATTCCATCATTTTGTGGAACCGGATTTTATGGTTTGAAAGTACACGAAAAGGCACTGGAACGGGGTGTGAAAGTGTCTGGTGCTACGGTGCATTTTGTGGATGAAGGAACAGATACTGGTCCAATTATAAGACAAAAAGCAGTCATAGTACGAGAAGGTGATACTCCAGAAGTACTGCAGCGACGTATTATGGAAGAGGCAGAGTGGGTTCTCCTTCCAAAAACAATAGATGATATTGCCAACAATAGAATTAAAGTTGTAGATGGAAAGGTTCAGATCAAAGAATAGAAAGGAAAAAACATGAAGATTTTAATTGTCGGAAGTGGTGGAAGAGAGCATGCAATTGCATGGGCTGCATCAAAAAATAAAAGGGTCGAAAAAATATATTGTGCTCCAGGGAATGCTGGAATTGCTGAATTTGCTGAGTGTGTTGATATTGGAGCAATGGAATTTGACAAACTTGTTTCATTTGCCAAGGAGCATACCATTGATTTAACGATTATTGGAATGGATGATCCTCTTGTTGGAGGAATTGTAGATATATTTGAAACAGAAGGTCTACGTGTTTTTGGACCAAGAGCCAATGCAGCAATTATTGAAGGATCCAAAGCATTTTCAAAGGATCTTATGAAGAAGTACAATATTCCAACGGCGGCATATGAGAATTTTACAAATGCTCAGAAGGCATTAGAATACTTGGAAACTGTAAAGATGCCTATTGTATTGAAGGCAGATGGATTAGCACTTGGAAAAGGTGTGTTAATCTGTAATACATTAGAGGAAGCAAAAGAGGGTGTTAAGACCTTGATGCTTGACAAGCAATTTGGAGATGCGGGAAATGAAATTGTAATTGAAGAATTTATGACAGGACGTGAGGTTTCTGTCCTTGCCTTCTGTGATGGAAAGACCATTCGTTGTATGACATCAGCACAAGATCATAAGCGTGCAAAAGATGGTGATAAGGGACTAAATACCGGGGGAATGGGAACATTTTCACCGAGTCCGTTCTATACAAAAGAGGTGGAGGAATTCTGTGAAAAGTATGTATATCAGAAAACTATGGATGCTATGGCTGCAGAGGGACGTCCTTTTATAGGGATTTTGTTTACAGGATTAATGTTAACTCAAGATGGGCCAAAAGTTTTAGAGTACAATGCAAGATTCGGAGATCCAGAAGCCCAAGTTGTACTGCCTCGAATGAAGAATGACATGATTGAAGTAATGGAAGCTTGTATTGACGGAAAATTAGACCAGCTTCAATTAGAATTTGAGGATAATGCAGCTGTCTGTGTTGTATTAGCATCAGATGGATATCCTGAAAAGTATGACAAAGGATTTGAGATTAAAGGATTGGATACTTTTAAAGATAAAGAAGGATACTATGTGTTCCATGCAGGAAGTAAATTTGATGGTGATAAGATTGTAACCAATGGTGGACGAGTACTTGGAGTCACAGCTAAGGGAGAAGATTTAAAGGCGGCAAGAGCCAATGCTTATGCAGCAACGGAATGGATTGATTTTGCCAATAAATATAAGAGAAATGATATTGGAAAAGCAATTGATGAAGCATAAATTATTTGAATAGATAATATAAAACCCCATCATTTTTTTGATGGGGTTTTTCTTGACCTTTTATATCCTTTATTATAGAATAAGTATAACAATTTTCTAGGGGTATACATAGAATGGTAAAGGAGGAAATTAAGATGGTATTTGAGATAGATTTTAACAGTGATGAAGCGATTTATGTTCAATTACACAATCAGATTATTATGGGAATTGCCACAGAAGAGTATACGCAAGGACAATCCCTACCTTCAGTAAGACAGATGGCAGAAGTTCTTGGAGTGAATATGCATACGGTGAATAAAACATATGGTATTCTAAGAGATGAAGGGTTTTTGAAGGTAGATCGTCGAAGTGGAGCTGTTGTGTGGGTTGAGTCCGATTCAAAAGTAAAAGAATTAGAAGAGATGAAAGAACGATTATATCCTATTGTTACAAAGTGTATTTGTAAGGGAATTTCAAAAGACGAAATCTGTCAATTAATTGATGGAATATATAGTGAGATTGGTTAGTAGGGAATGACAATTACATTTTAGGAGGACTTATGAAGAAATTACCATTTACAAGATTAGCAAGCCGTGTACTAGATGAAGCAAAAAAGTATGCAAAAAAGCGTGGAAGTTATGATATAGGAAGTATAGATTTGTTTTTTGGATTAACCAAAGTAAAAGGGACCGTGGCTTATGAAGTGATACAGATGCATGGAGTTACGGAAGAATTGCTGAAAGAAGAAGTAAACAGGAATTCTGTTATAGAGGAAAAGCGGGCGGTAAAGTATACCCCTCGTGCAGAGAGTATTCTAGCACTAAGTGGAAGAATTGCAGTTCGTTTTGGGAATGATTCCATTGGAACAGAACATTTGCTTCTGGCTGTCTTAAGAGATGAAGAGAATGAAGTGGTCAGATTTCTTAAGAATAAAGGGATTGCAGTGGATGGAATGTATATTGATACCCTGGTAACTATGGGATTGGATGAAAAGGATGCTAATTCAGAGTTTATGAATGTGTCTGCGGCAGACTATTTTTCAGAAGGCAAAGAGAATTCTATTGAGGATTTCAGTATAGATTTAACGAAACTGGCATTCGAAGATGAATTGGATCCTATGGTTGGAAGAGAAACAGAGATGAATCAAGTGTTACAAGTCCTTTGCAGGCGCACAAAGAACAATCCATGTCTCATTGGGGAGCCGGGAGTTGGAAAAACTGCTATTATTGAGGGCCTGGCAAAGAAGATTGTATTAGGTCAGGTTCCAGATACCTTAAAAGGAAAGCGTTTACTATCTCTTGATTTGACCAGAGTTGTTGCAGGAACAAAGTATCGTGGAGAGTTTGAAGAACGTATGAAGAAAATCATCACTGAAGTGGAAGAAGATGATTCTATTATTTTATTTATTGATGAGATTCATACTATGATAGGGACTGGTGGTTCCGAAGGAGCTATGGATGCATCTAATATCCTAAAACCATCTTTGGCAAGGGGAAACTTTCAATTGATTGGAGCGACAACAAGTGAAGAGTATACAAAGTATTTTGAAAAGGATGCAGCACTTGCAAGGCGTTTCCAGCCGATTCGGATAGAACAGACTACAGTGGAACAAACCATTGAAATCATGAAAGGAATCAAGTATAAGTTTGAAGCACATCATAGAGTATTGGTGGGTGATGATATGGCAGAAACTATTGTAAAGTTATCAAACCGTTATATTGGGGATCGTTTTTTACCGGATAAGGCAATTGATTTGTTAGACGAATCTTGTGCTAGAAAACGAATGGAACAGGGAAAAGGAATCGCTTCTCTGGAGGAAATCCAAAAATCAATTAAGTTGTTAAATCATCAAATGGAAGAGGCAATTTCAAATGAAGATATGTCTCTTGCTACTCGCATTAAAGAGGAAAAGCAGACCCAACAAGATAAGCTATTGAAACTTCAAAACAAAAACCAGAGGAAGAACAACAAGCTTCCGGTGTTAGAAGAATTTGATATAGAAGAAGTGATTGCTGCATGGACCAAAATTCCAATGACACAGTTACAGCAAAAGGAGATGCAAAGATTACGTCGATTAGACGCTACTCTTCATAAAGAGGTCATTGGTCAGGATAAAGCAGTGACTGCTGTAGCCAAAGCCATAAAGAGAAGCAGAGTTGGATTGAATGATCCCCAAAAGCCAATCGGATCTTTTTTATTTTTAGGACCTACAGGGGTTGGAAAAACCCAGTTATCCAAGGTACTTGCAAAGACCATATTTGGAAGAGAAGAAGATTTAATTCGCGTGGATATGTCTGAGTACATGGAAAAACACAGTGTTTCTAAAATCATTGGCTCCCCTCCAGGTTATGTTGGATTTGGGGAAGGTGGTCAGTTAAGTGAGCAGGTAAGGAATCACCCATATTCTGTGATTTTATTTGATGAAATTGAAAAAGCACATCCAGATGTGTTTAATATCCTGCTTCAAGTATTAGATGATGGACACATCACAGATACCAATGGAAGAAAAGTAGATTTCAAGAACACAATTATTATTATGACATCAAATGCTGGTGCCAATCGAATTGTTTCACCAAAGAAACTGGGGTTTACAACATCTACAGATAAGAATGGGAATCATGAGGCAATGACTCGCGGGGTGATGGAAGAAGTGCATCAGATTTTTCGTCCAGAGTTTTTGAATCGAATTGATGAGACGATTGTGTTTACTGTTTTGACGAAAGACGAAATTAAGAAGATTGCGAAACTGCAAATGAAAATGTTAATCGGTCAGTTAAAAGAAACTTATAATATCACGCTAAAAGTAACATCCGCTGCATATGATGTGATCACAGAAAAGGGATTTGATGAAAAATATGGTGCGAGACCATTGAAACGTGTGATTCAAAGAGAGATAGAAGATGTACTGGCAGATAAGATTTTAGAAGGAGAATTAAAAGCAGACCAAACTGTGGTTGTTGGGAAAAATAACAAAAACCTTACATTTTCTTTTCAGGATGCTAGTAAAAAGAAGTAATATATTATATAATGACAATAACAAAAGTGTACATGTAAGGAGGATAAAAACATGGCAGTAGTTACAGATTTATTTCAAAGTGAGGAGAACGGAACTGTAAGCTTTGGTGATTATACTTTAGAGACAAAAGCCAAAAAAGACGGAATTGAGTTTGAGGGGGATTTATACAAGATTAAAACCTATAAGACTATGACTAAATTAGACAAGAATGGTCAGTTGATTTTTGAGTCAGTTCCAGGATCAAGTGTGCATGGATTTGTTGCAACTACAGACGGAGTTGCTTTTGATGTTGAATCAGCAGAAGATGTTCAAATTACATTGGAGGTTGAACCTGAAAAGGAATACATAGTATATATTGATAATACAAATGTAGGAACAATCAAGGCTAACTTAGCAGGAAAGCTTACTATTGGAGTTGAATTGAATGAGGGAAGACCTGCATCTGTTCGCGTGAAAAAGTTATAGAAAAGGACAATTATGGCAAAGGAAAAGACAGTATATTTTTGCAGTGAATGTGGACATGAGTCATCCAAGTGGATGGGGCAGTGTCCAGGATGTAAAGAGTGGAATACCTTTGTAGAAGAAAAAGTTCTCACAAAAAAAGGAGGGGCAAAGTCCAAGAAGACTTTTGCCTCTCCTATGAATATGTCAGAGGTTGAAGCTTTGACAGAAGAGAGAATATCTACAGATATTAAGGAATTAGACCGAGTATTAGGGGGAGGAATTGTAACTGGTTCGTTGTCCTTAGTGGGGGGAGATCCTGGAATTGGAAAGTCCACGCTTCTTCTACAGGTATGCAGGAATTTGGTCAATCGAAAAGAGAAAGTGCTTTATGTTTCAGGGGAAGAGTCTGCACATCAAATTAAAATGAGAGCTGAGAGAATCGGAACATTTAAAGAAGAGCTTTTATTGTTTTGTGAGACTAATTTAGATGATATAAAAGAAGCAATCATTCGAAGTAAGCCAAAGTTTGTTGTAATTGATTCTATTCAGACTATGTTTAGTGATGAATTAACGTCTGCAGCAGGCAGTGTTTCACAAGTTCGTGAGGTAACAGCACAGATGATGCGAATTGCCAAGGAACACAATGTAGCGATTTTCATTGTGGGGCATGTTACAAAAGAAGGAGTTGTTGCAGGGCCAAGAACTTTAGAACATATGGTTGATACCGTATTATATTTCGAAGGAGAGCGAGAAGCAGCATACCGAATTTTGCGAGGGGTAAAGAATCGTTTTGGTTCCACCAATGAAATTGGAGTATTTGAAATGCGAAGTAATGGGCTGGCAGAAGTGGCCAATCCATCACAGATTATGCTCAATGGAAGACCTGTGGACGCCTCAGGTTCTGTTGTTGTCTGTTCCATGGAAGGAACTAGACCCATTTTAATTGAAATCCAGGCATTGATTTCGCCAACTAGTTTTCAAATGCCAAGAAGGACTGCAGTGGGAATTGATTATAATCGAGTGAATCTATTAATGGCTGTTTTAGAAAAGAGAGTTGGTCTTCATCTTGGAGGCTGCGATGCCTATGTAAACCTTGCAGGAGGGATGCGCCTTGGAGAACCAGCCATAGACCTAGGAGTAATTGTGGCCATTGCATCAAGTTATAAGAATGTGCCAGTTGCAGAGGATACGATTATATTTGGCGAGGTTGGACTTGTAGGAGAAGTAAGGGGTGTTTCTCATGGAGAACAGAGAATCAAGGAAGCAAAAAAACTTGGATTTAAAACCTGTATTTTGCCAAAAGCTAATGTGGATGCTATGCAGCAAAAGGTAGACATGAAATTAATTGGTGTCTCAAATGTACGAGAAGTGCTTGAATGTATATAGAAAATACTTTATATTATAGAGTATTATGATGATTTTGGAGGAAAACTATGGAAGAGACCGTTTCAAAGAATTTTATAGAGCAGGAAATAGAAAAAGATTTACAAGAGGGGCGTTATAAGGAAGTTGTAACAAGATTTCCGCCAGAACCTAATGGATATTTGCATATTGGGCATGCAAAATCAATTCTTTTGAATGCAGGACTGGCAAAGGAGTATCAAGGAACATTTCATTTCCGTTTTGATGATACCAACCCAACAAAAGAGAAGACAGAGTATGTAGATTCAATTAAAGAGGATATCGACTGGCTTGGATGTGATTATAAGGATCATATTTATTTTGCATCTGACTGTTTTGACCGTATGTATGAGTGCGCAGAATTTTTGATTCAGAAGGGGAAAGCATATGTATGTGATTTGACTCCGCAAGAAATTCGTGAATATAGAGGTACTTTAACAGAACCTGGAAAGAATAGTCCGTACCGTGATCGTACGCCAGAAGAAAACCTTGATTTGTTTCAAAGAATGAAGGCAGGAGAATTTGAAGATGGTTCTAAAGTGCTTCGTGCAAAGATTGATATGACATCAGGGAACATCAACATGAGAGATCCTATTTTATATCGTATTGCACGTATGGAACATCATAACACAGGAGATAAATGGTGTATTTACCCAATGTATGATTTTGCACACCCGCTAGAGGATGCATTTGAGGGGATTACACATTCTATTTGTACACTTGAATTTGAAGACCACAGACCACTTTATGACTGGGTAGTACAAGAATGCGAATTTGACTGTCCACCGAGACAGATTGAGTTTGCAAAGCTTTACCTTGAGAATGTAGTCACAGGAAAGCGTTATATTAAGAAACTTGTTGATGATGGAATTGTTGATGGATGGGATGATCCAAGGCTAGTTACATTGTCAGCGTTAAGAAGAAGAGGTTATACCCCAGAATCTATTCAGCAGTTTATGAATTTAGTTGGAGTGACAAAGAGTCATGGTGCTGTTGATATGGCGATGCTGGAATACTGCATTCGTGATGATTTAAAATTAAAAAGACCAAGAGTTGCAGCAGTGCTTGACCCTATTAAGTTAGTCATTACCAATTATCCAGAAGATCAAGTGGAATATCTAGAAGCGAAGAATAATCAGGAAAATGAAGCTATGGGAACAAGAGAAGTTCCTTTCTGCAAAGAACTATATATTGAACGAGAAGATTTCAAAATTGAAAAACCTAAAAAGTATCGTCGTTTTTATGTGGGAAATGAAGTTCGTTTAATGAATGCTTACTTTGTGACATGTACAGATTATGAGACAGACGAAGATGGAAAGGTTACAACCATTTATGGAACTTATGATCCAGAGTCAAAGTGCGGAAACAGTCCAGATGGAAGAAAAGTACGTGGAACCATTCATTGGATTGCAGCACCATTTGCAAAGAAGGCAGAAGTCCGCTTATATGAGAATATTGTAGATGAAGAAAAGGGTGTTTATGATGAGGGTGGAAACATAAACCTTAATCCTAATTCTTTGACTGTCATTAAAGATGCATATGTGGAACCTGCGTTAGAAGAATATGGACCGGGAGATAGTTTTCAATTTATGCGGGATGGATATTACTGCATTGATACAAAGGATTCAACAAAAGAGAATATGGTATTTAACAGGATTGTCAGTCTAAAGAGTTCGTACAAGCCAAGTTAGAGAAGAGAGAGGGTGTTTTTTGCACCCTCTTTAACATTTGTCCAATGTTTTTTTTGATAAAGTGAATTTAATCAAAATAAATTATTATTTTCTCTTGCATTTTTTTGGAGTGGTGTTATACTATACCTTGTAGTTAGCACTCGGGAAGTAAGAGTGCTAACAATAAAATGACAATTATAGTATGTTTTATATTTAGGAGGTAATTTTATGAAGTTAACACCATTAGGAGACAGGGTTGTCTTAAAACAAGTTGAAGCAGAGACAACAACAAAGTCAGGAATTGTACTAACGACCGCATCTCAAGAAAAACCACAAGAAGCTGAAGTTGTTGCAGTAGGACCAGGAACTGAAGAAGTAAAGATGGAAGTTACAGCTGGTCAAAAGGTTATTTATTCTAAATATGCTGGAACAGAAGTGAAATTAGAGGATGAAGAATATATTGTAGTAAAACAAAGTGACATTTTAGCAGTTGTTGAGTAGATTTGGAGGAATATAAATCATGGCAAAGGAAATTAAATACGGAATTGAAGCTAGAAAAGCATTAGAAGCTGGGGTAAATCAACTTGCAGATACTGTAAGAGTTACCATTGGACCAAAAGGACGTAACGTTGTATTAGATCGATCTTTTGGAACACCACTTATTACAAATGATGGTGTAACCATTGCAAAAGAAATCGAATTAGAAGATGGTTTTGAAAACATGGGTGCACAAATTGTAAAAGAAGTTGCTACAAAGACAAATGATGTAGCTGGAGATGGAACAACAACAGCTACAGTTCTTGCTCAGGCAATGGTAAATGAAGGAATGAAGAACTTAGCAGCTGGAGCAAATCCGATTATTCTTCGAAAAGGTATGAGAAAAGCTACAGAAACAGCAGTTGACGCAATTGCTGAGATGAGTAGCAAGGTAAATGGAAAAGATCAGATTGCTAAAGTTGCAGCAATTTCAGCTGGAGACGAAGAGGTTGGAGAATTAGTAGCTGACGCTATGGATAAAGTTTCAAATGATGGAGTTATTACAATTGAAGAATCTAAGACAATGAAGACCGAATTAGATTTAGTAGAAGGTATGCAGTTTGATCGTGGATATTTATCAGCTTATTTCTCAACAGATATGGAAAAGATGGTTGCAGAATTAGAAGATCCATATATTTTAATTACAGATAAGAAGATTGTGAATATCCAAGATATTCTACCAATCCTAGAACAAATCATTCAAAATGGTAAGAAGCTATTAATTGTTGCAGAAGATATTGAAGGAGAAGCGCTTACAACTTTAATTGTAAATAAATTGCGTGGAACATTCTCAGTTTGTGCAGTTAAGGCTCCAGGATACGGAGATCGTAGAAAAGCAATGCTAGAAGATATTGCAATTTTAACAGGTGGTACGGTTATTTCTGAAGAATTAGGAATGGATTTAAAGGAAACTCAAATAGAACAGCTTGGACGTGCAAAATCTGTCAGAGTTGAAAAGGAAAACACTGTGATTGTAGATGGAGAGGGTGCAAAAGATGATATTGCATCTCGTATTGAACAAATCAAAGAACAAATCGCAGATACAACTTCTGAATTTGACAAAGAGAAATTACAAGAAAGACTTGCAAAATTATCTGGTGGAGTTGCTGTTATCCGTGTTGGTGCTGCAACAGAAACAGAGATGAAGGAAAGTAAGTTACGTATGGAAGATGCTCTTGCAGCTACAAAGGCAGCAGTAGAAGAGGGAATTATCTTTGGTGGAGGATCTGCTTATATCCACGCATCAAAAGAAGTTGCTAAGATGGCAGAATCTTTAGAAGGAGACGAGAAAACTGGAGCAAACATTATTTTAAAAGCATTAGAAGCTCCACTGTTCCACATTTCAGCAAATGCTGGATTAGAAGGATCTGTTATTATTAACAAGGTAAAAGAAGAAAAAGTTGGAATGGGATTTGACGCATTAAACGAAGTTTATGTAGATATGATTGAAGCAGGAATTATTGATCCAGCCAAAGTTACAAGAAGTGCATTACAAAATGCAACATCTGTAGCATCTACATTATTAACAACAGAATCTGTAGTTTCAAATATTAAAGAAGATGCACCAGCAGGAATGCCAGGAGCACCAGCAGGAATGCAGGTAATGTAATTATCTGATTGTTTCATAAAATAAAATATCTAGAATTTGCCGCATTAGTTATAATTATTGACTAGTGCGGTTTTTTTAATGAACATGAAATAATATTTTTTATTGACTAGACAAATGAAATTTAATTTTGTATAATGCATTTAATGCAAAAAAACAAAAAATGCTTTTCTATTATTGTTTTACAATGTATAATAGACAAAGATACTATTTAAAAGAAGAAAGAGGTGTGTTTCGTGTATAAGATAGTAAAAAAACAGACACTGAACAATTTGGTGGAATTGATGGAGATTCATGCACCATATGTTGCAAAAAAGTGTGAACCGGGACAGTTTATTATTATTCGTGTAGATGAAGATGGGGAGAGAGTACCATTGACCATTGCTGATTACGATAGAGAAAAGGAAACTGTTACTATTATTTATCAAATCGTAGGATATACAACGGAATTGTTGAGCAAGAAAAAAGAAGGAGAATTTGTATCTGATTTTGTTGGTCCATTGGGACAGCCTGCGCAGTTAGAGAAGAAAGAACGTGTCATTGGTGTGGCAGGTGGAGTTGGTGCAGCACCGCTATATCCACAATTAAGAAAACTTGCTAAACTTGGAACTAAAGTTGACGTTATCATTGGTGGTAAGAGTGCAGAGTATGTCCTATTAAAGGAATTGTTTGAAGAATTCTGTGACAATGTTTATATTGCAACAGATGACGGAAGTTTAGGAACAAAGGGATTTGTTACAACTGTGTTAGAAGAGAAGATTGCTGCAGGAGTTAAGTTTGATGAAGTGATTTCTATTGGACCTTTAATTATGATGAAGAATGTTGTAAAGATAACAAAACAGCATAATATTCCAACTATGGTTTCTTTAAACCCTATTATGATTGATGGAACTGGTATGTGTGGAGGATGTCGTGTAACCATCGGTGGTGAGACAAAGTTTGCATGCGTAGACGGACCAGATTTTGACGGTTTCAAAGTTGATTTTGATGAATGTATGAAGCGTCAAACTATGTTTAAAGAAGAAGAACATCAATGTAAGATAGGAAGAGGTGAATAATCATGGCAAATATGAGCCTAACAAAAGTACCAATGCCAGAACAAGATCCTAATGTACGTAATAAGAACTTTGAAGAAGTAACTTTAGGATATACAAAAGAGATGGCGATGGAAGAAGCAACTCGTTGTTTGAATTGTAAGAATAAACCTTGTGTAAATGGATGCCCAGTGAATGTGCCGATTCCAGAATTTATTGAAAAGGTTGCAGCTGGAGATTTTGAAGGTGCATACCAAGTTATTACAAGTGAGAATGCATTACCAGCAATTTGTGGACGTGTCTGTCCTCAAGAAAATCAATGTGAAGGTAAATGTGTACGTGGAATTAAGGGAGAGGCTGTTGGAATCGGACGTATGGAACGATTTGTAGCAGATTATCATATGGCCAATGCAAAGCCTGCTGAAGTTAAGATTGAAAAGAATGGCAAGAAAGTTGCCGTTGTTGGATGTGGACCAGCTGGAATTACATGTGCTGGAGAATTAATTAAAAAGGGATATGATGTAACTGTATTCGAAGCTTTACACAAAGCTGGTGGGGTATTAAGTTATGGTATTCCTGAATTCCGTTTGCCAAAAGATTTGGTAGCAAAGGAAATTGAATCTGTAGAGAAACTTGGAGTTAAGATTGAAACTAACGTTATTGTCGGACGTTCTATTACAATTGACGAATTAATGGAAGATGGATACGAAGCAGTATTTGTAGGAAGTGGAGCAGGATTACCTCGTTTTCTTAACATTCCAGGAGAAAACTTGTTAGGAGTTTACTCAGCAAATGAATTTTTGACTCGAGTTAACTTGATGAAGGGATATAAATTCCCAGAAGTTGCAACTCCAGTGAAGATTGGAAAGAAAGTTGCAGTTGTAGGAGCAGGAAATGTAGCCATGGATGCTGCTAGAACAGCCAAACGTCTAGGAGCAGAAGAAGTCTACATTGTATATCGTCGTAGCGAAGAAGAAGCACCAGCACGTTTAGAAGAACTGCACCACGCAAAAGAAGAAGGAATTATTTTCAGATTCTTAAATAATCCAGTTGCTATCAAAGGAAATGAAGACGGATGGGTAGACAAGATGGAGATTGTAAAACAGGAACTTGGAGAACCAGATGCATCTGGAAGAAGACGTCCAGTTCCAATTGAAGGATCAAATTATGATCTTGACGTTGATACTGTAGTTATTGCAATTGGTCAAAGCCCAAATCCATTAATTCGTCACACAACTCCAGGACTTGATGTTCAAAAATGGGGTGGAATTATTGTTGATGAAGATACAATGAAGACAAGCAAAGAAGGAGTATACGCTGGTGGAGACACTGTAACAGGTGCTGCAACAGTTATTCTTGCAATGGGAGCTGGTAAAACAGCAGCAGCAGCCATTGATAAGAAATTAATGGGAGAGTAGGAGGACTAAACTATGAGTAAAACTATTTTTCAAACAAAGGTCAATGAATTGGGTGATCAGGTTGAAGCCTTTTTTGATGAAGGAATGTTTGTTCTTTTTGGAGAAAATGTGCCGGACACATTAAAAGACTTCTGTCATTTTATTGATGTAAATCCTATTGCAGGAGAGATTGTTCCAGGGGACAGTTTAGATATTGATGGTTCCATTTACAAAATCACAGCAGTTGGAAATATTGCACAGTCCAATCTGGAAACACTAGGACATTTGACTGTTGTATTTAGCGGAGCATCAGAAGCTGGTTTGCCGGGAAGTATCTGTGTAGAAGCAAAGCCTATGCCAAGATTATCTGAAGGATCTGAGATTTCAATTTTAAAAGAAGAATAAAATGTATTATAAAGTAAGGAGATTTCATACGGAGTCTCCTTTCTTTTTCATTGTATTAGAAAGGGAAATGTATGATAGAAGCAGTTATTTTTGATATGGATGGGCTGATGTTCGATACAGAAACTTTGTCCGTTCCTGCGTGGGAATGGGTGGCAGATGAATTAGGGTATCCAATACAAGAAGAACATGTATATAATATTTTTGGAAAAGGACTAGATCAAATAGATAGTTATTTTTCTGAAATTTGTCACGGAAATTTTGATTTTGAGACATCATGGAATATGAAGTTAAACTATGTTACAGATTGGGTGAAGGAAAATGGGGTTCCAATTAAGCCTGGATTAATAAATCTGTTAGAATATTTGAATGGAGATTACAAAATGGCAGTGGCAAGTTCAACCAACGGAAGCGAAGTGAATCGATATCTTAAGATGGCAGAGGTGGATTCGTATTTTGATACTGTTATTTCAGGAGACATGGTGGACAAGGGAAAACCTGCACCAGATATATTCTTAAAAGCAGCCAGGACCATAGGCGTTCAGCCTGAAAACTGTCTTGTGTTAGAGGATGCATTGTCAGGGATTGCGGCAGCAAGTGCAGCGGGTATGCAGTCAATTATGATACCAGATAAGATAGAAGCAGACGAACGTACAAGACAATTGTATTTGTGTGAAAAACAAAATCTAAATGAAGTCATTCATGTACTAGAAAAAATGAATTAAAAATGAATTAAATCAAGGAAATGTCGTTGACAAAAAGACCTTTTTTTGGTATATTTATTAGCTATAAATCAAAATAAAAACAAATGAGAAAGTGAGGAAAAAATGGGTAAATTGATTGGACAGGGAATTACATTTGATGACGTATTATTAGTACCAGGATATTCAGAGGTGATTGCAAATGATGTGGATACAAATACACGTTTGACAAATAAGATTACATTGAATATTCCATTAATGAGTGCAAGTATGGATACCGTTACAGAACATCGCATGGCGATTGCAATGGCAAGACAAGGTGGAATCGGAATTATTCATAAGAATATGAGTATTGCAGCGCAGGCGGATGAGGTAGATAAGGTTAAACGTTCTGAGAACGGAGTCATCACAGATCCTTTCTCATTATCTCCAGAGCATACAATTCAAGATGCGGATGATTTGATGGCAAAGTTTAGAATTTCAGGAGTTCCAATCACGGAAGGGACAAAGCTTGTAGGAATTATTACAAATCGAGATTTGAAGTTTGAACCAGATTTTACTAAGAAGATTAAGGAATCTATGACAACAAAGAATCTTGTGACGGCAGAAGAAGGAATCACGTTAGAAGAAGCGAAGAAAATTCTTGCAAAGGCAAGAAAAGAAAAACTTCCTATTGTAGATAAAAACTTTAATTTAAAAGGGTTGATTACAGTAAAGGATATTGAAAAGCAGATTAAGTATCCAAATGCCGCAAAGGATTCTCAGGGAAGACTTTTATGTGGTGCTGGAGTTGGTGTAACAGCAGATGTTTTAGAGCGTGTGGAAGCCCTTGTAAAGGCTCATGTAGATGTTATTGTTGTGGATTCTGCCCATGGACATTCTGCCAATGTATTGCGAGTGATTCGTATGGTAAAAGATGCTTATCCTGAATTACAAGTAATCGCTGGGAATATTGCCACAGCAGAAGGTGCAAAGGCATTGATTGATGCGGGTGCAGACTGTGTCAAAATCGGAATTGGACCAGGATCTATTTGTACAACGCGTGTTGTATCAGGAATTGGGGTACCACAAGTGACAGCAATCATGAATGCATATGAAGAAGCAAAAAAAGCTAATATACCTATTATTGCAGACGGAGGAATTAAGTACTCTGGAGAGATTACAAAGGCCATTGCAGCTGGAGCCAATGTTTGTATGCTTGGAAGTATGCTTGCTGGATGTGATGAGAGTCCTGGAGACTTTGAATTATATCAAGGTAGAAAGTACAAAGTATACCGTGGAATGGGATCTTTGGCAGCCATGGAGAACGGAAGTAAAGACCGTTATTTCCAAAGCAATGCAAAGAAATTAGTTCCAGAAGGAGTCGAAGGACGAGTTGCATACCGAGGAACTCTTGAAGATACTGTATTCCAGTTACTTGGTGGATTAAGATCAGGAATGGGATATTGTGGAGCACAGACCATCGAAGAGTTAAAGGAAAAAGGACAGTTTGTACAGATTACAGCTGCTTCTTTAAAAGAAAGTCATCCTCATGATATTCAAATTACAAAGGAAGCACCAAATTACAGTGTAGAATAGAAGGAAGATAAAAAAAGAGTTGAAACGTAATTGTTTCAGCTCCTTTTTTCTGCACTCATGTAAAGATTTAATACATGTTCCCAGTTGATTAAAGAAAACCAGTTGTTAATATAGTCTGATCTGCGATTTTGATATTGAAGATAGTAGGCATGTTCCCAAAGGTCAATGCAAAGAAGAGGTCTCTTTTGGCCGGTAAGGGGTGTATCCTGATTAGGAGTGGAAACTATATCTAAAGTATTTTGGTTTAAAACAAGCCAAACGTAGCCAGAACCAAAAAGTGCCATACACTGTTCCAGAAACTTGTTTAAAAAGTCATCAAAAGATCCAAAATCTTCTGTAATTTTTTTTAAAAGCGAATCTTTTGGAAGGGAAAATGAAGGACTGTTCATAGAGTCAAAATATAATTGATGATTATATACTCCGCCTGCATTTCGTATGACTTGAGTCTCAAGAGGTTCAGAGAGAGTGTGTGCAGTTTGAATTAATGATTCTAATGTCAGATTCTGTAGTTTAGGGTGTGGCTTTAAAGTAGCATTTAGTCCTCTTACATAGGCTGCGTAGTGTTCCTGATGATGAAACATAAGGACTTGATGGTCAAGGAATGGTTCAAGGGCATAATAAGAGTAGGGTAAAGGTGAGACCGTAAAGGGATAAGTTTCGTTCATGATTGATTCCTTTTTTTATATATTTACGCATAATAGATAAAAATATTCGGGAAAGATGAAAGATTGTTGTTCTTGACATTACATTTTACAAGAGTATAATAGCTAACATAGTTAGATAAAGGAGGGCATATGAATCAAAGACAAGATGCAATAGAATTATTAGAGAAGATGCAGGGAAGCTGTCCCAATCAGCTTTTTCAGAAAATCAATGATTTTGATCATGGAATTATATTCGTTTGTATTTATTTATATTGTCAAGAGGAAGAAGTCATTGCTGGGGATATTGCCAATGAGATGAAGGTAAGCACTGCCAGAGTGGCGACTCTTTTAAAGAAGATGGAGAAAAGACATTTAATACGAAAGTATCGTTCTCCCAAAGATGCCAGAAAGACAGTGGTAGAAATCACAGAAGAGGGAAAGTCTTTTGTTGAAGAAAAAAGGGAAAAGGCAATCAGCAAGATGGAACATATCATGGATGAAGTAGGAAAAGAGGAGATGGAAGTGTTTGTTGAAATACTTCACAAAATAGGAAAGGCTGTTGCAGACTAGAGAATTAAGAGGAGAAAGGGAAGAATTATGTTATCAAAGTTCAGTGTACGAAAACCGTTTACAGTGATTGTAGGAATCGTACTGATTATTATTTTAGGAGTTGTATCTTTTTCAAAGATGACAACAGATTTGCTGCCTAGTATGGAGATGCCATATGCACTAGTTATGACAACGTATCAAGGAGCATCACCAGAACAAGTGGAAACAACGGTTACAAAGCCTGTGGAGCAGTCTATGGCGACGGTATCGAATATCAAGGAAGTAACATCATATTCTAGGGAGAATATGTCTGTTGTTATACTTGAATTTGAGGGTGATGCCAATATGGATACAGCATCCTTAGACATGAAAGAAAAGCTTGATATGATTAAGGGATATTGGCCAGACGAGGTTGGAACATCAACGATTATGAAGTTGAATCCTAATATGATGCCAGTGTTAGTTACTGCTTTGGACTCTGATAAATTAGATACAACCCAGCTTTCCAAATTGGTGAACGATAAGATTTCGCCATCAATCGAGGCTGTAGAAGGGGTTGCCTCTGTAAATAAAACGGGAATGTTAGAGGAAAATCTTCATGTAATTATAAATGAGGACAAAATTAAATCCCTAAATAAACGTGTTCAAAAAGCTATGGAAGGTCAGTTTGATGAAGCACAAGGAAAACTGGATAAAACAAAAAATAAGCTGGAAAGCGGGAAAAAACAACTGGATTCCCAATCTCAAAAGCTAAACCAAACCCTTGCAAAAGCACAGACATCTTTGTTGGATGGAAAGTTAACTCTTGCACAAAAAGAAGTAGAAATTACAAGTGCAATTACAAATCTTCAGAATCAAAAAAGTGTTCTTCAAATTGCAAAGGGTACATTAGAGACACAGATTTTTACGTTAAAAAAACAATTGGAAAATGAAACAGATGCCGTTGCAAAAGAACAGCTTAAACTTCAAATTTCGGATTTAGAAAAGCAGTCATCAGTTTTATCAGCAAATATTAAGACACTAGATGCTAATATAGGAAAACTTAAGGCTGCATTAAAGCAGATTCAAAAAGGGAAGAAAACCTTAGATACAAACTTAACAAAACTGCAGATTCAAGGGAATACTGCAAATCAAAAAATCACTTCTGGAACCATTAGTATTGCACAGGGGGAAAGTGGTATTTCAGCTGGACAACAACAGTTAGACAGTAGTAAGGCGACGGCAAAAGCAGCAGCAAACTTGAAAGATAAAATTACAGTTGATACGGTGAAACAATTACTAGTTGCTCAGAATTTTGAGATGCCGGCTGGTTATATTACAGAAGATAATGTCAAGTATTTAGTTCGCGTGGGAGACAAAGTAGAAAGTCAGGAAGAACTAGAAAATTTAGAATTAATGGATCTAGGGATTGATGGCTTTGCACCGATTACTTTAAGTGACGTTGCAGATGTAGCAGTTGTAAATAATAAAGATGATATTTACTGCAGAGTAAACGGAAATGACGGAGTTTTACTTACGGTACAAAAACAGAATAATTATTCAACCGCCGATGTATCCAGCCGAATTGCCGATAAATTAGATACTTTGACAAAAGAGAATAAAGGTCTTCACTATAACAACATTATGGATCAAGGAGTTTACATTAATATGATTGTAAATTCAGTGCTTCAAAATCTAGGAATGGGAGCAGTTCTTGCTATTTTGATTTTATTCTTTTTCCTAAAAGATATAAAACCAACGTTTGTAATTGCATGTTCTATACCGATTAGTGTAGTGTTTGCCATTGTTATGATGTATTTTAGTGGAATTACTTTAAATGTTATTTCCCTTTCTGGATTAGCCTTAGGTGTTGGTATGCTGGTGGATAACTCTATTGTAGTTATTGAGAATATTTACAGGATGAGAAAGCAGGGAATTCCAGTAAAGGAAGCAGCGATTACAGGAGCGAGACAAGTGGCTGGAGCGATTGCAGCATCAACCCTTACAACAATATCGGTATTCCTTCCAATTGTCTTTACAACAGGAATTACAAGAAAATTATTCGTGGATATGGCTTTGACCATTGGATATTCCTTAATTGCAAGTTTGATTATTGCATTGACTCTTGTGCCAATGATGTCAGCAGGATTATTGCATCGTGTCACAGAAAAAGATAATAAGTTGGTAAATCGTATACGAGATATATATGTTCGTATATTAAATCGAGTTTTAGATAAAAAAATCATAGTAATTGTTCTTGTATTTATATTATTTGGAGCTTCTATTTTTGGAGCAACCAAAATGGGAACATCTTTAATGCCAAGTATGGATAGTACCCAGATGAGCCTTAGTATTGAGATGGAAAAGGGAAGTAGTAAAAAAGAAACAGCAGCTATGACAGATACGGTGATGAAAAAGGTACGCGAAATCTCAGATGTGGACAGCGTGGGAGCAATGATGCAAAGTAGTTCTTCTTCATCTGTGAGTATGTCTTCAATGTCAGGAAGCAGTAGTTCCAATGATACAACTTCAACCATGTATATTTTGTTAAATGAAAATAAAAAACATTCCAATAAAGAAATTAAAGATGAAATTATAAAAAAGACAAAGAAATTTGATTGTAAAATTGAAGTTCAGGAGTCACAAATGGATATGAGTGCACTAGGAGGAAGCGGAGTTTCTGTTGAAATTAAGGGAAATGACATGGAAGAACTTCAAGAAATTGCCGATGATGTGGCGCAGAAAGTAAAAAGTGTTCCTGGAACGAAAAATGTAAATAGTGGAGTAGAAGATACAACGCCAGATATTCATATTCGTGTAAACAAAGCTAAGGCAACCACATATGGATTAACCGTTGCCACTGTATATCAACAGCTAAATTCAAAACTTCAAGATGCTTCAAAGGCAACAACGTTAGAAGAAGGAGATGAAGACTGGGATGTAAAGGTTTCCGATGGAGCTAAAGAGAATATGAAACAAAGCAATCTAAAGAATATTAAGATTACAGGAACAAAAAATGGAGAGAGTAAAAGTGTAAAACTTGGAAAGATTGCAACGTTATCACAGAGTAAAAGTTTATCAACAATTACTCGTAATTCTCAAGAACGTATGGTAACTGTAACAGCAGAAGTGAAGGATAATTATAATGTTGGCTTAGTCAGCAACAAGGTTTCTTCTAAGTTAAAATCATGTAATACTCCAAAGGGATATTCTTATAAAATGGCGGGGGAATTAGAATCTATCAATGATACTACAAGTCAGATTGGATTGATGTTGCTCCTTGCAATTATATTTATGTATTTGATTATGGTGGCACAGTTCCAATCATTAAAATCTCCATTTATCATTTTATTTACCATTCCATTAGCATTTACAGGTGGGCTTCTTGGTTTATTTGTAGCTGGAAAAGATTTAAGCATCATTGCTATGATTGGTTTCGTTATGCTAGCAGGTATTATTGTAAATAATGGGATTGTACTTGTCGACGCGATTAATCAGCTTCGTGAAGGTGGTATGGAATTGAAGGATGCAGTTCTTGAGGCAAGTTCTATGAGGCTTCGTCCAATCTTTATGACAGCAATTACAACCATATTAGGATTATCGACAATGGCAATTGGAATTGGAAGTGGGGCAGACATGGTACAGCCAATGGCAATTGTAACAATTGGTGGATTGATTTATGGAACCTTGTTAACATTAGTCTTTATACCTTGTATCTACATGATTTTTAATCGAAAAAAAGGCAAATAGTTTCTTACAAAAATGTTAAATAAATTCGTATTTCTTTACAAGTGAATAGAATAAAGATATAATAAGGTAGAATCATGTCATATGCTTGGCATGATTCTTATTTATAGAATGAGAAAGTTTATAAGACTTTGGGAGTGTTATGATGAAAGATAATCGTGTAAATTTGTTTGGAGTGATTCCAAAGTATGCAGTGATTCCATTGATTTGTTCCTTTTTGTTTAATTCATTAATATACAGTGGAACGATGATATTATGTAAGAATTTAAAGCATTATAATTTTACTACGAGCTTTGATCGTATGGTTCCAGTGATTCCAAGCTTTGTGAGTATTTATTTAATATGTTATGTCTTCTGGATTGTGAATTACATTTTAATTGGGAGAGTGAGTAAGGAGCATATGTACCGTTTTTTAGTGGGCGACTTTTTGTCACGGATTATATGTGGTATTTTCTTTGTGCTTCTACCAACAACGTTAGTAAGACCAGATATTGTGGGGAATGGTGTATGGGAACATGCTTTGCGATTTGTCTATTCTGTAGATCAGTCTGCGAATTTATTTCCATCGGTCCATTGTCTTGTTAGCTGGTTTTGTTATATAGGAATCAGGGGGGAGAAGTCTGTATCCAAGGGGTATCGGATTTTCTCGTGTGTATTTGCAATTTTGGTTTGTGTTTCAACCCAAGTTACAAAGCAGCACTATGTAGTAGATATTGCAGGTGGGGTGTTCCTTGCTGAGATTTGCTTTCAAATTGGAAAGAAAACTCAGATGTACAAAAGATTAGAAGATATATTTACAAGGGTAAATCAATTCGTACATCTAGAACCATCGCGAGAGGTAGGGTATGAAAAGTAAAAAAAGTATCATTGGAAATACTATATTTTTTGTAGTATTGTTTGGATTGACCTTTTATGCGATATTCAAAAACAATGAATTAAGTGAGTTAAGTCAGGTAATTCAAAGTGTCAAACCGGTTTATTTTATCTTAGGTTTTGTTATGATCAATCTGTTTGTATGGTGTGAATCATATATTATACATCGGATGCTGAAGGTATTACGGTATAACGTTCCAAAAAGAAACTGTATCAAGTATTCTTATGTTGGGTTCTTTTTCAGCTGTATTACTCCATCAGCCACAGGAGGTCAGCCAGCACAGCTTTTTTATATGAATCGAGATAATGTAGACATTTCTGTGGGAACAGTTGTACTTATGATTGTAACGATTTTATATAAGTTTGTACTTGTGTTTTTAGGCGCTTTGATTTTTATATTTAAACATGGATTAATTTCAAGATATATTTCAGATGTTGTGTTTTTCTTTTATTTGGGGATTGCATTGAATGTATTTTGTGTTGCATTTATGCTTCTTCTAGTGTTTGAACCAACACTTGCATCTAAGATTTTAATTGGTTTAGTTCATGGACTTGAGAAGATTCATATTCTCAAGAAAAAGGAAGAGAGAATTGAGAAAATCGAGATTTCTATGATTGAATACCATAGAGCGGCAGCAGTGATTAAAGAACACAAAGGAATGATAGTAGAAGGTTTTGTGATTTCTTTAATTCAAAGATTGATTCATTTTTCTGTGACATATTTAGTGTTTCGTGCCTTTGGATTGTCAACTCTTGGGATTATTGATATTATAGCACTGCAAAGTGTGATTTCTATTTCAGTTGATATGCTTCCATTACCTGGGGGAATGGGGATTAGCGAAGGATTATTCTTGAGTATCTTTAGAAAGATTTTTCAAGGGAAACTTTTGTATCCGGCAATGCTGTTAAGCAGAGGGATTAGTTATTATGCACTGGTAATTATTAGTGCAGTTATGACTTGCGTTGCACATTTAACTATTAAACGAAAAGAGTAGAGGCGGTATGATATGATAGGATTTTATAATGTATCTGTAATTCTTACATATGTAGGAGTTGTCAGTGCAACATTTGGTATGAGTGCGGCATTTCATGGGAATTTTAAGATTGCAATGTTATGTTTAATGTTGTCAGGTTTTACAGATATGTATGATGGAACAGTAGCAAAGATGATTAAGAGAATTCCAGATGAAAAGAAATTTGGAATCGAAATTGATTCTTTGTGTGATTTGGTTTGTTTTGGGGTATATCCAGTTGTGATGGGATATTGTCTTGGAATGGATCAGTGGTATTCAATAATTATTTACATAATGTACATATTAGGAGCTGTCATTCGATTGGCATATTTTAATGTAACAGAGGAACAACGACAAGGCGTAACATCGGAGAGAAGAAAGCATTATCAAGGACTTCCAGTAACGTCAGTGGCATTGATTTTGCCAATTGTATATCAATTGCGAAGATTTTTCTTTGATGAGTTTCCATACATCTATGTGGCAGCTATATTCATTATTGCATTATTGTTTGTAATTGATTTTAAGGTGTTTAAACCAGGAAAGAAGTGTATGCTGGGATTTGTTATAATCGGTGCTATTGTCGCAATGAAAATGTTTTGTTTTTAGAGGTGAAAGCAATGAAGTATATCAATGAAAAAGGTCAATTAGTAACAGAAGATTCATCACAGGATCGTTTTTTAAAATTTATATATTCATCTATGGCGGGAAGGGTATCTTTAAAGTTACTCACAAGACCATGGGTTTCTAAACTTGGGGGTGCGTTTTTGAGCACTCCTTTTTCCAAGTGTTTTATTTCTGGTTTTATTCAAAATAATCATATTTCAATGGCAGATTATGAGAAAACTGTATATAGATCTTATAATGATTTCTTTACTAGGAAAATAAAAGTAGGGAAGCGACCAATTCCAGAGGATGAAAATATTTTGTTTAGTCCTTGTGATTGTAAAGTTTCTGTTTATCCTATTTATGATAATACCACATTTGTAATTAAGAATACTTTGTATACAGTAGAATCCTTATTGAAGAATAGAAAGCTTGCAAAGAGATTTCGCGATGGATACGCTGTGGTTTGTAGATTAACCGTAGATGATTATCACAGATATTCCTATATTGACGATGGGGAAAAAAGCTACAATTATTTTATTCCAGGGATTTATCATACAGTGAATCCAATTGCCAATGATTATGCTGCCATTTATTCAGAGAATGCAAGAGAATATACGATGATGAAAACAAAGCATTTTGGGAATGTAGTTCAGATGGAAGTAGGAGCTTTGATGGTTGGAAGAATTGAGAATCATCAGGGAATGGGTCCAATGAAGAGAGGGACAGAAAAGGGCTATTTTGAATTTGGAGGTTCAACAATTGTACTTCTTTTTGAAAAGAACAGAGTAAATATTGATCAGGAACTGCTAAAGCGTACAGGAGAGCAGTGTGAGACAAAGGTGAAACTTGGACAGAGAATAGGATATAAGAAATAAGGATAGAATATGGCAAAATATCATAAATTATCAAAAGAGCTTCAAGAAAGAATTACAGAAGATAGGAAAGAACACAAAGAAAATCCATATCGTACAAATGACCAACAGATTATTCGAGCAAATCCTAAATGGGATAAAGCCAATTTATGGAGACCCGCGTTTGTAAGGGATGTGGAGAAGATTATACATTCTCCATACTACAATCGTTATGCAGATAAAACTCAGGTGTTTTCTTTTTTAGCCAATGATGATATTACAAGAAGGGCACTTCACGTACAGCTTGTTTCAAGAATCGCAAGGAATATTGGAAGTGTTTTGGGATTGAACTGTGATTTGATTGAAGCAATTGCACTAGGCCATGATATTGGACATACACCCTTTGGTCATGCAGGAGAACGTTATCTCAATGAAAAATACCACGAAAAGACAGGGCGATATTTTAATCACAACGTTCAAAGTGTGAGAGTTTTATATGGAGTGTTTCCAAGAAATATTTCTCTTCAAGTATTAGACGGAATTCTATGTCATAATGGAGAATTTGAGTTAAAGGAATATCGGCCAAGTGTACTAAAGGATTTTGAGCAATTTAATCAAAAATTAGAAGAGTGTTACATAGATTCTGGGGCGATTAAAAAGCTGATACCCTCTACTTTAGAGGGCTGCGTTGTGCGAATTTGTGATATGATAGCTTATCTTGGAAAAGATAGGCAGGATGCAAGGAAAGCAAAACTGCTTCAGGATAGTTCTATGTTTACCCAAGGTGAGATGGGGATTGAGAATGCAGAGATTATCAATAACTTAATTGTAAATATTGTAGAGAACAGTTATGGAAAGGATTATATCCAGCTGGATCAGCCGTATTATGAAGCTTTAAAGCTTGCAAAACAGGAGAATTATCGAGAGATATACTGTAATGAAGCTATTGATTCTATTTATGAGAATAATGTAGGGCCAATGATTGGTGAAGTATATGAAGTGCTTCTTCATGATTTGCAAGGAAAAAGGACAGACTCTATTATTTATAAGCATCATATTGAATTTGTGGAAGAAGCAAGATCCTATTATTTAGAGGAACATCCATATAGAGAGGAAGAAGAAAATCAAATTGTTGTAGATTACATAGCAAGTATGACAGATGACTATTTTATTGATTTGTATGAGTATTTATTCCCAGACGGCGATTATCATGTGGATTATGTTTCTTATTTTGAGGGGCAGTAACAAGGGGAATCATAAAGTTTCTTGAACTTCTTATCAAATAAAGGAGATTATGCTATAATCATTTGAGGGATGAAGATCATCTATCATTTAAGTTAAGTGAGAAAGAGCAAGACTAAAAGGAGAATATAAGAATGGGTAAATATTTTGGAACCGACGGATTTCGTGGAGAGGCAAATGTAACACTTACCGTTGAACATGCGTATAAAGTTGGTAGATATTTAGGATGGTATTTTGGACAGGGAAGTAAGCGCCCTAAAGTTGTGATTGGGAAGGATACAAGACGAAGCAGTTACATGTTTGAGAATGCTTTGATTGCAGGATTAACTGCCTCAGGTGCTAACGCCTATATGCTTCATGTAACAACAACACCAAGTGTTGCTCATGTTGTGAGAACAGAGGAATTTGACTGTGGTATTATGATTTCAGCAAGCCATAATCCTTACTATGATAATGGAATTAAGATTATTAACAGTAAAGGGCATAAGATGGAAGCTGAAGTAGAAGATAAGATTGAAGCCTACATAGATGGAGAGATCGAAGAGATTCCTTTTGCTACAAAGCGTGACATTGGGAACGCAAGAGATTATGCAATTGGACGTAATCGTTATATTGGATATTTGATTTCTTTAGCAACTAGATCTTTTAAAGGCGTTAAGGTTGGTTTAGATTGTTCCAACGGAAGTGCATCCAATATTGCGGAAAGTGTATTTGACGCATTAGGTGCGGAAACTTATGTTTTAAACAATGAGCCAGATGGAACAAATATTAATACAAACTGTGGTTCTACTCATATTGAGATTCTACAAGGATATGTAAAAGAGAATCATTTAGATGTTGGATTTGCTTATGATGGAGATGCAGACCGATGTATCGCAGTTGATGAAAACGGAGCAGTTATTGATGGGGATTTAATTCTCTATGCATGTGGAAAGTATATGAAGTCCCATGGGGATTTGAATAACAATACGGTTGTGACTACAGTCATGTCTAATCTAGGGTTATATAAAGCTTTTGATGAGGCAGGAATCCAGTATGAGAAGACTGCTGTTGGAGATAAGTATGTCAATGAGAACATGGTAAAGAACGGACATGGTCTTGGTGGAGAACAATCTGGACATATTATATTTAATAAATTTGCCACAACAGGAGATGGAATCTTAACTTCACTTAAAACAATGGAAGCTATGTTAGAACAAAAGAAGACATTAGGCCAGTTAGTGGAGCCAGTAACAATTTATCCACAGATTCTTGAAAATGTACGTGTTAATGATAAGAAAACGGCACAAAATGACAAGGATGTACAGGCAGCAGTTGCAAAAGTCGAAAAGACTCTTGGAAGTGATGGGCGTATTCTTGTTCGTGAGAGTGGAACAGAGCCTTTGATTCGTGTTATGGTAGAAGCAAAGACACATGAGATTTGCAGAGAGCATGTAGATGCTGTTGTAAAAGTATTAAGAGAAAAGGGACATGTATTAGATTAATTTATGGAAGCTATGTATGCAGATATTATTATTAATATATCCCATGAGGCACTGGATCGGGTATTTCAGTATCGAGTGCCTCTTTCTTTGCGTGAAAAAATAAATGTGGGACAGCAGGTAATGGTTCCATTTGGAAGAGGTAATAAGCAGCAAAAAGGATTTGTGGTAAAGCTAGGAAGTAAGTGCAATTATGATGAATCTAAAATGAAAGAAATTATAGGAATTGAGGAGCATTTAGTTTCAGTAGAGTCAAAGATGATACAATTAGCTTACTGGATTCGTGAAAATTATGGTTCTACCATGATTCAGGCGCTGCGAACTGTATTACCAGTTCAAGATAAGATGAAACAAAAGGTAAAACGATTTCTTGTATTAGAGTTAGATCCAGTACATGGACCAGCTTTGCTAGAGGAGTATTTTTCTAAGCATTATGTGGCCAAGGCAAGACTCCTTGCAGAACTCTTAGACTGTGGAACGATTTCATGGGAGATAGCAACCAAGAAATTAAAAATAGGGAAAAGTACCATTGATGGAATGGAGAGGGATGGAGTTCTTCGTGTGGAGTCTGAACATTATTTTAGAAATCCTTCTAAGATTCCCATTGAGAGGAAAGAGGCGTTGCCACTTAACGAAAAGCAACAGGAGATAGTGGACGATTTTATCTGTGATTATCGAGGGGAACAAAGAAAGACATATTTGTTACACGGAATTACAGGAAGTGGAAAGACAGAGGTTTATCTTGCTGCTATTGAGGAAATGATAAAAGAGGGAAAGCAGACCATCGTTTTAATCCCTGAAATTGCATTGACCTATCAGACAGTGAAGCGTTTTACTAGTCGTTTTGGAGATAGAGTTTCTATTCTAAATTCTAAAATGTCAAAAGGGGAACGATATGATCAGTGGCTTCGTGCAAAAGAAGGTAAGGTTGATATTATGATTGGACCACGATCCGCTTTGTTTGTACCATTTGATAAGCTTGGGCTTATTATTATAGATGAAGAGCATGAGGGAAGCTATAAAAGCGAACAAACACCTAGATATCATGCAAGAGAAGTTGCCATTCAAAAAGCACAGATGGAACATGCAAGTGTCATTCTAGGATCCGCGACTCCTTCCATCGAAAGCTACCAAAAAGCGCTAGATGGAACCTATAAACTTTGGATACTAAAGGAGAGAGCCAAAGATGCAGTATTACCAGAGGTATATATTGAAGATCTCAGAGAAGAATTAAAAGCAGGAAATCGAAGTATGTTTAGCCGAAAACTTTATGAATTAATACAAGATCGGTTAAACAAAAAAGAGCAAATTATGTTATTCTTAAATCGAAGAGGTTTTGCAGGATTTGTTTCCTGTCGAAGCTGTGGACATGTCATGGGATGTTCCCATTGTGATGTTTCCTTGACTTACCATAGAGGTGGAAAGTTAAAGTGTCATTATTGTGGACATGAAGAGGAAATGCCAAAAGTATGTCCACAGTGTGGAAGTAAGATGATAGGAACCTTCGGTCTAGGAACCCAAAAGGTGGAATCTGCTCTTTTAAAAGAATTTCCTCAGGCAAAGGTACTGCGTATGGATATGGATACCACAAGAAAGAAACACAGCTATGATGAGATTTTAGCGGCGTTTTCCAATAATGAAGCTGATATTTTAGTTGGAACACAGATGATTGTTAAGGGTCATGATTTTGCCAATGTTACTTTGGTGGGAATATTAGCGGCAGATCTTTCCCTACACAGCAACGATTATAGAGCGGGAGAAAGAACGTTTCAGCTTCTCACTCAGGCAGCAGGACGGGCAGGACGAGGTGAAAAGTCAGGGGAAGTTGTTATTCAGACATACAGCCCAGATCATTATAGTATTGTAACCGCATCCAAACAAGACTATGAAGAGTTTTATCGACAGGAAATGGGATACCGCACAATGCTAAAATATCCGCCAGTTTATCAGATGTTAGTTGTGTTTTTTGCAAGTTTAGATGAGCAGAAATGCTCTCAAATGTCCCAAAGGGCAGCAGAGATTGTGAAAGGCTGTAAGGTACATTTTATTGGACCTAGTGAGGCGACCTTTGCAAAAATTAAAGATGTATACCGACAGGTGTTATATATAAAAGAACCAGAGTATGAGACATTAGTGAGAATGAAAGATCGACTAGAAGAATGGTTAGAACAAAGTGAATTGAACAAAGACGTTATGGTTAATTTTGATTTTAACCCAATGAACAGTTATTAAAGGAGGAAGTTATGGCAATCAGAAATATTCGTAGAATGGGAGAAGATGTACTCAGAAAGACATCAAAAGAAGTAAAAGAGATGACACCAAGAACTCAGATTTTAATTGAGGATATGTTTGATACTATGTACGAAGCTATGGGTGTGGGACTTGCAGCACCACAAGTTGGAATCTTAAAGCGAATTGTAGTGATAGATACCTATGAAGATGGAGAATGTTTTGTCCTAGTGAATCCTAAAATTGTTCAAAGAGATGGAGAACAAACAGGAGATGAAGGATGTCTTAGTATGCCAGGGAAGATAGCAAGTGTAACAAGACCAAATCATGTAATCTGTGAGGCATTTAATGAAAATATGGAACCAATTGTTGTGGAAGGAGAAGGCCTTTTAGCAAGGGCTATCTGCCATGAATGTGATCATTTAGATGGAATCTTATACCCAGATGTAGCCAATGAGTCAATGAGAGATATTGAGATAGAAGAATAAAAGGAGACAACAATGAAAGTAATTTTTATGGGAACTCCAGAATTTGCAGTTCCAACATTGGAAAAACTGATTGAGCAACATGAAGTGCTTGCTGTTGTTTCACAACCAGATAAGCAAAAAGGACGTGGAAAAAAGGTTTTAATGACTCCAGTAAAAGAAAAGGCAGTAGAACATGACCTTTTGGTATTGCAGCCTGAAAGGGCAAGAGACGAAGAGTTTACAGCTAAATTACAAGAGTTAAAGCCAGATGTAATTGTAGTAGTTGCATATGGACAGATTCTACCAGAGAGTATTTTGAATATTCCAAAGTATGGATGTATCAATGTTCATGGATCTCTTCTTCCAAAATATCGAGGAGCAGGACCAATTCAGTGGGCTGTACTAAATGGAGAAAAGGAAACTGGAATTACAACAATGTATATGGGAAAAGGACTTGATACTGGGGATATGATTGATAAAGTATCCATAGAATTAGATTCAAAAGAGACAGCAGGAAGTCTTCATGATAAACTAATGAATCAAGGAGCCAAGTTACTAATTGAAACCCTAGAGAAATTAGAGAATCATACAGCAGTTCGGACAAAGCAAAATGACCAAGAGAGTTCTTATGCCCCAATGCTTACAAAAGAAATGGGACAGATCGATTTTACAAAGTCAGCAAAGGAAATTGAATGCTTAATCCGTGGATTGAATCCATGGCCAAGTGCCTACACAAAATTAAATGGAAAAGTAATGAAAGTGTGGGATGCTGATGTAAGAATGTGGACAGGAGACGAAAAACCTGGCACAATTGTGGATATCACAAAGAAAAGTATCGTGGTAGCAGCCGGTGAAAATGCTTTAGACTTAAAAGAAATTCAATTGGCAGGAAAGAAAAGAATGCAAGTACAGGCCTTTTTACCTGGTTATGAAGTAAGAGTGGGAACTGTATTAGGAGAATAGAATGGACAATGTAAGAGCAGTCGCACTAGATGTATTAGTGAAGATTGATAAAAAGGAAGCGTTATCTCATCAGATTATAAAAGACACGCTGGAAAAATACCAATATAGTGAGAAGAGGGACCGCTCCTTTTTTACTCGTTTATGCCAAGGAACCCTTGAACGTCAGATTACCATAGATTATATGATTGATCAGTTTTCAAAGACTAAGGTAAGAAAGTGTAAGCCTGTGATTCGTGGGATTCTACGTATGAGTGTATACCAAATGATGTATATGGAACATGTACCAGACTCGGCTATATGCAATGAGGCAGTAAAGCTTTCTAAAAAACGAGGATTTCAAAGGTTGTCTGGCTTTGTGAATGGTGTTCTTCGAGGAATTATTCGTGGAAGAGAAACTATTTCATATCCAAAGAAAGAAAATTCCTTCATAGCGTATGTTTCCGTGAAATATTCCATTCCGGAATGGATGGTTTCTTTTTTCTTAGAAAGCTACTCCAAAGAAGAAGTTGAGACAATCGCAGCATCTTATTTAGAGCCTAAGAAAACAACACTTTCGATTATGACAAGCAAGATTTCAAAAGAAAATTTGATGAACAATCTACGGGAGCAAAATATAACTGTAACCCATGGGAATTTTATGGAGGAAGCACTGTTTATCTCTGATTATGATTTCTTAAATAAAATTGACTCATTTAGAAATGGAACATGTATGGTTCAAGATGAAAGTTCTATGCTTGTAGGACATCTTGCAGATGTAAAAGAAGGCCAGGTAGTACTGGATGTATGCAGTGCCCCAGGAGGGAAAGGACTTTTTATTGCAGATAAGTTAAATGGAACAGGAAAAGTCATAGCAAGAGATTTAACAGAATATAAAGAGGACTTAATCTGGGAAAATATTCATCGAATGCATATGGAGAATATGACAGCCCAGGTGAAGGATGCCACTGAATTAGACGAAGAGATGATAAATCAGGCGGACATTGTAATTGCAGATGTCCCTTGTTCAGGTCTTGGTATTATTGGAAAAAAAGGGGATATAAAATATAATATTACAAGGGATAGCTTTGCCAGTTTAGTACAACTTCAAAGAAAGATTTTAAGTACAGTGGTTCAATATGTGAAGCCAGAGGGAACATTGATGTTTAGTACTTGTACCATCAATCCCATGGAGAATATAGAGAATGTTGTATGGCTTCAGGAGCAATTTGATTTAAAACTAGTTCCTTTAACGGATCGAATGCCAGAGAACTTACGTATAGAAACAGCAAAAGATGGATATATTCAATTGTTGCCAGGAATCCATCCATGTGACGGATTTTTCATTGCAAAATTTAGGAGGAGTATATGATAGATATTAGGTCAATGACTCTAAAAGAATTAGAACAATATATGGAATCTATAGGAGAGAAGAAATTTCGGGCAAAACAGGTATATGAATGGTTTCATAAAAGACTAGCATTGTCTTTTGATGACATGAATAATATTCCAAAGGCGTTAAAGGAAAAATTAAAAGAACAGTGTACTATGATGGAATTAAAGGAAATCGAACATTTTGTATCCAAAATTGATGGCACAAGAAAGTATTTGTTTGAACTAGAAGATGGTAACGTTATAGAGAGTGTTTTAATGAAGTACAAACATGGAAATTCTGTGTGCATTTCGTCTCAGGCAGGATGTCGTATGGGATGCAAATTTTGTGCCTCTACATTAGGAGGTCTTGATAGAAGTCTTACACCAGCTGAGATGGTGGGACAGATTTATGCGATACAAAAAGATACTGGGGAACGAGTTTCCAATGTAGTTGTAATGGGAACAGGAGAGCCACTGGATAATTATGAGAATCTTCTTCGATTTATAACAATATTAAGTGATGAAAATGGATTAAATATCAGCCAGAGAAATCTGACCATTTCAACTTGCGGGATTGTTCCAAAGATTCGAAGTCTTGCAGATGAAAAATTACAAATTACTTTGGCAATCTCTCTTCATGCACCAAATGATGCTATGAGAAAAGAATTAATGCCAATTGCATATCAGTATTCTATGGATGAATTATTAGATGCCTGTAAGTATTATTTTGAGCAAACCAAACGCCGTATGACGTTTGAATACAGCCTTGTTGCAGGAGTAAATGATACTTCATCAAATGCAAAGGAGCTTTGCAAAAGATTAAAAGGATTCCCATGTCATGTAAATTTAATTCCAGTAAACCCTATTAAAGAGAGGAATTTTAAGCAGTCAGTTCCAGAATCTATCAGGGATTTTAAAAACATACTTGAAAAAAATCGTGTAAATGTTACCATTAGAAGAGAAATGGGAAGAGATATTAATGCCGCATGTGGTCAATTGAGACGTCAAAAATTACAAGAAAAGGAGAACTAGTATGCAATCCGTAGGGAATACACATATTGGGAAAGTCCGAACTGAGAATCAAGATGCGATGTTCTTTTCTGATGAGCCGGTGGGCAGATTAGAGAATTTATATATTATCGCTGATGGTATGGGCGGTCATAAAGCAGGAGGATATGCATCTTCTTACACAGTTGATCGATTTGTTTCGTTGATACGTGAAGATCAAAGTTTGGATCCAATTGACATATTTATAAGAGCTTTGAGACAGGTAGAAGCAGAAATCACGGAGAAGTGTAAAGAAACCACCTTTGAGAATATGGGGACAACGTTGGTTGCAGCTACCATATTTGATGATAATCTTTATATTATGAATATTGGAGACAGCCGTTTATATTATTTCCATGATGGAATTATGAAGCAGATTACAGTAGATCATTCTTATGTCCAGGAATTAGTCCAGGCAGGAGAGATTGATTCTGTACAAATGAAACATCATCCAAAGAAGAATTTGATAACAAGAGCTGTAGGAGCAGGAATCAAGGACGTAGAACCAGATTTCTTTGAACTTAAAAAGGAAGAGGGGTATCTTCTTTTATGTACCGATGGATTAACCAATATGGTAGATGATGATGAGATTGAGAAAATTATAGAAGATCACAGCCAATTAGAAAATAAAGCATCACTTTTAGTAAATCGAGCCAATGAATATGGTGGAAAAGATAATATTACAGTGATTCTTGTTAAGATAGAGGAACGAGGTGAAAACCTATGTTAGAGACAGGAAGTTTATTAAGCGGCCGATATGAAATTCTGAAGCATATTGGAGTTGGAGGAATGGCCGAAGTATTTATGGCAAAGGATCGTAAATTAAATCGATACGTAGCTGTCAAAGTGTTAAAAAAAGTTTTCTTGGAAGATGAGAAAATCCTAAGCAAGTTTAAAGTAGAAGCACAGGCAGTAGCGGGTCTGAATTGTTCCAATATTGTCAATGTCTACGATGTTGGTGTTGAGGGCGACGTTAATTATATTATTATGGAGCTGGTAGATGGTCTTACCCTTAAGGAATATATCCGAAGAGTAGGGAAGCTTTCTTCGAAAGAAACGGTAGATGTGACGATTCAGATTGCCAAGGCACTTCAGTGTGCTCATGCCAATCATACAATTCATAGAGATATTAAGCCTCAGAATATTATTATTTCTGAGACTGGTGGAGTAAAGGTAACAGATTTTGGAATTGCCAAAGTTGCATCTTCTAATACAGTTACATCAACAGCCATTGGATCCGCCCATTATATTTCACCTGAACAGGCAAAAGGAAAGTTTTGTGATGAAAAGAGTGATATATATTCTCTTGGAATTACTATGTATGAGATGGTAACAGGGCAGTTGCCTTTTGACCATGAAAATGGAATTACAGTTGCTTTGATGCATTTACAAAATGAGATTACTCCTCCAAGGGCATTAGTGGAAGATATTCCCGAAAGTTTAGAGAAGATTATCTTAAAATGTACTATGAAAAAGCCAGAGGAAAGATATCAAAGTGCACAAGAATTGATTGCGGATTTACAGTTGGTATTTGATGATATTAGTGGTGAATATATTGGAGTTGCCCCAATTGTTGACGACTCTCCAACTGTAGTATTGAGTGGAAAAGAATTAGATGAGGCACAGGAGCATTCTGGATATGTAGATGATTCCAGCGATGATGATCAAGGAAATGGAATGAGTGCTAAGATGGAACGTCTTGTTGTGATTTTAGCGGCTGTTGTAGGAGCCATTATTATTATTGCCATTGTTGTCTTTGTAATTAATGGGTCTGGACTCTTTAAATCTGGAACATCAACCACAGCAAGTGCCACAACGGAAACAGAAAAAACAACAGAAAAACCAAAACAAATCGCAGTTGAGAATTATGTGGGAATTACTTATTATAAAGCAAAGAGTATGATTGGTTCTGATTTAAAAATTGAAAAAAAATCAGAAACATCAGATGATTATGATGAAGGCGTTGTCATTCGTCAGAGTATTGAATCTAATACAGAAGTTGATAAAGGGACGACAATTGTTTTAACTGTAAGTTCAGGACAATCTACCATTGAGATTCCAAATGTTGTAGGTTACAGCCAGACATCAGCAACCAAGATGTTAAGCAATAAAGGATTTAAAGTATCTGTTACAACAGAGAATAGTTCCACTGTTAGATCTGGAAAGGTTATTTCACAGTCACCAAAGGGTGGAATACGCCGGGAATCAGGATCCACTATTACAATTACAGTTAGTAAAGGTGCCTCTTTAGTAAGTGTTCCAGATTTAAGCTATGAAAGTCTTTCTTCTGCAAAAGCTGAATTAAAAGCTGCAGGATTAAAGGTAGGAAGTATATCAAAAGAATATAATGACGTGGTTGATCAAAATTGTGTTATTAGGCAGAGCATTTCGTCTGGAAAAAAGGTTAGTTCAGGAACTGCAGTAGGAATTGTAGTTAGTCTTGGACCACAGTCCACTGACACAGTAAGTACCACAGAAGAGTAGGAGATTTATGCAAGGAAAGATTACCAAAGGAATTGCGGGATTTTATTATGTATATGTGCAAGACCTTGGATTAGTTGAGTGCAAGGCAAAAGGGGTTTTTCGAAATAAGAAGATTAAACCTTTAGTTGGTGACAGGGTAAAAATAGATCTTTTGGATGAAGATGAGAAACTGGGCAATATTATTGACATACTGCCTAGAAATAATGAACTGATTCGTCCAGCGGTCTCAAATATCGATCAGGCATTTATTGTATTTGCAATCAAAAAACCAAAACCAAATTATAATCTATTAGATCGTTTTTTAATGATGATGGAAAAGTATGGGATACCTACGGTTGTATGCTTTAACAAAAAAGACTTGGTTAGGGAAAAAGATTTAGAGATTTTAAAGGACACTTATTCAAATTCAGGGCATAAAATTATATTTTCTAGTGCAGAAAAGGGAATTGGAATTGATAATATCAAAACTTTGTTAGAGGGAAAGACAACAGTGTTTGCCGGACCTTCTGGTGTTGGGAAGTCCACAATTATGAATCAGTTGGATTCGGATATTCAGATGGAAACAGGAGAAGTTAGTGAGAAGATTCAACGTGGAAAACATACCACAAGACATTCTCAGTTGATTCATCTACATGGAGATACCTTTGTTCTTGATACCCCTGGATTCAGTTCCTTGTTTGTAGATATGTTTGAAGAAGATGAAATTAGAGGATATTTTAATGAATTTGCTCTATATGAGGAGTCTTGTAGATTTCAGGGATGCAGTCATACCCATGAACCAGACTGTGGCGTAAAAAAAGCTGTTGAAGACGGGAAAATCAGTAAAATTCGTTATGAAAATTATGTAGAGATATATAAGGAAATTAAAGAAAAGAGAAAATGGTAATGAGAGGATTGATTTTAACTGGAGGAAGTCTGGATATTAAATTTGCAAAAGAATATATCCACACTCATGCTTTTGATACAGTGATAGCTGCGGATAAAGGACTTTGTTATGCAAAGGAACTGGGGATAATACCAGATGTAATCTTAGGTGATTTTGACAGCTGTGATAAATCCTATTTGGATAACTATAGTACAAAGGATAAGCTTTTGTTTCCGTGTGAGAAGGATGATACAGATACAGGGCTTGCTTTAAAAAAAGCGTGTGATATGAAGCTGAATCATGTGACCATACTAGGAGCGATAGGAACAAGGATGGATCATGTATTAGGGAATCTTGGACAGTTGCTATATGCAAGAGAACATGGAGTCAAAGCACTGATTGTGGATGACCATAATCGAATTCAGCTGGCACAAAATCCAACGAAGATAAGGAAGCAAGAGCAGTTTGGAACTTATATTTCTCTGCTGCCAATTGGGGATGTGACAGGAGTGACTCTAAGTGGATTTAAGTATCCACTCAATGATGATATTCTAAAGTTTCAAATAACATGGGGAATCAGTAATGAATTAATAGAAGATGAAGGCGTTATTTCATACAAAGATGGAATCCTTTTTATAATGGAAACAAGAGATTAAGTTTCATCTTGAATTGGAGAAATATCTATGTTACTATTGTCTATATTATATAATAAAGACGATGACGAAGACGGAATATAAAAAGACAATGAACAGGGAAGGAGTGCCATAGACTGAGAGCCTCTCATTGACACTTTATAGGAAGAACACTTCTGAGTTGGATAGTTGAACTTGAAGCAGTAGGCTGTCCCGTAAGTATACGTTACATACTTTGAGAGAACAGTATCTAACTGTTCATACGGGTGGTACCGTAGGAGATTGATGACTCTTGCCCCGAAGCTTTTAGCTTCGGGGTTTTTTTAAACATAAATTGAAAGGAGATTTCGATGGCGAATCATATTGATGATGCAACAATAGAATATGTAGGAATTTTAGCAAAGCTTGATTTATCTGGAGAAGAGAAAGAACAGGCAAAGAAGGATATGGAAAGTATGCTGGATTATGTAGACAAGTTAAATGAATTGGATACTTCTGGGGTGGAGCCAATGTCTCACGTGTTTCCAGTACACAATGTATTTCGTGAAGATATAGTGACTAACAAGAACGAGAGTGAGAAAACTCTTGCCAATGCACCAGAGCAAAAAGACAGTGCATTTATTGTACCGAAAACAGTAGATTAGGAGGTGAATTCATGAGTATATTAGATATGACAGCAGTAGAACTTGGAAAGAAGATTAAGGCTGGAGAAGTAAAAGTTGTAGATGCGGTAACCGCAGTATTAGATCAAATGAAGAAAGTTGAAGGAGATGTTCACGGATACGTTTCCTACGATGAAGAAAGTGCGATGAAACGTGCCAGAGAAGTACAAGGTTTCATTGACAATGGAACTCTCACTGGGCCATTTGCCGGAGTACCAATGGCAGTAAAGGATAATATTTGTACCAAAGGTTACACGACAACATGTAGTTCAAAGATTTTAGAGAACTTTGTTCCTACATTTTCTGCACAGGCGGTGGAGAACCTAATTCAAGAAGGAGTTGTATTTGTTGGGAAGACAAATATGGATGAATTCGCTATGGGAAGTACAACAGAGACTTCTGCTTATGGAGAAACAAGAAATCCATGGAATTTAGAACATGTGCCAGGAGGTTCTTCTGGAGGTTCTGCAGCAGCAGTCGCTGCAAATGAAGCATTTGTGGCTCTTGGATCTGATACAGGTGGTTCCATTCGACAGCCAGCTTCATTTTGTGGAGTTACAGGAATGAAGCCAACCTATGGAACGGTTTCTCGTTATGGATTGATTGCATATGGTTCTTCTTTGGATCAGATTGGGCCATTGGGGAAAGATGTGACAGATTGTGCAACTTTACTAGAAATAATCGCCTCTTATGATAAGAAGGATTCCACCAGTGTAAATCGTGATGATTATGATTTTACAGCAGCGTTAGTGGATGATGTAAAGGGCATGAAAATTGGAATTCCAACAGATTATTTTGGAGAGGGACTAGATTTAGAAGTCAAAGAAGCTGTTTTAGAAGCTGCCAAAAAATTAGAAGAGAAAGGTGCAATTATAGAAGAATTTGAACTGGGGTTAGTAGAGTATGCAATTCCAGCGTATTATGTGATTGCTTCTGCAGAAGCAAGTTCAAATCTTTCTCGTTTTGATGGAGTCAAGTATGGCTTTAGAAGTGAAGAGTATGATGGACTTCATGATATGTATAAGAAAACAAGATCTCAAGGGTTTGGACCAGAAGTAAAACGTAGAATTATGCTTGGTTCTTTTGTATTGAGTTCTGGATATTATGATGCATACTACTTAAAAGCACTTCGAACAAAGGCATTAATTAAACAGGAATTTGATAAGGCATTTGCAAAATATGATGTTATCTTAGGACCAGCAGCACCAACTACGGCGCCAAAGCTTGGAGATAGTTTAAGTGATCCAATTAAGATGTATCTAGGAGATATTTATACAATTTCGGTAAACCTTGCAGGACTTCCAGGAATTTCGGTTCCATGCGGAAAGGACAAACAGGGACTTCCAATTGGACTTCAATTAATCGGAGATTGCTTTAAAGAAAAAAATATTATTCGTGCAGCGTATGCATTTGAACAAACAAGAACTTATGAAGCACCTGAATTAGCGAAAGGAGGAGATGATTATGAGTAGAGAGTACGAGACAGTTATTGGACTAGAAGTTCATGTAGAATTAGCAACAAAAACGAAGATTTTCTGTGGATGCAGCACAGAATTTGGTGGAGCACCAAATACTCATACTTGTCCTGTATGCACTGGTATGCCAGGCTCTCTTCCTGTATTAAATAAGCAGGTTGTAGAATATGCTATGGCAGTTGGTCTTGCAACAAATTGTGATATTACGCAAAATTGTAAATTTGACCGTAAGAATTATTTTTATCCAGATAATCCACAGAATTATCAGATTTCCCAATTGTACTTGCCAATCTGTAGAAATGGTAAAATTGAAATCAATGTAAATGGAAATAAAAAGAATATTGGAATTCATGAGATTCATATGGAAGAGGATGCTGGAAAATTAATTCATGACGAATGGGAAGATTGTTCTTTGGTAGATTATAATCGTTCAGGAGTTCCGTTGATTGAGATTGTATCAGAGCCAGATATGCGTTCTGCAGACGAAGTGATTGCTTATCTTGAAAAGCTTCGTTTAATTGTTCAGTATCTTGGAGCATCTGATTGTAAGTTACAAGAAGGTTCTATGAGAGCAGATGTAAACCTTTCCATTCGTGAAGTGGGAGCAAAGGAATTTGGTACCCGAACAGAGATGAAGAATTTAAATTCATTTAAGGCAATTAGAAGAGCTATTGAAGGGGAAACAGAACGACAGATTGATTTAATTGAAGATGGAGAAAAAGTAATCCAAGAGACAAGAAGATGGGATGATGCCAAAGAATATTCTTATGCTATGCGTTCTAAAGAAGATGCACAGGATTACCGCTATTTCCCAGATCCAGATTTAGTGCCAATTGTAATTTCAGATAAGTGGTTACAAGATGTAAAAGATGCGCAGCCAGAACTTCGTGATGAGAAAATTGTTCGTTATAGAGAAGAATATGATTTGCCAGACTATGATATTGATATTATTACAGGAAGCAAACATTTAGCTGATTTATTTGAGGCAACTATTGCATTGGGAAGTTCACCAAAAGAAGTTTCCAATTGGTTAATGGGCGAAACTATGCGTCTTGTCAATGATTCTGATATGGATATTGACGATGTATTTTTTGCACCAGAACATCTTGCATCATTAATTCAAATGATTGAAAAAAGTGAGATTAACCGTAAAGTCGGAAAAGAAGTCTTTGAAAAGATTTTTAAGGAAAATGTAGATCCAGCAGTTTATGTGGAAGAAAATGGCTTAAAGTCTATGAATGATGAAGGGGCACTTCGTAAGACCATTGAAGAGATTGTTGCAAATAATCCCCAATCAGTGGAGGATTTTAAAGCAGGAAAGAAGAAAGCCATTGGGTTCTTAGTTGGGCAGACAATGAAAGCCACCCAGGGAAAAGCAGATCCTGGAATGGTAAATAAGATTTTAAATGAGATTTTAAGTAAATAAGTTTAAAAAGCAGAAGATTGGAGAAATTTTCTGCTTTTTGAATACAAGGAGAACATATGAAGAAGATAATTGATGATAAACGATTAATCTACAAATGCTGCAGTCTCTATTACAATCAACGGATGACCCAAGAAAAGATTTGTAAAAAGCTTGGATTGTCCAGGGCAACAGTATCTAGGCTACTAGAGGCAGGAAGAGAAGTTGGAATTGTACAGATTCAGGTAGTCAATCCAAGTGATTTTAACTATGGAGAGATGGAACAGCAATTAGAGGAATTATATGGACTTAAGGATGTTATGATAGTGGAAGAACAGCCTCTTGATACAACCTATGATCGGATTGAAAGGTTAAGTGATACAGCATTTGATTACTTGCGCCGCAGAATGAAAAGTGGAGATTTTATTGGAGTCACCATGGGAAGATCCTTGCTTCATATTACGAAAACAAAAAAAGAATATAGGGAAAATCGAGACCTTTTATTTGTTCCAATGTTTGGAGGTGTGTCTCAAAAAAGAACTGGAAGAGAGGATGTACAATCCAACCATATTGCAGTAGAGTTTGCCAAGAAGTTTGGAGGCGATTATGTGCAGTTTTTAGCACCAGCAGTTTTTTCTGATGAGAAGGTTAAAAAAATGTTCCTAAAGGAAGACTCCATGAAGTATATTTATGACTATTTTTCTAAATTAAAGATTGTGATTATGGGGATAGGTGTTCCAAATATAAGTGGAACAGCACTGGTTACAGAAGGATATTTAGATGAAGATAAGTTAAATGAATTTGTGGAAAAGGGTGCAGTAGGGGATGCCTCACTGCAGTTTTATAATATTGATGGAGATACAAAGCCTTTTGATGAATTTAATAAACGAGTGGTGGGAATTCAAAGAGAGCAACTTTGTAAAGTGGAAACAAGGATTGGAATCGGTGGTGGAAAGAAGAAGGCCAAGGCAGTCATTGGTGCAATTGCATCAAAAAGTATTAATGTACTTGTAACTGACAGTGAGTGTGCCATAGAGATTTTAAACTATGAAAAAATGAGAACGTAATTTGCTTTCTTTTCTTATTTATACATTTGTTCAATAAATATCATAGACAAAGATTAAATAAAAAGCTAAAATTTAATTAGATACTAAAAGGAATGGAATGAAAGGGAGAGAAAATTATGAATGAAATATTAAATATAACAATGAACGAAATGGCAAATGCAAGTTTTGACTGCAGCTGTGGAAAACACCATACATTAGATATTAAGCAGATTAAAATGGGAAAAGGTGTGTTGCCAGAACTTCCGGATATGCTTAAAAAGTTTCAAGGAAAAAAAGTTTATATGTTAAGCGATAATCACACATTTCAGGCAGCAGGAGAAAGAACACTTAAGATTATGCAGGATGCAGGATTTGACGTAAAGAGTGTTATGATTGATTCAGGAGATGATATTTTAATTCCAGATGAAAAGGCTGTTGGAAGAATGTTTATGGAATTGGAGCCAGAGACTGCAGTTATTGTTTCTGTGGGTTCTGGAACTTTAAATGATATGGCCAAGTATATGTCAGCAAGAACAAAGATTCCATATATTATTGTCTGTACAGCACCATCTATGGATGGATATGCAGCTGATGGTGCACCACTTATTTTACAAGGAAAGAAGATTTCTTTTGTGGCAACTCTTCCATATGGAATTTTAGGAGATACGGATATTATGAAAGAAGCTCCAATGCATATGATTCATGCGGGATTTGGAGATGTAATTGGAAAGTTAACAGCATTGGCTGACTGGCAGCTTGCCAAAGAATTAAAAGGGGAATACATGTGTGATACATGTGTTACTCTTGTTCAAAGAGCATTAGAAAAGGTAACAAGCCATGCAAAAGAAATTGCACAAAGAGATGAAGAGGCTATTTTATATTTAATTGAAGCATTAATATTAACAGGGGTTGCCATGGGATTAATTGGTGTATCACGACCAGCTTCAGGTGCAGAACATATGTTAAGTCATTTCTGGGAAATGGATTTTATAGCAAGAAATAAATTCCCAGAATTGCATGGTATTAAAGTTGGAATTGCAACACCAATTATTGCTGAAATTTTTGACATGATGAAAGATGAAATTCCAGAATCAGCAATGAAGTTAGCACCATCTAAAGAATATGTACAAAAATTGCTTACAGATGTGGGAGCACCAGCTTGTCCAGGAGATGTGGGAGTAGAAAAAGAATTGTTCTACAACAGTATTCTTGGTGGATATAAAGTAAGAAATCGATATAGTGTTTTGCAATTAGCGGTAGAAAAGGGTAAAATAGAAGAGATAGCAAAAGAATTGACAAAAGAGCTTTATTAAGGAGAATATATGAAACAGTATAAAGGAATTGTGTTTTTTGATTATGATGGGACAACAGTAGATGAGGTGGATCGAATTAAGACTGCGACACCAAAAACAAAAGAAGCATTGGAGCGGTTACAAAAAAACGATTATTTGACCATGCTTTGTTCAGGGCGAACGAGACGATTCCTTGAAGTTGATATTGATAGTTTTGAGGGAGCTATTACATGTAACGGAAGCTATACACAGGTTGGAGACAGTGTAATTCGTGATGTTGTAGTTCCAGACGAGATTTTATTTGATGTAATTGACCGCTATTTTCCAAGAGATACTATTATTCAAATGGATACTCAGGCAGTAACATATTATCTTCATTCAGATGCAGAATTTTTCAAATATTTTAACCGATTATTTAATCTTCCAGACGAGTGGTATGCACCATGGAAGTATCGAGAAAAAGATAATCATATTAATAAACTGGTTTTAAATTATAAGACACCAGATGTTTTTGAAGATTTTAAACAAGAGTATAAAGATGTATTTACTGTTGCAAAGCATGTAAGAGAGAATTTCTTTGATATTACACTAAAAGGTGTGACCAAGGGAGATGCAGTAAAAGAGTTAGTGGAACACTTGGATATTCCAATTGAGAATACATATGCGTTTGGAGATGCAGATAACGATGTTGAGATGATGGAGACTGTAGGAACAGGAATTGCCATGGGACGACATAGTGATGCAGTAGGTAAGGTTGCCAATATGGTAACAGGGACAGTGAAAGAAGAAGGTATTTTTCAGGCATTGGAGAAATTGGAGTTGATATAGAATGAACCTGATATTTGATGTAGATGATACTTTGTACGATCTAATGCAACCCTTTGAAAGGGTATTTACTGAGCGGGGTTATAATCAAAAGGCAGACTGTATGCATGTGTTTTTAGCATCTAGGCGAATTGGGGATGAGATGTATGAGGAGATGGAGCAGGGGCGAATGAATCCAGACCGCTACTTTATCTTAAGAACCCAGAAGGCATTGGAGGCTGCGGGAATTCATATTTCAGATGAAGAGGCTATGGATTTTAAAAAGAAGTATCGAAATTATCAAAAAGAGATTTCCATGACAGATACTATGAAAGAGATTCTTGATATTTCTAAAGGAAAAGGATGGAAGCTTGGGATTATATCCAATGGAATGACCGAAGGACAGTGGGGAAAGATAAAAACCATTGGAGTTCTTCGATGGATTCCTAAGGACATGGTAATTGTATCTGGAGATATTAAGATAGCAAAACCGGATATTAGAATCTATGAGAAAGCACAGGAGAAGTTTCATATTTGTGCGAAGGATACAGTTTATGTGGGTGATACTTATAAGAATGACATTGTGGGAGCCGGAGAGGCAGGATGGAGAACCATCTGGATAAATAAAAGAAACTATAAGATCCCAGAAGGTGGAAGAAAGCCAGATTATGAAGTCACCACAGAACAGGAATTAAAAGATTTAATTATAACTTTATAGATGGAGAAAGTGAATCAGTATAAATGCTGGTTCACTTTTTACGTTACTGTTGAGAATAAATCTCAACTGATTGACAATGGCATAAAATTAGTTTAAAGTTAGTTATAGCTAATGAATAGAAGTAGAAACTAACAAAAAGGGGGATTGTATGTTTTTAGAGATTCATCATATTAGGAAGTCTTTTGGAGAGATGGAAAACAGAGTTGAGGTTCTAAAAGGAATTGACTTATCCATTGAAAAGGGAGATTTTTGTGTTCTCCTAGGTCCTTCTGGATCAGGAAAATCAACTCTTCTTAACATTGTAGGAGGAATTGATTCTCCTGATGAAGGATATGTGTCCATTGAGAACGAGAAGATGAAGGATATGAACGAGAAAAAATTAACTCTGTATCGAAGAAAACATCTAGGGTATATTTTTCAAATGTATAACTTGATTCCAAATCTAACCATTCGAGAGAATATCGAAGTTGGGGAATATTTAAGTGATGCTCCATTAGATCTTGATGAGATGTTAGAGACACTGGATTTGGCCAGTCATCAACACAAACTGCCAAACCAAATTTCAGGTGGACAGCAGCAACGGACAGCAATTGGGCGGGCACTTATTAAGAATCCAGATATTCTTCTTTGTGATGAACCTACGGGAGCTTTAGATTATAATACATCCAAAGACATTTTAGCCCTAATTGAAACCGTGAATCAAAAATATAAAAATACTGTAGTTATGGTAACTCATAATGATGCAATGAAAGAAATGGCAGATCAGGTTGTTCGTTTAAAAGATGGTGTCATTCGTGAAAATTATCGTAATGAACATAAATTATCAGCAAGAGAATTGGAGTGGTAAAGGCAAATGAAAAACCCACTACGAAAAAGATTGCTTCGGGAGTTAAAAGGAGAAGCAGGAAAATATATTGTAATTTTTTTACTTATGGCAGCTACCATTGGGTTTGTATCTGGATTTTTAGTGGCAGATGAGAGCATGAGAACTACTTATGACCAAAGTTTTGAAAAATATAATGTGGAAGATGGATATTTTGATGTGGCAAGCAAGTTAAATCAAGATGAGATTAACGCCATTGAGGAAAATGGAATCAAATTATATGAAAATTACTATGTGGAGAAGAAACTTTCTAATGAGACAACACTGCGGATTTTTTCCAATCGTGAGCAGGTAGATCAAGTATGCTTGATGGAAGGCAGATTTCCAAAGAAAAAAGGAGAGATTGCCATTGACCGAATGTATGCGAACAACAACCACATTGAAGTTGGGAACTTTATTAAAAGTGGAAATCAGCAATGGAAAGTCACAGGCTACGTGGCGTTGTCAGATTATAGTGCATTATTTTCCAACAACAATGATACTATGTTTGACGCTGTAAAATTTGGAGTTGCTGTTGTATCAAAAGATGAATTTTTCTCTTTTAGTAGAAAAGAGAAAGCTTATCGATATGCATGGACTTATAATACAAAACCAGTAGATGAGAAGAAAGAAAATGATACAGCAGAAGACTTAATGAAGAGCATGGGAAAAGTAATTACTTTAAAGAACTTTGTTCCACAGTATCAAAATCAGGCAATCCACTTTACTGGAAATGATATGGGAAGTGATAAAGGGATGATGACAGCACTTCTTTATATTGTTATGGCAATTCTTGCGTTTGTGTTTGGAATTACCATATCCAATACCATTTCAAAAGAAGCAAATACCATTGGAACCTTGCGGGCTTCTGGGTATACAAAAAGAGAACTGGTGAGTCATTACTTATCTATGCCTCTTTTTGTAACTTTTCTGGGAGCAGGGGTAGGAAATGTACTTGGGTATACCGTAATTGTAAATGTTGTAAACAAGATGTATTACGGGAGTTATAGTTTAACCAAGTTTGTGAATCGATGGAGCATGGAAGCTTTAATTATGACCACTATAATTCCACTGGTAATTATGTTTATTGTAAATTTAGTGATACTTAATTACAAATTGTCTTTATCACCCTTAAAGTTGATTCGAAGAGATTTAAAACGGAAAAAACAGGAAAAGGAAATTAGATTAAATGAGAGAATTTCATTTTTTTCAAGATTTCGATTACGTATTATTCTTCAGAATATGAGTAACTATGGTGTTTTATTTGTGGGAATTATATTTGCCAATCTCCTTTTGCTCTTTGGGCTAGGGCTGCCTGTGGTGCTAGACAATTATCAAGACGAGATTCAAAATAATATGCTGAGCAAATATCAGTATATGCTAAGTGTTCCAGTGTCTGTTTTAAGTGATGAGAGTAAAATCCACAGCATGCTTGGGATGTTAGAGTTTTCTGCTGGGGTGGACACAGAGAATGAAACGGCAGAGAAGTTTACTGCATATTCATTGAATACCACAGACTCTCTTTGTGATAGTGAAGAAATTATAATATATGGAGTGAAGAAAAACAGTCAATATGTTCCTGTTAATTTTAAGAAAAATGAAGTATATATTTCTGATGGATATGCGGATAAGTATAAAATAAAAGCCGGGGATACCATTACGTTAAAGGAGAAGTATAAAGATGACAGATATAGGTTTAAAGTAGCAGGTATTTATCATTATCAGGGAGCCTTATCCATTTTTATGGACCAAAGCAGATTAAATAAAACCTTTGATTTAGATAAAAGTTATTTTAGTGGATATTTTTCAGACACAAAGATTACAGATATAAATGAAAAATATATTGGTTCCCTTCTTGATTTAGAGGCATTGACAAAAGTTTCAAGGCAGCTTGATGTATCCATGGGAAACATGATGTATTTAGTCGACGGATTTGCTGTCATTATTTTTATGGTGCTAATTTATTTACTCTCAAAAATTGTCATCGAGAAAAATGGACAGTCCATATCTATGGCAAAAATATTAGGATATGAAAATAGAGAAATCGGGAAGCTTTATATTCTATCCACATCTATTATGGTAGTTTTATTTTTGTTCCTTAGTATGGTCATTGATTATTACGTTATGGTAGTCATATTCCGCCAGATTATGCTTAACAGCATGAGTGGATGGATTCAGTTCCATGTGGATTACACTGTGTTTGTTAAGATGTTTCTTCTTGGAATTGTCACATATAGTGTAGTTGCTATTTTAGAAATGGGAAAGATAAAGAAAGTTCCAATGGATGAAGCATTGAAAAATGTAGAGTAGAAAGGATAGGATTGGAAATATGAAAAAGAAAAAATTCATAAAGCTTGTGCTTTGTCTTTGCTGCATAGGGGGTGTGGCCACAGTTTTCTCTATGAAAAAATCTTTTAAAAGCAATAAAACAGTGAGTACCAAAAGTCAGAAAAAAAACAGAGTGACAAAAACTGTGTCAAAGAAAGAAACAAATGGTGTTGTCTACCTTAAAGCAGATGCCAATGGAAAACTAAAAGAAGAGGATACAGGAAGTGATGTACCAATTTCTGTGAAAATAACGTATTTTTTGAATAATAAAAAGATTTCAGCCAAAGATATTTCGGGAAAGTCAGGTAAAATAAAGATTCGATTTGATTATAAGAATCTAAGAAAAGAGCTAGTGACAGTAGATGAAAAGCAAATGTCTATGCCAGTACCGTTTATGATGATTTCCACTGTAGTTATGCCGACAGATACATTTTCCAATATTAAAGTATCCAATGGAAAAATCATGAAAGATGAGGAACAGAGTATTGCCGTGGGAATGGCATTTCCAGATTTAAAAAAATCATTAAAATTGGCAAATTACAAGGTTACTCAAGATATTGATTTGCCAGATTATGTGGAGATTACGGCAGAGGCAAAGGATTTTGAACTGTCTTTTACCGCAAATATTGTGGGTTCCATGGGGTTGAGTGATTTAGATAGTAACAGCTTTGATGATGTGGATCAGATGTTAGAGAATGTAAATAAAATGGGAGATGCATCAGATAATTTGGTGGATGGGTCAGCCCAATTGCTTTCTGGGATAAAAGCATATCAAAAGGGAGTAAAAGCCTATACGAACGGAGTGGAAAAAATAAAAGAGGGGATACATAGTCTGAATCAGTCATTAAAGTCCCTGTCTATAAGTGATGATTCAGAAATGGAATTGGTAAAAGAAGCATCAAAAACTCTTGCACAGGATGCAAAGACCTTAGGAACAAACTTTATAAAACTAGAAGGTCAAATTACAATTGTGGAGAGAAGTGCACAAATCCAGGCAAAAAATCAGGCAGTAGAGGAATTCAACGAGGGATTAGAGCAGGCAGTGGCAGAGGGAACCATAGATGAAGAGCAAAAGAAAAAACTCCAAGGGAAAATTGATTTTCATGGAATCAAAATCACTTTAGACGATATAGAAAGTAATGCATCAGAGAATGTAAAACTTCTAGAAGATATAGGAAAGCAAATGAAGATTTTATCTTCATTTTTGTCAAAAATATCTAAGATGTCAAAAGGTATGACCCAATTGACCAAGGGAATCAATGCCATTGACAAAGGGACAAGGAATCTTACAAAAAATAACAAGTCAATGACCCAAGGAATTAAAACATTGGTTGGTGGAACTAGCCAGTTATCCAAAGGAGTGAGAACCTTTGATCAAGAAGGAATCAACAAAATAGAAGACCTTTCACAGAATGAACTGACACAATTATTAAAGAACTTTAAAGCACTTCAAAAGGCAGAAATTCAATATAAAGATAATCAAAAGGAACTTGGAAATGAAGCCAGTTATGTTATAGAGACAGAGTCTATTTAATAAGAGCATTCAAATATAAATGACATAAGTATCGTTTTTTACTATCCTTATATTTTGTCATATTATATAATCAAGAAAGTAAAACAAACACATAAAAGTGTTGAATTACATTGAAAATTATGGTATTTTAAAGAGGACAAAGGCGTCAAATGGTGAACATTTGACGCCTTTGTTTTCTTTTTCAATAAGCAAAAGGAGGAAAATATGGATGCTAAAATTGATTTTTTATATCTTTCAGAACCTGATATGATCAAAGCAGGAGTAAAAGATATGGGAAAATGTGTAAATGTTATGGAGGATTTATTAGTTACATTGAACAAGGGTGATTATATGATGGGAGGGGAAAATCATAATTCTCACGGATGTATGGTTTTGTTTCCAGACAAACCTAAATTTCCAGGAATGCCAAAGAATGGACCAGATCGAAGATTTATGGCTATGCCAGCGTATCTTGGAGGAAATCATCAAATGGCGGGAATGAAATGGTATGGTTCAAACATTGAAAACAAGAAAAAAGGACTTCCTCGTTCCATTTTAATGATGATGTTAAATGATAAAGATACAGGAGCACCTCTTGCACTTATGTCAGCCAATCTTCTAAGCTCATATCGTACAGGTGGAATTCCTGGAGTTGGAGCAAAATATTTGGCAAAAAAAGATTCTAAAGTTGTATCCATTATTGGACCAGGGGTTATGGGAAAAACAAGTCTTGCATCCTTTATGGCAGTTTGTCCTATGATTGACACTGTTAAAATCAAGGGAAGAGGAGAAAAGTCTATCAATGATTTTAAAGTATATATTGAAAGAGAGTATCCACAAGTAAAACATATTATCGTTTGTAAAAGTGAAGAAGAAGCAGTAAGAGATAGTGATATTATCAGCTTTACAACAACTGTTTTAAATGACATTTCAACATTTCCAGTGATTAAAGAGGAATGGATCAAAAAAGGAGCATTTATTTCTATGCCGTCTGCTGCAAATTTTGATAGCAATGAATTTGTTGCAAAGCGTGCAAAAATGGTAGTGGACAATTTTGGACTTTATGAAGCTTGGGAAGAAGAATATCCATATCCAACCTATGAAAAAGTTGGAATTGTTGGATCTTTATTTACAGATTTAATCCATGAAGGAATGGTAAAACGAGAAGACATTATTGATATCTCGGATATTATTATAGGAAAAAAAACAGGTCGCAAAAATGAAGATGAGATTATCATTTATTCTGTTGGAGGCATGCCGGTAGAAGATATTGCATGGGGACATGAAGTTTATAAAAATGCAAAAAAGATGGGGATTGGTATGACACTTCCTCTTTGGGAAAAACCAGATATGTTATAAAAATTGGTGACTTGTTTGGAAAGGTTGGTCTATGAAGATCATGCAGCCCTACGTACAAAATTATACATTAGATTATCAAAATATAAATGTTAGTAACTCTAATATCTGTGAATATTATGAATTCAAGGAGAAAGAAAATACAAAGATAATTAATGCAGTTCCAGATGGTTGCGTTGATTTGATGTATGCTATTTCAAAAAATGGTGTGAAGTGTTATTTAGGTGGTACGGTATTGAAACTAAAGTATTGGCCCTTTGAAGAAAATTCCACATATTTTGGAGTACGCTTTTTACCAGGACAGGAGATTCTCCCTAAAAACGTATCCATTGAAGATATTGTAAATACAGATATTGAGCTGCCTGTAGATTGTTATGGAGTCAATTTAGAGGATGAATTATACAAAGCTAAGGATATGAGAGAAAGAGCCACGTTGATGCATCAGATCTTTTTGAAGCAAAGTTGTTTACATACAAATTCTAAACGAAGTATTGAACTTTATATTCGAAAACGAATTTATGAAACAAAAGGAACTGTATCAATTAAAACAATTTCAAAAGAAACTGGATATTCCCAATGTTATGTGAGAAGAATTTTTCATGAACTTCATGGAATCAGTCCAAAAATATTTGAGAAGATTATTCGTTTTCAAAACGTATTGGAAAGAATGTCGTTGAACAGGGACCTCTCAATTTATGAGTTGGCACAAGAAAGTGGCTATTATGATCAATCACATATGTTAAAAGAATTTAAGCAATATATGGGGATGACACCGGAATTGTACAAGAAATGTTTACAACAAAAAAAGGCAAAAGAAAAAGGAGACATAATATGAAGGAAGAATTATCAAAAATCGAAATTATCACAAATATGACAAAATTTACAAAACTTCAAAAGGAGCTTGCTAGATTAGGTGTTCGAGGAATGACGGTAACTCAGGTGTTAGGATGTGGAATTCAAAAGGGTACAAGGGAATTTGAATTAGAAGAAGAAATTGAAGATTTTATGCTTCTTCCAAAACAACAAATCAGTCTTGTTGTTGAGACAAAAGATGTACGTGAAATTATTGATACTGTCAAACAAGTGCTTTACACAGGACATATTGGAGATGGAAAGATTTTTGTTTATTCTCTTAGCAATGTGGTGAAAGTACGTACAGGAGATGAAGGTTTAGAAGCACTCTAGGAGGCCAATATGAATGAGAAAAAATTAGGTCTTGGAAGTGTTATTTCTACTTCTGTAGGACTTGTAATTGCAATAAGTTGTTTGGTTTCTTTAGGTCAGGGATCTGGAGAAGTTGGAATTGTGTTTATTGGTGCCATGGTTGTTGCATGTTTGCTAAATCTTACGACCATTGCATCCCTATCTGAATTAAATGGGTTAATGCCAAATATTACGGGAGGATTGGCACAATATACACTTGCGTGTATGGGACCAATGCCAACACTTGTATCTATGGTTGGTGGATATTTAATTTGTAATATCTTATCTGCTGGCGTAGAAGCCTCTATTTTTGCCTACGCTATGTCACAAGTAATTCCATTGCCGATTCCAAGTATAGTATATACTGCAATTATGATGATTATTGTAATGGCAACAAATCTTTACGGTGTTGATATGTTTGCCAAAATACAGGATTTAGTTGCACTTTTATTAGTTGGTTCTATGGTGGTTATGGGACTTATAGGTGCATTTAAATTGGGAACAGGGCATGTTGTGGTGCAGGCAGCTAATATGTCTGTCAAACCATCGGAAGTACTGTCTATGACAGCAGTTGCATTTTGGCTATTTATTGGAGCAGAATTTGCGATTCCTATATCAAGTGAAGTAAAAAATGCAAAAAAAAATGTGCCATTAGGAATGGCTTTAGGATTAATTGTTATTTTAATTATGCAATCAATTATGGTTCTTGGATTTTACCATTATACGCCATGGAGTGACCTTGCAAATTCAGCTGCACCACACATGTTGTATGGACAATTACTATTGGGGAAATATGGCAAAATATGGATGGCGTTTGTTGCGGCGCTGGCTGTAATTAGTACACAAAATTCAGGAATTAATGGTTTAGCACATATTAGTCAGGGAATGGCAAAAATGAATATGCTTCCACAAATTTTTGCAAAGACAAATAAGAGAAAGGTGCCTTATATCGGAGTTATTTTAATATCAATTTCTATGTTTATTTTTGCGTATATTAGTGATGGATCTTCCAATACCATTGAGTTTTTAATTCTGGTAGGATCAGTATTATGGATGATTACATATATTTTCGCACATATTGATGTGTTAATTCTAAGAAGAAAGCTACCCAACGCACCAAGAAGCTTTAAAGTTCCAGGAGGATCCATATTACCATTGATTGGAAGTATTGGTACAGCTTATATGATTATAAATATTTCTACAGATCCTCACGAAAGAATGATGATTTGGATGATTACGTTACTTACAGTTTTGGGGCTTGGCATTTATTCAATTATATGGATTAAATTTAAAATGAAAATACCTATATGGAAAGCAGTTCCCATTGAAAAAGTTATGGCAATGGACAATAGCCTTTATTACCAAGTCCGAAAGAGTAGAGGAATTTGGTAGAAGGATACTTGCATTTCATTTTTGCCCATGTTATAATTCATAACTAGATAAGAAAACGTTGAAGAGAAGAGTAATCTACTAGAATTCTTCAGAGAGAGATGCATTGGCTGAGAGCATTTTAGATGGAAGGTAGACGAAGACCACCTCTGAGTGATTGTAAACCAATCCGGTGAACACCGTTATATGTGAATCAAGTGACCAGAGTTTCTGGTAATTTGGGTGGAACCGCGAGTATATTCGTCCCAAGTTGTATCGATAGATACAACTTGGGATTTTTGTTTTATAAGGAGGAAATTATGAAAATTACATTAAAAGATGGATCAGTAAAAGAATATGAAGGTGCTATGTCAGTTCTTGATATTGCAAAGGATATCAGTGAAGGCCTTGCAAGAGCCTGTTGTGCTGGGGAAGTCAATGGAGAAGTTGTTGACTTGAGAAAGATATTAGATGGTGACTGTACCTTGAATTTATTAACTTTTGACAGCAAAGAAGGGAAATTAGCTTTTCGCCATACGGCATCACATATCTTAGCACAGGCAGTGAAACGTTTATATCCAGAAGCTAAATGTGCCATTGGGCCAGCCATTGAAGATGGGTTCTATTATGACTTTGATATGGAACCTTTAGGACGTGAAGAATTAGATGCCATTGAAAAAGAGATGAAGAAGGTTGTCAAAGAGAATCATCCAATTGAGTATTTTGAACTTCCAAGAGAAGAGGCCATTGCATTGATGAAAGAAAAGGATGAACCTTATAAAGTAGAATTAATTGAAGACCTTCCGGAAGGAGAAACGATTTCATTCTATAAACAGGGTGATTTTACGGACCTTTGTGCAGGACCACACTTAATGAGCACAAAAACAGTCAAAGCATTTGCATTAACTTCGTCATCTGGTGCATACTGGCGGGGAGATGAAAAAAATAAAATGCTAACTCGTATTTATGGAACAGCATTTACAAAGAAAGCTGATTTAACAGCCAGATTAGAAGAATTAGCAGCAATGAAAGAAAAAGATCATAATAAACTAGGGCGTGATATGGAATTATTCACAACAGTCGATGTTATTGGTCAGGGACTTCCTCTTTTGATGCCAAAAGGAGCCATGATGGTGCAAACATTACAGCGCTGGATTGAAGATGAGGAAGAACGCCGTGGATACATGAGAACAAAGACTCCATTGATGGCAAAGAAGGATTTGTATGTAATTTCTGATCACTGGGATCACTACAAAGAGGGAATGTTTGTATTAGGAGATGAAGAGCAGGATGATGAAGTATTTGCACTTCGTCCAATGACATGTCCATTCCAATATTATGTTTATAAACAAAGCCAAAAGAGTTATCGTGATCTTCCATGTCGCTATGGTGAGACTTCTACTTTGTTTAGAAACGAAGAATCAGGAGAGATGCATGGTTTAACTCGAGTACGTCAGTTTACAATTTCAGAGGGACATTTGATTGTAACTCCAGAGCAGGCAGAAGAAGAGTTTAGAGGATGTGTTGATTTAGCAAAATACTGTTTGACAACTCTTGGGGTAGAAGAAGATGTAACTTATGAATTATCTCTTGCAGATCCAGATAATATGGGAAAATATATGGGAACAAGAGAGATGTGGGATGAAGTTGAAGACAAGATGCGTCAGATTCTAAATCATATTGGAATTAAATATACTGAAGTAACAGGAGAAGCTGCATTCTACGGACCAAAACTTGATATTCAGGCAAAGAATGTCTATGGAAAAGAAGATACAATGATTACCATTCAATTAGATATGTTCTTAGCAGAGCGTTTTGATATGACTTTTGTAGATAAAGATGGAGAAAAGAAACGTCCATATATTATCCATAGAACTTCTATTGGATGTTATGAAAGAACACTTGCATGGTTAATCGAAAAGTACGAAGGAAAGTTCCCAACATGGCTATGCCCAGAACAAGTACGTGTACTTCCAATTTCTGAAAAATTCCATGATTATGCAGAGGAAGTTGAAGCAAAATTAAAAGAAAATGGAATTAAGTGTACTGTAGATCAGCGTGCAGAAAAGATTGGGAAGAAGATTCGGGAGGCTCGTCTTGATAAACTTCCATATATGCTTGTTGTTGGTGCAAAGGAAGAAGAAGAAAAGAAAGTATCTGTTCGAAGTCGTTTCTTAGGAGATGAAGGACAAAAGACCATAGATCAATTTATCGATGATATTTGTAAGGAAATCAGAACAAAAGAGATTCGTAAGATTGAAGTAGAAAATTAGGAAAGTAAGGACATGAAAAAAGAATTAGATTATTATAAAATAGGCGATTCTTTTGGTGGAAATCAGGACTGGTTTCAAGTTCCCATGATGAAGTTAGGAGGATGTGCAGCAGCCACGGCGTGTGACAGCTGCATTTCTTTTTCTAAATATTTTGGAATAAAAGAGTTGTATCCTTATGATGTAAACCATATATCAAAAAAAGATTATGTTAATTTTTCTCAAGTGATGCGACCATATTTAAAACCAAGATGGACGGGAATTGATTCCCTTCACATTTATATTGATGGATTTGGAACATATATGGAAGATCATGGGGTAAAGAACATTAAGATGACTCCATTTTCGGGGAATGAAGCAGTAGAAGATGCCGAGAGAATCATAAAAAAGAAAATAAACCAGGGAATTTTGATTCCAAGTTTAACATTAAAGCATAAAGAACCAAAGTTTAAAGATTATGTGTGGCATTGGTATCCAATTGTAGGCTATGAAGAACTTCATGATCGCTTTCGAGTGAAAGTTGCCAACTACAGCGAATGGGAATGGTTCGACTTTGAGCAGTTGTGGGATACCGGTTACATGCGAAAAGGCGGATTAGTATTATATGATTTTTGAAGAATGTAAATCGCCCTGATAAATGTTGCGTTCTTTTAATTGGTGGTTGATCTGGTTTAGCACTTTTTTCTTATGAAGACTCCACTTTGGTGCGATTAGAAGTTCACGTGGTCCATCTCCTGTGAAGCGATGGATGACAATGTCACTTCTAAGATGTTGGATACAGGTAATTACCAAGTCTACATACTCTTCAAAAGTATAGATTTTAAATGGTTCTTTTTCATAAAGAGTACCTAGTTTTGTATTCTTTAGGACATGGAGAAGGGAGAGTTTGATTCCATCTATGGGAAGGTTATTTAGATAGTGGATGGATTCTAATATCATTTCATTTGTTTCCCCAGGAAGTCCTAAGATTAAGTGTGTTACAATAGTTATATTTCGCTTATGAAGATTTTCTACTGCGATTTCAAATGTGGATAATGGATATCCACGATGTATGAAGTCAGCAGTTTCTTCATGTATCGTTTGAAGCCCAAGTTCAATGAATATGGGCTTTTTTTGATTCAATTCTTCTAACAAGTCTAAAACAGGTTCAGGAAGACAATCTGGTCTGGTTCCGATGGAAAGTCCCATAATTGCTGGATGGTTTAGTGCTTCGGTAAACAAAGAGCGAAGTTTTTCTACAGGGGCATAAGTATTTGTAAATGCCTGAAAATACGCAAGATAAGAACCTGAGTTGTTCTTGTGAGCAACCAAGGAGATGCCTTCATCAATCTGTTTTGTAATAGATAAGTTGGGATTGGGTGAAAAGTCTCCAGATCCACCTTCACTACAGAAAATGCAACCTCCAGTTCCTATAGTTCCATCTCTGTTTGGACAGGAAAATCCTCCGTTTAAGGATACCTTATATATTTTTTTCCCAAATGTATTTTTAAAATTTGAGTCTAAAGAGTAATATCGCTTTCCATGCCAGTTCATAGTCTGTACCTCCTAATTTCACTATTCTTATTTTAGTATGAATAAAATTCAATTGTAAAGGCAAAGTTCATCAATTGAACATATTTTTGCCATAAGTTTTACACGTTTCTTTTTTATAGTAATAGAAGAAAATATTAATATGTAAAAGAAGGAGAAGATGTATTTATGATAGGAAAGATAAAATCGATGGGGAAAAAGATTTGTGGATGGATCAAACGCCATAAGAAAATGACTATAGTTCTTGTGATTTTACTGTTTGTCATTTTATTTCTAATATGGAAATTTGTAATATCTACAAAAGCAAATGGAGCAGAAGCAATTCAATCCCAACAGGCAGCCACTGGAACTATTAAAAAAACAGTCGAAGGAGATGGAACTGTTTCTTCTGGCTCTACTCAGGATGTGACGTTTTCAAGTGATGTTCTAGTAAAATCAGTGAAAAAATATGCAGGTGATACGGTAAAGAAAGGGGAAACCATTGTTGAATTGACCAGTTCTGCATTAGAGGATTCTATTACTAGTTTAGAAAATCAGATTTCAACTTTAGAAAGTAGTCTTTCATCGGAAGAAACAAGTGCGTCTTCTACCATTTCTTCTAAAGTAGCAGGTCGTGTAAAACGAATTTACGCAAGTGAGGGAACTTCAGTTTCAAAAACTATGAATAAAAAAGGTTCCTTAATGGAGATTGCAGCAGATGGAAAATTAAAAGTTGAATTTACATATTCAAGGTCAGTAAGTGTTGGAGATACTGTAAAAGTTAAATTCAGTGGTTATACAGTAACAGGAAAAATTACAAAGAAAAGTGCAGGAAAGGCCACGGCAGTATTTTCTGACAGCTACTACTATAATGTGGGAACATCGGCTAAAGTTTATAACACCAACTATGTTTCTTTGGGAAAAGGAACCGCGAAATCTAATTCACCGATTACTGTAACAGGAGACAGTGGTACTGTAAGTGATATTAAAGTTGTAAAGAATCAAAAAGTATATGCAGGAACTACTTTGATAACATTGACTGGTGTGGGATATTCTTCTACCTATGAAAGCAACTTAAAGAAACATGAATCTTTAGTAGCTCAGTTAAAGAAGTTAAAGACAGAGAGAAATAATTTGACGGTTACAGCAAAACATAATGGTACCATTAGTACTCAAAATGCATCCACAGGATCAACAATTAAATCAGGGCAGACAGTATGCAAGATTTCAAGCAGTGAATCCTATAAAGTATCCATTGATGTTGATGAGCTAGACATTAAGAGTGTAAAAGTAGGACAGAGCGTATCTGTGACAGTAGATGCAGTGGAAAATAAGACATTTACAGGAAAAGTAACAAAAGTATCAACTGCAGGAACGAATACAGATGGAGTAGCAACTTATCCAGTAACAGTGGAATTAGAAGATGCAAAAGAATTACTTCCAGCTATGAGTGCAACAGCCACCATAACCACAGCCCAGGCAACCAATGCAGTTTTAGTTCCAGTTTCTGCAATTCAAACAAAAAATAATAAAAGTTATGTAACAATTCTTTCAGATGAAGAGGACGAGACAGGAACATCCACAGAAGTTACTGTTGGAATTATGAATGATTCTTATGCACAGATTAAAAGTGGTGTCAAAGAAGGTGATTTAATTAAACTAATCACACGAAGCAGTTCTAACAGCAATGATAAAGCTCAAATGAAAATGAATGGTCAAGGCGGATCAGGAATGGGTGGCGGAAGCGGAAGCGGAATGTCAAGTGGAGGCCAAAGACCAGGTGGATCAAATTAAAGAGAGGTAATCTATGATTTCAGTAAAAGATTTAAGAAAAACATATTTACTTGGAGAAGAAGAGGTTCATGCTCTGGATGGTGTGTCCCTGGAAGTCGATGACAAGGAATTTGTTGCTATTATTGGACAGTCGGGAAGTGGAAAGTCAACACTTATGAATATGCTAGGGTGTTTAGATGTTCCAGATACAGGGGATGTATTGATTGATGGAGAGAACTTAGCTGGATTTAACGAAAATCAATTATCAGTTCTTCGAAATGAAAAGATTGGATTTATTTTCCAACAGTTTAATCTCCTTGCAAAATTAGATGCATTTGAAAATGTAGAACTTCCTTTGATTTATCAGGGAATTAAGATTGAAGAGAGAAAAAAGCGAGTGGAAAAAGCACTTTGTGAAGTTGGATTAAAAGAGCGAATGCATCATAAACCTAATCAGTTATCTGGTGGGCAGCAGCAAAGAGTCGCCATTGCAAGAGCTTTAATTGCCAATCCAACTTTGATTTTGGCAGATGAGCCAACAGGAAATTTGGATTCAAAATCAAGTAAAGATATTATGAAAGTGCTTCATCAGGTTCATGAACAGGGAAATACCATTGTGTTAATTACTCATGACAATGATGTGGCAAAAGAAGCAGGAAGACAAATACGAATTATGGATGGAAAAATCGTCTATGATTCTGCAAAGGAGGAGTTTGATGAAATTAACCCAGGCAATTAAAATGGCATTGTCCTCCATTCTATCAACAAAATTAAGATCATTTTTGACTATGCTTGGAATTATTATTGGGGTATTAAGTGTAACCTTATTAGTTTCCATTGTGCAAAGTACAACCAACAATGTAAATGATACTCTTTCATCACTAGGTGGAAATGTGATTTCTGCCAGTATTACAAGTAAAAGAAGTTCAAGTATTACAACATCAGATCTAGAGACATTAGAAAACAATATGGCAGTTGATAGCGTATCCCCGATAGTATCAGGAAGTGGAACGGCAAAGGCTTCTAGTAATTCATCTTCTGTTACTATTACAGGGATTACACCAGAGTATCAGAAAATCAAAGAGTATACTTTAACATCTGGAAGAGAAATTTTAGATGTTGACAATGAAAATCGTCTACAGGTATGTGTAATTGGAGCCACAGTTGCAGAAGATTTATTTGGAAGAGCTGATGTAGCAGGAGAGAAGATTAAAGTCTCAGGAAGAACATTTAAGATTGTCGGTGTCATTGAAGAAGAAGGAAGTTCTCAAATGAATTCTAACGATACTATGGTATATATTCCATTTAAGACAGCACAAAGAGTATTAAAAAGTACTACAATTAGCAGTTTCTATGTATCTGCATCTAGTGAAAATACTTTGAAAATGGCAGAGACTGTTGTTAATTCTTATCTTCTTCAGAAGACCGGAGATGAGGACTCCTACACTGTACAAAATCAGTCTGACATTGCAGACAGCGTATCAGATGTAACAACATCTCTTTCTTACATGCTTGGTGGCATTGCAGGAATTTCTCTATTAGTTGGAGGTATTGGAATTATGAACATTATGTTAGTATCCGTTACTGAACGAACCAAGGAAATTGGGATTCGAAAAGCCATTGGAGCGAAGAAAAAAGATATATTATGGCAGTTTATGATTGAATCTGTAGTCCTGTCATTTATGGGAGGCGTGACTGGAGTATTACTTAGTATTATTATTCTTGCAGTTGCAAATATATTTGTCTCAACAACATTAACCTTGTCTGTTGCAATCAGCGTATTCTCTTTAGGGTTTTCCGTTGTGGTAGGAATTATCTTTGGATTATATCCAGCAAATAAAGCAGCAAAATTAAAACCTATTGATGCTTTACATTTTGAATAGAAGGTAATTTTATCTGTTAAAAAAAGAGGAATTCCTTATCAATCCCTACATGCAATTGTTAACTCAAATTTAAACGAGAGTTGACAATTGTATGTTTTCATGTATAATACTATGAAAGAATAAAATATAATTATGATATGTGAGGATATAAGATGGATTTTTTAGAAACGTTAACAAGTGAAGTTATGAATGGATATAGTATTACGAAAGAAGAGGCTGGGAAACTTGTAGATTGGAATTTGGATGAATTAACGAAGGCAGCGGATAAAGTACGAGAATTTTTTTGTGGAAATAGATTTGATATGTGTACCATTATTAACGCTAAAAGTGGTAGATGTTCTGAAAACTGTAAATTCTGCGCCCAGTCGTCATATTATGATACTAAAATTGAAAGTTATGATATGTTACCTTTGGAGGAGATTGTGAAACAGGCGAAATATAATGATGAGAGAGGTGTACTTAGATTTTCTCTTGTTACTTCTGGAAAGCAATTAAAGGATGATTATCTTAAAGAGGCTTGTGAAGCAATTAAAAAAATCAGGAAAGAAACAAATGTTGAAGTGTGTGTATCTATGGGATTTTTAAGTGAAGAACAGTTTCAAAGAATCAAAGAAGCGGGTGCAACAAGGGTACATAATAATCTTGAAACGTCAAAAGGCTTTTTTCACAATGTTTGTACCACACATACATTTGAAGATAAAGTTGAAACGTTAAAAGCTGCAAGAAGAGCAGGACTTGAAGTATGCAGTGGTGGAATTATGGGTCTTGGTGAGAGTATGGAAGACCGAATTGATTTGGCATTTTCATTAAGGGAATTGGGAGTGAAATCCGTGCCTGTTAATATGCTCAATTCAATTCAGGGAACGCCATATGAGAATAATAAAAAGCTTACAGTAGATGATATGAGGAGAATTGTTGCTATTTATAGATTTATTTTACCAGATGCATCAATTAGGCTTGCTGGTGGAAGAGGTCTGCTGGATGATAAAGGAGCTTCGTGCTTTTCATCAGGTGCAAATGCAGCTATTTCAGGAGATATGCTTACTACATCAGGAATCACAATTGACCAAGATATGAAAATAGTTGAAACATTAGGATACAATGTTTTTGGATAGTAAAATAAAAAATGAATGAACATTATTCATTGACAAAATAAAAAACTAGGTATATACTTCTTGTATCAGGAGGAAAAATTATGCGCATAGTAAAAAATCCAGATGAAAGAAAACAAGAAATATTGGATGCGGCAGTCAGAGTATTTGCAAAAAAAGGGTATGAAAAGACATCTATTACGGATATTGCAAATGAAATAGGTGTTTCTCAAGGTTTATGTTATAGGTATTATGCTTCGAAGGAAGAGATGTACGATGCAGCGGTTGATGAATATGCTTCTTACATCGTAAATCAAAATATTCAAAGAACAAATACAGCAGGACTTACCTTGAAAGAACAAATTGTGCAATTAAGTGGAAGAATGGAAGAATACACATCAGCGGAGCACGGAGAAAATAATCTCTATGAACTGTTTCACAAGAAGGAAAATCATAAAATGCATGATGCGTTGTTTCTTCGTACCTGTGAGAAATTAATACCTTATTTTACCAGTAAGTTGGAAGAAGCAGCAAGGCGAGGTGAAATCACAGTCGCTGATCCGAAAGCAAGTGCCTATTTCATGATATTTGGGCAGATGGGAGTCCTTATGTCAAAGGACTATTCAGAAGAGGAGAAGGCGATGAAAATTCAGAAATGCCTATTTGAAATGTTTGGAATTAAGTGATGATTGAAACAGAGAATCTATGGCAGGGAGAACCTGCCAATATTTTTAAAGTTTAAATGAATAAAGTTCATTCAATGAAAGAAGGAATAAAATGAAAAGTAAAATTGATTTTGTAAATGGAAATACGAAAAAGAGTTTGATTTTGATGGTAATGCCGTTGCTTGCAGCCATGATACTAACGATGGCATATAATCTGGTAGACAGTCTGTGGGTAGGAAATCTTTTAGGTGAAACTGGATACGCAGCTCTTACGAATTCAACTGCTATGGTATTGATTCTGTCAGCAATTGCCATGGGCTGTAGTAATGGGATTGCGATTTTGGTTTCTCAAACGGTAGGTGCAGGCCAGAAGGAAAAAGCAGACGGTATGATAGCAACAATTTTGCTGCTATCAGGAGTTTTTGCAATAGGAGTAACAGTTGTCTTGGAATTGTGTCTGAAGGATATTCTACGAATGATGAATACACCTTCTGGACTATTTGGATCTGCCTATGAGTATTTATCTATTTATCTTGTAGGTTATGTTGCCATTTATCTTTATATGCAGTTCACAGCAGTATTTCGTTCTTTCGGAGATCCTATTTTTCAGACCAAAGGAATGCTCATGACAACTATATTTAATGCTGTACTTGACCCGATTTTGATTCATTTTATGGGACTTGGTGGAGCTGCATGGGCAACTGTATTATCAGAGGTATTATGTGTAGGTTATGCATTTTATTATCATAGTCAGAAAAAAATGTTTCGAATTGATTGGAGAAAAGCATCTCTATCATATGTGAAGCCGATTTTGTCCTGTGCAGTTCCGGCAGCAGTGCAAGGGTGTATGCCAGCAATTAGTTCGGCTACAATGCTTTTTTTGGTCACACAGTATGGTGTAACAACAATAGCTGCTTATGGTGTTACGAATAAATTGGAAATCCTGCTGTTCTATCCGGCAATGGCGATGAACATGGGATTAACTACCATCGCTGGTCAATGTTTTGGTGCAAGGCGTATAGACCGGGTACATGATTATTTGAAAACAGCACTTATCATGGGATGTGTGTTTACTGTAATCATTACAGTAGTAGTAGTGTTTTTCGCGGGGCAGTTGTCAGGAATGTTTGTTGACAGCACAGCAGCTGCAGAAATTGTAAGAGGATTTTTTCATATCGTTAGTATTGGATATGTCATGTATATGGTTACAAGTTGTTTCCTTGGAATTATTAGTGGATTTGGAAAACCAGGTTTAAGTATGATTTTATTTTTCGTGTATTATATTGTGATTCGGATTCCAATGGCAGTATTATTGGTTCAAACAAAGCTCGGATTGGATGGAATATGGCTCGCAATCTTAGTGAGTCATATTGTCGCAGCAGTGATTGCAGGACTGTTTGAATATGTGGTCTCTTGTAGACAAAGCAAACAATGTGTTAAAATGAGTTTATGTTAAGAACGAAAGGGGAATGTTTTATGAAGATGAGCAATAGAAGACTGGAGGCCGTAATGGAGAAGGAGGTCTTGAAAATACAATAGTCAAAACCTCCTTCCTGACTGGAACTTATGTTTTTTTAGGAGGTTAAAATGAATAATTTAGAAAAATACGGTCTTACAGAACGATTTAAAAATGAAGCAACTATGTATCCAGAATATCAGATAGGACGTATTGTTGCCCAATACCGGGGCATGTATAGGGTCGCAACTAAAGAGGGTGAGCGAACTGCGGAAATATCTGGGAAATTCCGATATGAGACGAATGAATTAGTTCAGTTTCCAACAGTGGGGGACTTTGTTATGCTTGGTGACAATCAGAGTGATGGTGTGGCTATCATCAATCAGGTATTGACCCGGAAAAGTCTGTTTCTTAGGAAGGCCGTTGGCATGACGGGACAGACACAGCCGGTGGCAGCAAATATTGATTATGTATTTATCTGCATGTCGCTGAATCAGAATTATAACCTGAACAGGTTGGAGCGGTATCTTACCGTGGCCTGGGACAGTGGAGCAACTCCGGTGGTGGTGCTTACAAAGGCGGATTTATGCGAGAATCTGAAGCAAGCTGTGATAGATGCAGAACGAGTTTCTGCTTATTCAGACGTGATTGCGCTCTCTATCTATGATATTGATGTGGAAGAAAAGTTTGCATCTTATCTGAAATGCGGTGTGACAGTGGCATTTATCGGATCTTCAGGTGTGGGGAAATCCACGCTGATTAATCGGCTTCTGGGGACGGACGTATTAGTAACAAGTGAGATTGGGAAGGCAGACAAGGGTCGGCATACAACCACGGGAAGAGAAATGTTTCCTTCACCTTTCGGTGGTGTACTCATTGATACACCGGGCATGCGTGAGTTGGGCGCAGATAGTGTGGATCTGGAAAAGGTCTTTGATGATATTGAGAAATTGGCTTGTTCCTGTAGATTCAGCGATTGCACCCACACGAACGAACCCGGCTGTGCGATTTTGCAGGCGGTAAAGGATGGTACGCTAGAGCAGCGTCGCGTGGACAGTTATCTGAAATTAAAAACAGAAGCTGGATATGAAGGATTAAATGCGAAAGAAATAGAAAACAAAAAGCTGGAGCGAATGTTTAAGGAAGTAGGTGGCATGAAAAATGCCCGAAAATTCGCAAAAGAGAAACGCAAGAGAAGATAAGATGATAAGTGGGCAGCATCCGAAGGGTGCTGCTCGATTTTTATAATAGGTTATTTCTTATACAGAAATCCAAAGCTAACTCTTGATGTTGACAAAACTAACGAATGGTAGTAGTGTTTGTACTGAACATTGCAAATAGATTATTAAAAAAAGGAGCTATTATGACAACGAAGGAAAAAATCTTAATTGCTACATTAGAACTTGCATCAGAACAAGGGTTGGGTTCCGTTTCACTTTCTCAAATTGCTAAGAAAGTTGGAATTCAGAAGCCGTCATTATATAATCATTTTACTTCAAAAGATGAGATCATTGATGGTTTGTATGAATATCTCAGACAGCGTGCGAAAGACAAAGTGGCAAATACAATGATTGATTATGGAGAGCTTGTAAAAAACAAATCAGCATTGGAGATTTTAACACAGACAGTAAATTCCTATATGGCCATAAATCGGGATGCAGACATGGAGCAATTCTATAAGTTTGTTATGTCCGAACGCAGTATACAAAAAGAAGCTGCAAAAATCATGTTAGTGGAAACTGAAAAAATGATTCTAGCAACAAAGCAGCTTTTTTACGCAATGCAGGTACAGCACATTATGGAATTTCAAAATATTGATATGGCAGCCTTCTCCTATGCAATGACGATACATTCAATTATGGACTATATGTATGATCAAAGAATGGCAGGGGTGGAGGTTACAGCGGAGCAGATGCTGGATGACTATCTGAAAGAATTTTGCAGTGTTTATGGGAACGAGCAATCATACGAGGAGAAAATAGATGAAAAATAAAAGAACATTTCAAAATTGGTGTGGTTTGTTTGGTGTTTTGAGTTTTATTTCCTATACGATAGCCGTTGTATTTGCACCACTTGTTTATCCGGGATATAACTGGATGGCACAAGCGGTCAGTGACCTGAGTGCGGCAAATGCACCGTCACTAAGCCTCTGGAATCAGCTGAACTGTCTGTATGGAACAGGTGGAATTGTCTGCTGTATGATGGCTTGCGCTTGGATACAGGGAAGCGGAAACAAAGTCCTTTGCGCAGGTATCTACCTATTTACCGCTATGAATTGGGTTTCATGCGTGGGCTTTACCATGTTTCCTTTGAGTGACAGCGGATATGCAGGAACCTTTCAGGATGTGATGCATATGGTGCTTACAGTGGGAGTGGTTATTCTGTCAGTATCATCCCTTGTGTGTCTGATTATTGGAAGTAGAAAGGAACGAGAATATAGGTTATTAGGAATTGGTGCAGGGATTGCACTGATCATGATGCTGGCAGGACCGATTTTGATGAACCTGATTCCTCATGAATATTTTGGTATCGTAGAGCGTTTCAGCGTCTTTGCGGCGGCAGGATATAACGGGGTGCTTGGAATCTGGCTTTTCCATGCGGGAAAAGAAAAGGGGAATTGACAGGATGTTAAAGTGGATTCGAAAATTTGATTTGAAAAAGGCAGGAATATGCAGTGTGGTGATAGGAATCATAAATATTTGCGTACATATATGTGTAATACTTTCTATCATTCCTTATACATGGGTAAATGGTGGACTAACGGAGTCGCTGGAGGCTGCAAGACAGATATCTGCAAGTTCGATTATTATGACGATTATTAACATACTGATTTCATTAGTTGCCAGTGGAATTATACCTGTAAGATTCCATCCATTTTGGGGTATCGTACTTTCCGCATTTTTGATTATTACACTACCTTTTAGCTTTTGGGGAATTCTTCAGCAGTTTATGGGAACAACTTTTGAAAAATGTGTGATGAGTCTGGTGACAATCCTTGGATTTTGTGCAGATACAAGGATTGCTTTTGAAAAAAGATGGTAACCTACAACTTACTGTATAATCCGTTTACAAGGAGTACAAAAAGGAGTATAAATGCAGTAAAGAAAAACAGCTAATTCAATAGAAGAAGTGAAAATGATGGAGTTATCTTTGCATGTGTCCATTTTTTAAAAGATGAAAAAGAGCAATAAGCATTAGGAAATGAAAAAATGTTCTTCCATAGGCAAAAAAATGTGGAGTTAAAGTATTCGGTATTTGTTAAAGGATAGAGGACACATAAATGAGTTGACTTGTGAGGAAAAGAATTTGATTATAGATTTTCTGAGAGAATGAAAGTTTTTAATTGACAGAATATTATGAAAAATAAATTCAAATTGTTGCTTATCTTTTGAAATAAAGCGACAGAACAGAGGAGCTTCCAGAACTTTTTACGAAAGTTTTGGAATGTATGAAATATGGGTTTGAGTTGCTGACATGACAAACATCGCACAAATAGTCGAGAATAAAATAATAAATCGCTCTATACTGATACTTGTAAAACAAAACGAGGAGGCGAAAAGAGATGGAAGAGCAAATAAAAGCAGTCAGAAATATGCAGAATTATATTGAGGAGCATCTGTATGAAAATATTACAGCGGCAGATCTTGCCAGAGCTTCTGGTTACTCATCATGGTATGCCAATCGCTTATTTTCACATTGGCTGAATATCACGCCAGCAGAGTATATCCGGAAATTACGATTGTCAAAGTCCGCATTAAAGCTTCGGGATGAAGAGATTAAGATTATTGATGTCGCATTTGAAGTGGGCTTCAACAGTGTGGATGGCTATCAACGTGCATTTCGGCGAGAGTTTGGCTGCAATCCAAGAGAATATGCAAAATCCCCAACTGCTCTTTATCTCTTTACGCCTTATGGAATTCTTCCTACGAAGAAAAGAAAGGAGCATTGTATGAGCGAAACAAAAAATGTATTTATTCAGTTCATTGATAAACCAGCTAGAAAGGTGTTAGTGAAAAGAGGTCTAAAAGCAAAACATTATTTTGAGTATTGTGAAGAGGTAGGTTGTGATGTCTGGGGGCTGCTGATGAGTATGAAATCCCTTAGTGGAGAGCCAGTCTGTATGTGGCTGCCTAAGAAATATATGAGACCAAATACTTCAGAATATGTGCAGGGTGTGGAAGTAGAACTTACCTATGATGGAGAGATTCCAAATGGATTTGACGTGATAAAACTTCCAGCAGGCAGATATCTAATGTTTCAAGGAGAACCATTTGCGGAAGAAGATTATGAGGAAGCCATTGAGGAAATCTGGAAAGCCGAGAAGAAATATGATCCAACATTGCTTGGGTATGCATGGGATATGGACAATCCAAGGATTCAGTTGGAACCAAGAGGTGAAAGAGGTTATATTGAACTCCTTCCGGTAGTTGCAGTGGAGGTGTAGTGTGAATAACAATTGGAAAAAGCAGGTAACATTATTCCTTTCTAGCCAGGCAGTATCTCTGTTTGGCTCTTCCCTTGTTCAGTTTGCAATCGTCTGGTATGTTACCAAAGAGACCTCATCGGGATTCTGGGTATCCATGCTGACAGTATGTGCATATCTACCACAATTTTTGATTTCATTTTTTGCAGGAGTGTGGGCAGACAGGCATTCGAAAAAATGTATGATTATTGCGGCGGATGCGTCGATTGCATTTACTACGTTTGTACTGGTGATGTTACTTCCTTATGTTCTTGGATCTACATATAAGGATACACTTCTTTTATCATTGCTGTTATTGGCATCCACCTTACGATCTGTAGGGACAGGGATACAGACTCCAGCGGTATCTGCGATGATTCCAGAATTAGTGCCGGAGCAACAATATATGCGTGTAAATGGAATTAACGCAACTATCCAGTCTGTAGTTCAATTTGCAGCACCGGCGGCAGCAGGACTTGTGCTTACATTTTATACCTTGCGGATCACTCTGATGATTGATATTGTGACTGCAATCATAGGAATCAGTTTATTCGGTCTTGTTACGTTGCCAAAGAAGGACATAACTATCAAGAAAGAGAAGAATTCATTATTTGGCGAGATGCGAATGGGGATTCAATATGCCAATTCCGTTTCCTATCTAAAAAATCTGTTGATTCTAAATGGATTTTTTATCTTCTTATGTGTTCCAGCAGGGTTTCTTGCAGCGTTATATGTCAGCAGAACCTATGGGGACAGTTATGTCTACCTTACCACTGTAGAACTTGTAGGATTTGCGGGGATGACAGCAGGTGGCATATTAATGGGAACTTGGGGTGGATTTAAAAGCCGCTTAAAGACAGTGGTTGTAGGAATGCTTTTATTCGGTGCACTTGCCATGGGCATGGGTGTGGCTGAGAGTTTTATTCTATATCTGATATTGATGTTCATCTATGGAATTGCTTTGACAATGGTACAAACTTCTACAACGACAATGCTGCAGGAAAAGACAAAGCCAGAGATGCAGGGGCGGATTTTTGGATTTTTTGGAGCAATCTACAGTGCCTTTTTGCCCATTGGAATGGTAGTGTTTGGGCCGCTTTCAGATATTGTTTCCATGAGATATATTATGGTTTTTTCGGGGATTGCATTGATTGTGCTGGGTGTGGTAACAAGCATTAAAAGGAGGGATTGAGTGGAAATAGGTACGAAAGAACGTATTTTACAAGAGGCATTAATTTTATTTGCACAGAATGGTTATATGGCTACATCCATGAATGACATCGCCAAGAAACTGGATATTACTAAACCTGCATTATATAAGCATTACAAAAGCAAACAGGAAATTTTTGATAGCATTGTAGAGAGAATGAATCAAATGGATCAGCAGAGAGCAGAAAAATATCAAATGCCGGAAGGAACATTTCAGAAAATGGCAGAAAGCTATAACAGGACACCATTAGAGAAGATTAAAATCTTTTCAGAGGTACAGTTCAGACACTGGACAGAGGAAGATTTTTCTTGTAACTTCAGGAAAATGCTGACCCTTGAGCAGTACAGAAATGAAGAGATGAATCAGCTATATCAGAACTATTTAGCAACAGGACCGATTCAGTATATGACGGAACTTTTTGGCGAAATGCTGAAAGAAAAAGGAAAAGAGGACAATCCCAAACAGGTAGCACTGGATTTCTACGGTCCCATTTTTTTGTTGATAAGCATGTACGATAATGCAGGGCAAGAAAAGGAGTTGTTGCAGTTATTGAAAGAGCATATTGAACAGTTTGCAAAAAAGCTGGGATTTGAGTGACATTGGAAAGAGGGTGTTTAAATGAGCGAGGAAAATACTCAAAATACGAGTTGGCTGCTCTGCCCAATATGTCAGAATAAAACTCGTTTAAAATTAAGGGCGGATACGGTATTGGATAACTTTTTGCTGTTCTGTCCCAAATGCAAAAAGGAAACGCTTGTAAATGTCAGAGAGTTTAAAACAGAAATAATAGAGCAGAAAGATTAATTTTATATGACAGTGAGACGCTAAGACGCAGTACTGATATGCACGAATTGCATAAGTATTGTGTCTTTTTTGACGAAATGGAGGATAAAAAGATGAAACTTTATTTTGAAAATTGGGTACAGGTAGCAACAACAGCAATGCTGATTGAATTTGTAGGTTTTACGTTATATTCATTTATACATAGAGGCAGTATTGAATTATGGGGTAAAAGAACCTTATTTTTATCAGTGTATGGTCTTCTGATCTGTTGTTTTGCAGCGGCACGTGATGGCTTGGATAGGACGATTTAATATTCCATAGATAAGAGTTGCGAACCTGGAATATTTGAACTTATCAGTGTCCCTAATATGGTAGGGTGCGTAGGAGCTGCTATCATTATCATAGCTGGGATAGCAGCTGTTTTTTGCCATAAACAGAGTGCAAGAGAAGTTCTTTTCTTTGTCATGTCTGGTGGTGCGTTACTTAAAATTACAGCAGTAGAAATAGCAAGAATTTTATTGCTGTTCTGAAAATAGATGAAAAAATGTGTAAGGGAGATTGGTAAAATGAAAACAAGTCAACATCTTATAGAGTTTTATAATAATTATGATGAAGATAATCGACTGGCACCAAAGCATGGCATGGTGGAATTTTTTACCACTATGCGATATATACAGCAGCATCTAAAGTCAGGCGAACGTGTGCTTGAAGTTGGGGCAGGAACTGGCCGATATTCTCATGCACTGGCAAGACAAGGATATATTGTGGATACAGTAGAATGGGTAGAACATAACATAGAGATATTCAGGAAGAATACACAGGAAAATGAAAGAATAATAGTTTATCAGGGGGATGCTTTAGATCTGTCGGCATTTCCGGATAATCAGTATGATATTACTTTGGTGTTAGGTCCGTTGTATCATTTATATACCATTGATGAGAAACGTCAGGTTATTCGAGAAGCAATTCGTGTGACGAAGCTAGATGGTATTATATTTGCGGCATATGTTATATCTGACGGCTGTCTTCTTGATGAAGGATTTCAACGCAGTAACATCAATGTTATGAAATATATTCAAAAGGGACTCCTTGATTCAGAAACATTTGCTGCGAAATCGAAGCCGCAAGACTTATTTGAATTTGTTCGAAAAGAGGATGTTGATGAATTAATGTCAGTATTTCCAACGACTCATTTACATTATGTTACTTGTGAACGCAGTGATTTTGTCGGTGTTACAAGCCATGCACTTGATATATTTAAGAATGATAAAAAATCGTAGAATAGAAATGAAGGAGAATAAAAATGAGTGATAGAAAAGATTTTATAATAAGATTAGAAACACCAGAGGAATATACAGATGTTGAGAATTTAACAAGAGAAGCATTTTGGAATGTATATAAGCCGGGATGTCTGGAGCATTATGTATTGCATTGTTTGAGAACAGATTCCGACTTTGTTCCCGAACTTGATTTTGTCATGGAAAAAGATGGAAAGTTGATTGGACAGAATATTTTTATCAGAACACATATTGCAGCAGATGATGGAAGAAAAATTCCCATTATGACAATGGGACCAATCGGTATTTTGCCTGAATATAAGAGACAGGGGTATGGAAAAGCACTCCTAGATTATTCTCTCCAAAAAGCAAAAGAAATGGGTGCAGGTGCATTGTGCTTTGAAGGAAATATTGATTTTTATGGGAAAAGTGGATTCGTGTGTGCCTCAGAAAAAGGAATTCGCTACCATGGAGTACCGGAAGGGGAAGATGCATCATTCTTCTTATGTAAAGAATTGATTCCGGGATATTTAGATGGAGTTACAGGCGTCTATACAACACCCGCAGGATATTTTGTGGATGAAGCTGAGGTAGAACAATTTGACAAGAATTTTTCGCCAAAGGAAAAACAAAAACTTCCGGGACAGATTTTCTAAAAGAAAAGAGAGAAGCAGTGTGTGGTTACTGTTCACACGCAAACTTGACACTTGCTGTCAAGTTATGCGCCAAAGAATAAAACATGCAGGAATTCAGCCCTTCGCCGCAGACGAATTTCAAATGGGCTGAATTCGTTACTGGAACACCGTAGGTGTGAACAGTAACAGTGTGTGAAAAGAAATGGCACACTGCTTCTTTGCAGTAATTGACAATTTTATTTCAAGAGTCTATAATAATGATTGATAGATAACATATGTTATGTAACGTAAGATATTTAAGGAGGATACAATATGCCACCAAAAGCTAAAATTCATAAGCAGGATATATTGGATAAAGCTTATGAGCTTGCCAGAACAAAGGGGATAAGCGGAGTGAATGCCAGAGCTATCGCTAAAGAATTGAATTGCTCTGTGCAGCCTATTTTTCGTAATTTTGCAACAATGGATGAATTGAAAATGGAGCTTGTCAAGAAAATGCTAGATACATATCATGCCTATGTCAAGATTGATGAAACGAAAGAAAAACCTTATATGCAGATGGGAATGGGTTATATATATTTTGCAAAAGAAGAGCCGGAATTATACAAGATATTATTTATGAGTGAGCAGAAACTGGCACCAGAGCAGTTTGTCATGCTGGATGAATCCTATAGAAATGTTGAAAAATATGCGGATGTAACGAAAAAACTGGATTCGCTTCATAGGATGAATGCAAAGCAAATCAATGATTTTCACACGAGAGTCTGGATATTTACCCATGGACTTGCAACATTGGTCGCTACAAGAACCTGTGATTTTACAGATGAACAACTGGAGGAATTGCTGGAGGAAGAGGTTATGGCAATACGAAGTCTGGACAAATACAGTAAGAAGAATGAGGAGTGATCGGAGAGGAATGTATGGAACTGTTAGAAAAGGATTATATATGTGAGGGACAAGTTAACATTCATTATATAGAGATAAAGAATCAGAGACCAGCGTTGCTGCTGATTCATGGTCAATGTATGTGTGGTAAGGATTATGAATCTGTATTTCAGGAATTAGGGGAAAGATACCATGCGTAGTGAGTGGACATTCTTCTGGGGGAATTCTGGCTGCCTATATCGCTGGAAAACTGCCCGAGATGGTAAGTGGACTGCTATTGGAGGATCCTCCGTTTTTTAACGTAGAACCAGAAGAAATGCAGAATACATTTGTGTATAAGGACGGCTTTCAGTTGTATCATCATTATCTGAATCAAACAAAGGAGTCATCGGACAGGATGATGAAGCTGATGACAAATGCAGAACGTGTCGTTGTAAGAAGTGGGAATGATATTCATTATGAAAAACCGGAGAAATTCATCAAAGCGTTGGATTTGCTGGAGAACAACAGGCAATGTTCGGATTTTATTTAGGCATTCTTATATATGGAATGGATATACGTAAGGAAATCAGATGGCTCATCTTTCATGTCATTTTCGACCCATTGAATCAAAGTATTGATTAGACCGCCCATACTATAAGCAGTCATGTAAGGAAGATGGGGATTGTTTACAATAACCGGATGAGAGTTATCTTTGGATAAAAGCAGTAGCTTGTAGTATTCATCCTGGTGTTCTAACAGCGTATACAGCATATGATTATCCTTGAGCAACATCAAAAACTGTTCCTGACTCTTCCAAAATGAAAAAAACAGCGGTGCGGCATCCCAATAATCCTTTTTTCCATTCTGCTGGTACATTGTGGCAAGTTGCCCAAATAATTGCAGCAGATATTGTTCGAGAATAGAATCCTTAGTCTCAAAAAGGCGGTAAAACGTTCTGCGGCTGAGCATTGCTTCCTGTGCAATTTGCGTTATGGTAATGTCACGATATGTAAAAGTCTTCATAAGGGATAAAAGTGCCGCAATAAATTTCTCTTTTGATTTTTCTGCTATTTCCCCATTTGTTCGGTTCATGTTTCCTCCTTTGTCACACAATAGTCAATGTGTGACAGATAAGCTGATTGGCTTGTTTTTTCATGATTAGAGTATATAATAAAAAACAGATATGCACAAGTGTGACAGATTAGAAATTTAAAGATTTGAATTAACCGAGATGAAAGCGAGGGATGCTTCTTGTCCGATGGGACAAGAAGATGGAACTATAGATAACTTTGAAGTTGTAAGGGAACATATGGCAATGATTGGATATAGGAAATTGACAACAAAAGAATTAGACACATTTATAGATATGCGTATTCATCAGCTTCGAGAAGAAGGTGCTGTCGAGGATATAGACTTAAAATCAGCACTTTACGAATACTATGTAAAACATATGTCAGATGGTACATTTGTTTCGTGGCTTGCAATAGATAAACAAAAAATCATTGGCACAAGTGGAATTTCCTTTGTTGAAAAACCACCATACTTTGGGTGTATAAGTGGTAAAATGGGCTTGCTGTCAAGTATGTATACGGATAAAAATTATCGACGAAAGGGCATAGCGAAACAACTACTATCGAAAGTAGTTGATGAAGCAAGAAAGTATGGTTGCGGTATAATACAAATTACTGCTTCGGATATGGGAGTGATGTTATATACAGATTTTGGATTTTTAAAAAATGGAAATTTTATGCAATTTAAATTGTAATACAAATTTCAGTTTGAAGAATTGAAAAAGAATGTGAGAATTGATATGAAAAGATATATAGCCTTGTTGCGGGATGAGTAATCACGTAATTATTGTTGGGAAGGAGCAATAGATATGGATTAGAAGTTCTTGATGATGAAATATGGATAACCGAAAAAGTGAACAATATTCTGTCCCATAAGGGAAAGGAGTTCAGGTGCTTGAGCGGAGACTTATGCCACAAATGAATAAGCAACTTAAAATTATGTGTCCGTCATTTGGCAAGGATTTTAGACGTATATGATTCTAGTTGTGTGTAGCGTAAAAGTTTTTAACGTTTGAGAACAATATGAGGTGAAGAAAAATGAGTAAACGAGCAAGACAATATTTTATGGGTATTGGAATGCAAATTGATGTATATAGAGAGGGCATGTCGAATGTGTAAATGGGGATATTTTGTATAGCAGGAGTTGCAGCAACCTTCATTTGTGGCTGGATACTTATATTTTTAGCACCTAAGATATGTCAAATGAAATCACAGGTAATTAGGGCAATATTATATTATGTGACGATTGTCATGCTTTTCTTAGATCCTATATACCTGAGTGTTTTATGTGGATTCTTCGGTGGAGGCGATATGAATGGAATTCAGATGCTATTACCAGAATGGATAGCAAGAATTTGTTTTCTGATTGTAGGCTTCGTACATCTGTATATATTTATAAAAAGGATTTTACCTTTTTACAAGAAATCCTTTGAGAAAAAAGCTTGAATTGAATCAAAGGGTTAAGGAATCTGTTGTTGAAATAATGCGAAATTAACGATAGTAAGGTTGATATGATAATCTATATATGAAAGGAGTCGATAGCTATGAACAATGTTATAGAAACAAACAGTTTGACAAAAAAATACGGTAAAAACACCGTTGTAAATAGCATAAACCTCCATGTGAATAAAGGAAAGATTTATGGACTACTGGGGCGTAACGGTGCAGGAAAAACCTCAACTATGAAAATGATACTTGGGCTTTCATCTGTTACAGGTGGAGAAGTAAAACTATTTGGTAGTTCAGTAAAAGGTAATCAGAGGGAGGTTTATACGAGAATAGGGTCGATTATTGAAACCCCTGGATTTTATCCAAATCTTACAGGAACTGAAAACCTTAATATATTTGCACGTCTAAGAGGAACAACTAAAATAAATGCAGTTAAGGATGCATTAAAAACGGTAGGACTCCCTTATGGAGATAAAAAACATTTTTCGTCCTATTCATTGGGAATGAAGCAACGTTTAGGAATTGCTAACGCATTACTAAACGACCCGGAATTATTAATATTGGACGAGCCAACAAATGGTCTTGATCCTATAGGTATTGCGGAATTACGAGAGGTTTTTCAAAAGCTGTGTAGTGAACAAGGTAAAACCATTCTTATATCCAGTCATATTCTTTCAGAAATTGCTCTTATTGCAGACGATATAGGTATTATTCATCAAGGAAACTTACTTGAAGAAAGTTCAATGAAACAATTGGAACAGAATAATGAAAAGTATATTCATGTTTGTGTATCTTCTTTGTCGGCTGCTACACAGACACTTGAAAGACAACTCGATATTAAAAATTATTCTGTAGAAGCTGACAAGTCACTACGAATATACGATACACATATTGCCCCCATAGATCTGAATAAAGCTCTTGTTATGGCGGATTGTGGTGTTTCAACTATTCAAATGTGTCAGGATAACCTTGAAGATTATTTCAAAAAGATTACAGGAGGTGTTGGCATTGCATAATACAATTTCTGCGGAATTTATGAAAATACAAAAAAACAAGATTTTTCTTGTTTGCTCAATCATTGTTATTGCTTCAGCAGCCGTTATTGTAATAAAAGACTTGTTCTTTATTGAACCGCCTGATGATTATCAGTCTTGGATAATGAACAGCTATGTAGTCACTACGCTTATTCTTGGAATTATGAGTGGTTTTGTTTTGACTTTTCTTATTCAACGAGAATATGAGGACAAAACAATCATTAATGTGTTGACAGCACCAACCTCAAGGTTTCGTTTCTTGATGTCAAAATTAGTGATTTGGTTTCTTTGGTATGCGGGAGTTCTTCTTGCAATTGAAGTAATCTATCTAATCGGTGGATTTCTGATTTATCAAGGTCAATTTGGATTTGAGGGTGCAAAAATTTTAGTAATTTCTCTTACGAAAAGCCACATGCTTAGATTTATAGCTACAATTCCTCTGTTATGGATTGCCATACTGCAAAAAAAGATTTTTTATCCATCAATAATGGCGGCATTAGTTTTCACTGGTATAGAAATGACTGCATCCAATATGCCAGTACAAGCAGGAATTGTCATACCGTGGTCGGCAGTTCCTTTAGTCGGTATTTATGATGTTCCTTTCCCATATAACACCATCGGAATTGTTTCGATTATATTAACCAGTATTATAGGTTTCGCCTTGTCATACACATCATTCCGTATGCAAGATCAATAAATACTTGTTGTTATAGTGAAAGTAAATATAAGTATTATACAACTGAATAAGTGGATCAAGAGAAGTATATATAGCTTTGCCGGTTTTTGATATCACGTATATCCATGCGAATGCGGCTGCAGTGGTGGCTACGACAAATGGTAAACGAAGTAGTAATGTTGCTGCGCATGTGATTGCAGCAGAACGTAACCTGACTTCCAATTTGAGAAAATGAATGAAAGTGGAGGAAAATGTATGGAACTGTTAGAAATTGAAGCAGCATTAACATCGAAAAGTGAGATATTGCAGGAAGATAAAGAAATCTGGCGTGATATTACAAGTGGTAAGCTACCAATTTTATTTGACAGCGAGCATAACTTCCAACAGGGAATTTTTCCGGTTTCAATGTATAGTAATTATGCTACGGATGAAACAGGCGATTATGACCTTAGTGTGTTGGTGTATCATCGGATTTTTTTAAGCAAAGGGAAGTGGAAGTTCGCAAAGGGTTGTACAAAAAATATGATGTAGCTGATGATAGTGGCAACATAGGAAAAACTTGGTTCAAACTATAATGAAGATTGGTTCGAGGGGGGAAGTCTATGAACATAACAAATGAAAATATAGATGGTGGTAAATCTTTTGATTGGGAAAAACTTCAACAGATTATGCAAAGTTTCGTGATATTTACCCTCGTGAATTTTATAATAAGATTGTAAAACGTGAATTATGTATAAATGATCAAAGGGTACTTGATGTAGGTACAGGAACAGGTATGCTTCCAAGAAATATGTACTGTTATGGTGCAAGCTGGACAGGCACAGATATTTCAGTAAATCAGATTGAACAGGCAAAAATTCTTTCAAAGGGTATGGATATAGATATAGACTACTATTCAATACCTATTGAAAATATAGACTTTCCAGATAATACTTTTGATGTAATTACAGCGTGTCAATGTTTTTGGTATTTTAATCATGAACAGATTAAATCGAAGTTTTACCATATACTGAAACCAGATGGACGTATTCTTGTATTGTACATGGCTTGGTTGCCTTTTGAAGATAAAATTGCAGGAGAAAGCGAAAAACTTGTTCTGAAATACAACCCCAAGTGGAGCGGTGGGGGAGAAACAATTCATCCAATATCTATACCCGATTGCTACAAAGAAAATTTTGAACTCGTTTATCATGAAGAATATCCTTTGAAGGTGCATTTCACCCGTGAGAGTTGGAATGGCAGAATGAAAGCCTGCCGGGGCATTGGTGCTTCTCTTACAGAACAGGAAATCACTGCATGGGAACAGGAACATTTAAAATTGCTTGCTGAAATTTCCCCTGCTGAGTTTGATATTTTGCATTATGGTGCCATTGCTGAATTAAAAGTGATAAAACGTCGTTTAAATGATTGGCAATAAAATTAAAAATAATTTGAACATTATTCAGGAAAAGAGAGATAAATTATGCCAAGAAAACCAATTCTCGAAGGTGGTAAAAGGGATGAAATTGCGCAAGCAGCATTGAAACTGTTTTTTACAAAAGGATTTGATGGAACCTCCGTGCGTAGTATTATGAGCCTTGCCGGTGGGGAGGTAGGACTTTTTTATTACTATTTTGAAAACAAGGATGCTGTATTTGACGCCGTATTAGATTTGTTTTTCAACCACTATCAAGAGGATTTTGCACGGATTGTGGAACATGGAAGAAGAAATCCATGTCGCCTGATGGAAGATTTTTTTGAATATATGGAAGTAGAAACAAAAGAATTCCGTGAGAAATATGCCCCACAAATGCATCGGACAGTACGTTGGGCGATTCGTGAACATACACTGGAAATCATAGAACCTTTTTTGAGACAGATTGTTGCGATTCAAAGTGAATATTATGGAATCACACCAGCCGTGGAAGAGGATGTAGCAGCGCTGTTTCTGACCTATGGCGTTGGCAGTTCTATTTTACATGAAGATACAAACAACTATATGCATCAAAGAACTGAAGTAAAGAGGGGAATCAGTCTGTTGATGGGAATGTCCCTGAATGAACAGGAATTACGGATTCCCTACCCAGCAGAGCAGTCGGATATAGAGGGAATGCAAAGACTCCTGAAGGGGATACAGGAAAAAACGGATGAACCCGCGCAGCAGTGGATGGAAAGTAATCTTGTACAGCACATTACAGATGGGGAAGTGTGGGTCTTCCGATATCAGAAAGAGATTGCGGCATTCTCGATTTTTTCCAGAAAAGAGAAAGCGATTGAGTTGCTTACAGTATCCCCGGAGTATGAGGAATACAAACTGAAAGAAAAACTGATAGAAACCATAGCAGCGCAGTTTCCAATTGGAACGAAATTATCCGTTATGGTCGGAAAGGCAAAGAATTCGGTGATTGTAACGGATGAACCTTTTGATGACAAAAAAAGCCGATCATAAGGAACTAACACATTTAAATTACGGAGGTAATATTATGTTGAAAGCAAAAATTGAGAACGTCATTCAGAGCGTACTAAAGGCGGTTGCATTAGCAATGGGTTATGTTGGGAATTGGACTTGCTTGTTTGGCCGTCACACAGTTTTCCAAGAAGGAAGAATGACGATATATTCGCTGTAAAGGAGAGATGATTTTGAACATTTTAATAGTGGGATTAGGTGTCATTGGTACAACCTATGGATACCTTTTTCAGAAAAAGGGATATCACGTTGAACATTTGATCAGAGAATCCAGTAAGATGGCTTCTGTAAAAGAATTGGACATAGAACTTTTGGATGGCAGAACAAATCCAGGCGGAGAAAAGACAACAGACAGATATTCGGTTTTCAAAAGAAGCAAAAGGAAATATGACTTTATTTTTGTCAGTGTTCCCTCTGGAAACATAGCTGATGTAACCAATACATTAAGAGAAGAAAACATTCATGGGACAATCATACTTTGCTGCGGAATATGGCAAGGACATGATTATGTTGATAAGCAGATGCATGGTTTTTCGTATATATTAGGCTACCCGGTTGCAGGTGGAAATATGGATGAGAATAGACTGAGCTGTTGTGTTTTTGACCATTTTATGCTTGAGAAAAAAGAGAAAACAACAATCTCTAATTATAATACGCTGTCCCAATTATTTTCTGATTGTAATATCAAAGCTGAAAATCCATATGACATGCTAGAATGGATTTGGCTGCATATGGCGATTAATGCAGGAGTGGTATCGGTCGCGGGAAAATATGGTAACGTAGAAAACATTTCGACATCTGCTGAAACACTTATGAATTCTCAAAAAAAACTTGCTGAGGCAATTAAAGCCATTCGAGAAACTATAAAAATTATCGAAGCAAGAGGTGTTATTCTGAAGAATTACAGAAATGAGCTATTCGCTTATAAGTTGCCAACGCTTATATCGGCACCCATCATGAAGAATATGTTCAAAAAGAACATATTGACACGAAAAATAATGACTTTACATGGTAATTTGAAGGATCTGCTATTTGTTTGTAAAAGTGTTTATGATGAAGGACAACAAAGAAATATCAAGGCGCCGACATTTTATAATAGTTATGAATCCATGTTAAACAAAATAGACCGTTTGTGATAGTGGAGGTAAATGTTATATGAAAATAGCATTTGTCGGACTTGACAAAAAGGCTTTATCAGATCAAGGTTTTTTGGTGGATTACAGAATAATTTGTATATGGGTTTTAGTTTGCACAAGTTAAAAATTTGAATTTACGGAGGAATTATATGAGTATATATCAGTCGCAAAATGGACGAAAAAAATCGCTAGAATTATATGATAGACAACTATCCAAATTAGGAAAATCATTTTCTGACATTTATGTTAAAACTTCTTTTGGAAAAACTCATATAGTAGAGACTGGAAATAATAAAGAAACTCCATTACTTGTTTTTCATGGTGGCAATAGTACATCTGCATATAATTTGTTGATGTGTCAATTTTTATTAGAGGATTTTCATATATATGCCGTTGATATAATCGGACACCCAGGAAAAAGTGATGAAGTGTGTTTGTCACACAGAGGATACGATTATGGCAGGTGGGCAAGCGAAGTTATTGATAAACTGGGATATGATAAAATTGCTTGTTTTGGTGGTTCATTCGGTGGCGGTGTATTAGCAAAACTAATGTGTATTGCACCAGAAAAGGTTGAAAAAGCAGTCTTGGTTGTTCCTGCTGGAATAAGTAATGCTTTGCCTATATCATCGGCAAAAATGATGATACCTTTATTGCAATATCGTATGACAAAAAAAGAAAAATATCTTTTTAGAACAGCTTTATATATGGCCTTGCATGAAGATGTTCTTGATAGGGATACATTAGATATTGTAAAAGATAGTTTTGATAATGTGAAAACAAAAGTGGGTATGCCGACAAATATAAAAGGACACAAATTATCTGAATATAATTCACCAACACTTGTTATTGCGGCTGAAAAGGATTGTTTATTTCCTGCTAGAAAAGTTTTAGCACGAGCAAGAGAAATTTTTACAAATTGTAAAACTTATAAATTAAAAGAAAGTGGTCATATACACATCTTGCCACAAAATATCAAAAATAATATTGTAGAGTTTTTAAAAGGATAATTGTGCAATATGAAGCTTCAGATTATACCAGGGAGGGTATAGATGAGTTTTATAAAAGTATTCATGATACTGAATATTTAGAAATGCTTACGACATACGCCGCATACCAAGGGGATAAAATGATAGGTGTGATTGTTACATGCAGTAATGGGAATCATATTGCCTTATTTTTTGTTGATGAAAATTATCATAGACAGGGTATATAACGGTAAATTCATCACCATACGCTGTTCCGATATACCATAAACTGGGCTTTCATGATACAGATACGGAACAACTAGTAAACGGATTAAAATTTGTACCGATGCACATGGCGATTTCATAGATAACGTACAGTTTATGGAATTGAAATCCAATTTTGAAGAATTAGATTATTGCAATGTAATATTTGCACTATTCCGATTTAAGAATATGACGGGAAGGGAAATAAGGTGAACAAAAAAATGATGTTTCAAATGTTAGCAGTGTTCGTGCTGCTTGTCTTTTACGGCATTTACTTCGGAAAGATGTTGGCACAGAAAAAACAGGGAATCCGAACCCATCAAATCGGAACGAGGAAGGAAAAAAGTGTTCATATTGTGGAAATACTGATGTCCATTGCCACTTTTTGTATTGTTCCAGTACAAATTGTATCTATTGCACTGAATTTGAGTTGGTTGCCAGATGGTGCTCGATTTACCGGCTTCTTAACCGGAATGCTGGGGAATCTCATTTTCTTGATTTCAGTGCTGACCATGAAGGACAGTTGGCGGGCAGGAATCCCGGAAAAGGATAAAACGAAATTTGTTTCCACTGGAATTTATGCATTCAGTCGCAATCCAGCTTTTCTTGGCTTTGACTTTATGTACATCAGTGTGTGCCTGATGTTTTGCAATCCAATCATGATTGTTTTTACCGTCTTTGCCATGGTGATGCTGCATCTGCAAATTCTGCAGGAGGAGATTTATTTAAGGAACACCTTTGGGGAGACATATTTGCAGTACCGAAAGCGTGTCTTTCGATATTTAGGAAGATGGTCGAAAGAATAGGGAGGCGATAAAAAATGATAGTAGATAATAAAAAGGAGGTACATAACTATGAAGGACATGATTGCGTATTGTGGATTGGATTGCGAAGCATGTGATGCTTATCTTGCAACAATCAATAATGATCAGGTATTACGAGAGAAAACTGCAAAACTATGGTCGGAGTTAAATAATGCTCCCATTCTGCCTGAACATATCAACTGCGAGGGGTGTCGTGTTGACGGAGTGAAAACGGTATTCTGTAATAGTCTTTGCCCGATTCGACAGTGTGCGGTACAAAAGAGTGTGACGACCTGTGGAGATTGCTCTGAGTTGGAAAAATGTCAAACAGTGGGAACAATCATCTCAGGTAACCCTGATGCATTGAAAAATCTGCGGGGATAGGCATACTTCGGGAAGGTTAGAACGTGATAGAAATCAACAGGCAAATCATAAAAGGTGATGTTCAGTGAAAGGAGAATACCCATGAAAATAGCAATCGTGTATGCATCAGTACATCATAATAACACAGAAAAACTGGTGAAAGAAGCAGGGAAAATGGTGACTATGGATCTGTTTTCCATACAGGAGGCAAGAAAGGCAGATCTTTCAGGATATGATATGGTGGGAATCGCTTCCGGTATTTATTTTGGAAAGCTTCACAAATCATTACTGGATTATCTGGAGGAAAAGCCGTCGCTACCAAAGAAAGCATTTGGTATCGTAACATGTGGTGATGGAAGTGATAAGCATAAGAAGAGTGTCTGGGAATTATTAGAAGGCTTTGGATTTGAAGCTGTCGGAGTCTATGTATGCAAAGGGTTTGATACCTATGGACCGTTCAAATGGATTGGCGGCATTAACAAGAAACATCCTAATCAGAAGGATATCGAAGCATGTGCAACTTTTGTGAAGAAACTAATATAATGAAGATAAGACTTCTAATAACTCAGATTAGAAAAAAAGGGATTAGAAAAAATGAGAACAATTGGCTTAATTGGCGGTCTGCATTCTGCAAAAATACTCCTTTATAGTGCGGATACTTTAGCAGTAGCTGCTCTGAATCTGGAACATGCAGGTGCTAATTCCATTGAAAAAAGAGGTGGAGCTGGTAAATCATATCATTTACGATGAGCTCTGTCTTGGAATTATCAAAGACGAATCAAGAGAAACATATATAGAAATCATAAAGTCACTAAAAGAAAAGGGAGCAGAAAGAGTGATTCTTAGTTGTACAGAGATAGGATTGCTGCTACAGCAAAAGGATTCTCCGTTGCCGGTTTTTGATACTACGTATATCCATGCAAATGCGGCAGCAGTGGCGGCTACGCTGACTGAATTAAAGTCGTAGAACAAAGCCTGTACGAAAAGTATCGTCAATGAAAATCAGGAGGGGAAATAATGGTATATAAGCTTACAGAAATTACAATTGGGACAAACAATACGGTTGAAGGAATGAATAAAATTAAGGAAATTCCCCAGTTTTAATGTATAGAAATTACGCTACAAATATATTTGATGCATTTTGGGACAATCATATAATTAAGGCTGTTTAAAAATAATTATATATGTATTCTTTATATAATCTTTATAATATGATTGCAAATGATCCAGATGCCCTTGCACGACTCAAGAATGCATCTGCGAAATAGAAGAACAAAACATCTAAACACTTTTGAGAATGGAGGAATATGATATGGCGAATTCTTATCAGATTATTAATGAAAAAACATGGGAAAGAGAAATGCACTGTATGGTTTTTAGAAACAGTGTGGAACCAGCATTCTGTGTAACCTTTGAAGCGGATATCACCAAATTTAGGCGGTTTGTTAAGGAACAGGGAATTTCCTTTACACTGGCAATGGTATATGCAGTTTGTAAATGTGCAAATGAAATTGAAGCATTCCGTTATCGATTTGTTGATGGGGAAATTGTTCTATTTGACAAGATAGATACTGCGTTTACATATTTAAACAAAGACACCGGGCTTTTTAAGGTAGTTAATGTGCCTATGGAAGATGGCGTAAAAGAGTATTGTGCATTAGCATCAAAAACGGCAGATGAACAGAAAGAATATTTCACAGGACCGTTAGGAAACGATGTATTTCAGTGTTCGCCCATGCCATGGGTTACATATACGCATATTTCTCATACAAATTCAGGGAAAAAAGATAATGCAACCCCTCTTTTTGATTGGGGGAAGTATTATGAAAAAGATGGAAAAATCATGATCCCAATTTCAGTGCAGGCACATCATTCATTTGTGGATGGATTGCATATTGGCCAGTTCGTGGAGAAATTATAAAACTATTTTGACGCATTTAAGATTTGAACATCTGTAAGCATTCCCCCACTTCAAGTGCGTAGAGCGCTAAGTGGTATGTAAGGGGGACGCTTGTTTCAGCAGGGGATTAAAAGCCCCTGCTGAAAGGCAGCGTAGCTGCATGATGTTCATGAGCAAGTAGCAGAGCGGATTGCGAATGTCCGCTTTATTTGATGGAGGGTTTGAAGAAAACATGATTACGCCGAAGTTAGAAACCGACAGATTAATTTTAAGAGAAATTCATTCAGATGATACCGAGATAATTTTTAAGTGCTGGATGCAGGATGAAAATGTATCAAGATATATGTGGTGGAAAGCAAGTAATGACATAAACGAAGCAAAAGAATTTGTGGAATTTGAGATTGGGAATCTGGAAAATGACAAGTGGAATAGATGGATTCTTGTTTTGAAAAACACAAATGAAATCATAGGAACCTGTCTGGTGTTCTTTAGTGAAGAGGAAGGACACTGGGATATTTCTTATAATCTTGGACGAAGGTTTTGGGGAAATGGATATGTGACCGAGGCTATGAATGCAGTTATGAAATATGCTGTTGAAAAAATGAAAATCAGAGAAATCAGTACAGTATATGCCAAAGAAAATCCAGCGTCTGGTCATGTCCTTCAAAAATTAGGGTTTCAAGTTGTAAAAGAAGTGCCCTATGAATGTAATGGCGGAGAAATTGTTACAACAGGGATACTATGTAAATACAAAGCACAATAGAGTTTCAAAAAAATTAATGAAATTCATAAAGAAGGAGAACTCATAATGAAAATTTCGGAGAGTAAAATATATCCGCGAACTGGAGATAAACAGACTGTTTACTTGAAAAATGTAGTTCACGGTGAAAATATTCATATAGGAGAATACACAATTTACAATGATTTTGTACATAATCCAATTGATTTTGAGAAAAACAATGTGCTGTATCATTACCCTATTAACCATGACAAGCTAGAGATTGGCAAATTCTGCTCCATTGCCTGTGGAGCAAAATTTCTATTTACAAGTGGCAATCATACTATGAAATCGCTGTCTACCTATACTTTTCCCATATTTTTTGAGGAATGGGATCTGGATGTGAAGGATATTACATCAGCATGGGATAATAAAGGTAATATCGTGATTGGAAATGATGTATGGATTGGATATGAAGCGGTAATTATGGCGGGAGTTCATATAGGAGATGGAGCCATTATTGGAACGAGGGCAGTTGTAACCAAAGATGTGCCGCCATATACGATTGTTGGCGGTGTTCCCGCAAAAGAAATTAAAAAGAGATTTGATCAGAAGACTGTTGATGGATTACTGGATATGAAGTGGTGGGATTGGGATAGACAGAAGATTCAGGAGAATATCCAATTGATTCAACAGGGGAGGTTGGATAAAATCAGATAGAAGAGGGCAAGGACAGAGAGGAATTCATTATGTGTACAAGTATCGTTTCAAACAGAAATAAAACAATTATTGGCTGGAATCTTGATATCCTTGATATGGAATATCAGGTTGTGGCAGAAGATGACAGAGTCTATATTGCGATAAAGGATGAAAAAGAAGGATGGCTTCCGCTCTTTGGAGCCAATCATCGGGGGGATTTTGTTGCAATGCCGACCTGTTGGCCTTATGATGCAAGAAGCAATCCCGTATCAGGCACAGAGCCTAATATCATAAACCTTGATATTGAACTTTTGCTTGAGAATAAAACTCTGCAGGATATAAAGCAGATTACCGAGACTTCGGATATTACCAGTGTACCTGGAGTTACATTTCAGTCACAGTTGTCAGACCGTGATGGAAATGTCTTACAGATTGTTCCGGGACAGGGATGCAACTATATAGAAAAACCTAAATATTCCATTATGACGAACTTTTCGCCATTTAAAGGAATGACAGAGACACACCCATGGATGGGAGCAGACCGATATGAGACTGCAATTAATATGATGGACAGTGCAAAGGATGATTTTGATGTCACAGAGTGTTTTGAAGTGCTGAAAGCAGTTTCCCAGACGGTATGTCCAACGGTTGTTTCTATGGTGTTCGATGTGGAAGAAAATGCGGTATACTGGTGTGAAAATCGGGAATGGGGTCGAATAGAAAAACACCATATGAATGAAAGCGAGAGGAGATGACATAATTGGAGTTTCATGAGAAATTACAAGAACTTAGAAAGAATAAAAATTTGACGCAAGAACAACTTGCCGAGATGCTGTTCGTATCAAGAACAGCTATTTCTAAATGGGAATCCGGGAGAGGGTATCCCAGTATAGATTCGCTTAAGGAAATATCAAAATATTTTGCCATATCCTTGGATGATTTGCTTTCCAGTGAAGAAATACTGACTGTAGCACAAGAAGACAGTCAGCGGAAAATTCATTATTTTCAAGATATGGTGTTTGGGTTACTAGATTGTTCAGTCGTGATGTTTTTGTTTTTGCCTTTCTTTGGACAAAGGGTAGGCGATGTTATTGAAGAAGTATCACTCTTATCATTAACGCAGAGTCCGGAATATATTAAGGTTCCATACCTGATTATTGTAATTGGTTTAATTCTATGTGGAATTTTGACTTTAACATTTCAAAATTGTACGGCACCATTTTGGGTGAAAATAAAAGGTAAAATGTCATTAGGATTAAGTGCATTGGGTGCTCTTTTCTTTATGCTAAGTCTTCAACCATATGCAGCCATGTTTATCTTTTTGTTTTTAGTAATAAAGGCGCTGATGTTGATAAAATGGACATGACACGAATCGTATCATCCATGTGACGCACCAATTCTTTCATATTGCTTTGCCATCTTTTATATTGTGTTTAGGCAAAAGTCAAATACGAAAGGATGGATACAAAATGAAAAAAACAAATCAAAAAAATTATGTTGTAGCAGGAGGATTATTACTTTTGTTTCTGGTGTGGACAATGGTTATTCGGTACGTGGATGTTCAGACAATCGGACCTAAGAATTCAGAAGTGGGTTTTGCAACCCTTAACGGATATTTTCATAATTTGACAGGAACACATATGTTAATCTATAACATCACCGACTGGCTGGGATTAGTTCCTATATTTGTCGTGTTAGGATTTGCAATACTGGGACTTGTTCAGTTAGTGGAGAGAAAAAATCTGTTTAAAGTGGATTTTGATATCCTGGCACTGGGAGGTTTCTACATCATAGTATTTGCTGCATATATTTTGTTTGAAGTGTTTGTAATCAATTACCGACCAGTATTGATTGAAGGTTATCTTGAAGCATCATATCCTTCATCGACAACATTATTAGTGATGTGTGTCATGCCAACAGCCATTATGCAATTGAATAAGCGTATCAAGAAAGAAAAGGAAAGGAAAATTGTTAAATATATCATTTTGTCATTTACTGCTTTTATGGTTATTGGAAGATTGATTTCGGGTGTACATTGGTTCACAGATATTATTGGAGGGGTGCTTCTTAGTGGAAGTTTAGTTATGTTTTATTATTGTGTAAAAAACTTTGAATAGTTTCAACAAACGAATCCCAGCTGGTAGGGTTGGAAATTTGAATTTAAGGAGAATAAATATGACGGAGAAAGAAAAGGCGAAGTTGGGTCTTTTATATAATAGACCGTTATGAGGTGAGAAAATTGGGAATAAAAAGATAATGAAAATGCTAAAAATAGCGTTGTTATTTTTATACCCCAAAAGTAGCACAACGACTTGAAAGATATCAAGCAAATACAGCAACTCTTAGCTAGGGAAATCTTGGCTTTGACTTTATGTACATCAGTGTGTGCCTGATGTTTTGCAATCCAGTCATGATTGTTTTTACCATCTTTGCCATGGTGATGCTGCATCTGCAAATTTTGCAGCAGGAGATTTATTTAAGGAACAAGGAATTTCCTTTACTATGGCAATGGTATATGCAGTTTGTAAATGTGCAAATGGATATGTGACCGAGGCTATGAATGCAGTTATGAAATATGCTGTTGAAAAAATGAAAATCAGAGAAATCAGTACAGTATATGCCAAAGAAAATCCAGCGTCTGGCCATGTCCTTCAAAAATTAGGGTTTCAAGTTGTAAAAGAAGTGCCTTATGAATGTAATGGCGGAGAAATTGTTACAACAGGGAGACTATGTAGATACAAAGTATAATTTAAATTTGGAGTATAGAACATGATTGGAATGTGACAGTATCGTTGCAACAATGGGTGCGTTCAGTGGGGATGTTTTGCTCCATTGCCTGCGGAGCAAAGTTTTTGTTTAACAGTGCAAATCACACCACATATCCATTTCTAATCTTTTTTGAAGAATGGGATTTAGACAAAAAGGATGTGGCATTGGCATGGGATAATAAAGGCGATATTATTGTGGGAAATGATGTTTTTATAGGTTATGAGGCGGTTATTATGGCAAATGTTAAAAAGAAACGTTAGAATTATGCTCTAACGTTTCTTTTTAATAATTTGCTCAGATTTGCTGACAGCTGTTATTCATTCACTGTAATTTGATATTCAATCCGAGTTAGTTCTCCAGGACTGAGGATGCGAATGCCTCGTTTGTGTTCAAATACGTCATCTTCTGTAGAAAGTGTTGCAGTTCCAGTCCATGGCTCTAATGCAACAAAAGGTCCATCGTTGGCACTTGACCATATTCCAAGATAATTCATATCATTAAAGGTTAAAGTTACCCCTTGTTTTGTTTCTTTATGTTCTAAGGTCACAGATCTAGATTTTAAAGAATCAAATACAAGTGCATCATCATAAAATAAATCATGCTGCAAAGAAATGGTATCTTCGTTATCTAAAAGTTGTCTTGAATGGCTCATATCAATTAGGCCATCATCTGTTAAATATGCACAGTCTGCAGTTTCTTTCTCAGAAAAGCGGACTTGGTAATCTTCAAAGTTTTCATCTTTATTAATTGGACAATGAAATGCAGGATGTCCACCAATACAAAATGGCAGCTCTTTCGTGTCTTGATTTTTAATGGAATGATGCACACGCAAAGTCTTGCCCTCTACCACATATGTAATATGAAGTTCAAAGTCATAGGGATATGCATCCTTTGTATTTGAATTTGATTTTAATGAGTAAGTGATTCGGTTTTTACAAAGGCGAATCATTTCAAATTCCATATTTCTTGCAAGTCCGTGTCGCCCCATATGGCACGAATCGTTGATTCCGATTTTTGCCGTTCCCTCTCGCAAACAACCTACCATTGGAAATAAAATAGGAGCTCGTCCTCTCCAATATTGCGGGTTGCCTGACCATAGATAACTAGTATTTGTTTTATTTGAAGTAATGGAGCATATTTCGGCACCGGTTGAAGTAGTAACAACTGTAATGTCATCACTTTGAATCTTATATGTTGTCATCTTGTATCCTCCTTATTTGTATACAGTTATTATAACATGAAAAAATATAGAAAGAAATGTTAAGATAAGCCCGAAAAATGTGAACAATTTATGGATTATTTGAGCAAAATCCCAATATGGGCTATAATAGGGATAAAAGCAACCAGTAACTAGAAAGAGAAAGAGTGTGGTGTTTATGATAGAGTTACGTAACATAACAAAAAAATTCAAAGATAGTATTGTCATTGATGATATATCCATGAAGATTCGCGATGGGGAGTTAGTGGCTATTATTGGGTCAAGTGGCTGTGGGAAGACTACAACACTAAAAATGATTAATCATTTGATTACACCTACAAGAGGAAAGATTTTTATTGATGATGTGGATATTGATACCATGGATCAAGTAGAACTTCGGCGTGGAATTGGCTATGTGATTCAGCAGAGTGGATTATTTCCCCATATGACAGTCAAAGATAATATTGAGATTATTCAAAAGCTTGAGAAAAAAAGCAAAGAGGAAATTGAACAAAATACATCAAGTCTCATGGACATGGTAGGACTTAGTGATGATTTCTTATATCGATATCCAACAGAGTTAAGTGGTGGGCAACAACAAAGGGTCGGGGTAGCCAGGGCACTTGCCAATCGCCCAGAAATTATCTTAATGGATGAGCCGTTTTCAGCATTAGATCCAATGACAAGAATTAGTTTACAAGACGAACTGATTGCTCTTCGTGAGAAAATTAATACAACAATTGTCTTTGTTACCCATGATATGGATGAAGCAATTAAGATTGCAGATCGTATTTGTATTATGAAGGATGGAAAGATTCTTCAATACGACACACCAGAAGAGATTTTACGAAATCCATACAATGAATATGTAGAGAACTTTGTAGGGATTAACCGTATTTGGGACTCACCAGAGTATATTAAGGTAGAGGATATTATGATTCATACACCAGTAACCTGTCGAGATGATTTTACAAGATTTCGATGTATCAGGCGTATGAGAGAGAGAAGCGTAGATAGTCTTATGGTCGTATCTGACGATGGAACTTATGAAGGAATTGTATCAAGAAGAACCTTGCAGCGAGTTAGTAATTTAAAGCTTCGAGTAAAAGATTTTATGTATACCGACAGGCAGACAGCATCGCCAGATGAAAATATTTTGGATGTTTTAAAGATATTTGACGAGAAGAATGTACAGAATGTACCAGTGACAGATGAGGATGGAAAGTTAGTTGGATTGATTACAGGATCTACATTGATTGCAACTCTTAGTCAACAGTACCTTACAGAAGAAGAACAGGAAGAAGAAAAAGGAGGTACTGATCATGAGTAGTTTTTTTCAATATGTAATTTCAAATAAAAGTCAAATTATTTCGTTGTTATTAGAGCATATACAATTGACAGCGGTTGCTGTGTTAGTGTCTATATGTATTGGAGTTCCTCTTGGAATTCTAATTAGCTATATTAAAAATCTTGGAAAACCAATTATGGGACTTGCCAATGTGGTACAGGCAATTCCAAGTATGGCACTTCTAGGTTTATCAATTCCTTTGTTGGGAATTGGAACACTGCCTGCCGTTGTTATGGTAACGATTTATTCCTTGCTTCCAATTATTAAAAATACATACACAGGAATTCAAAGTATTAGTCCGAATACCGTAGAAGCGGCAAAAGGAATTGGATTAACGAAAGCACAAGTATTGCTAAAAGTAGAAATACCACTAGCACTTCCAATTATTATGGCAGGTGTTCGTATTTCAGCTGTTACAGCGGTTGGGCTTATGACAATGGCTGCGTTTATTGGAGCTGGTGGACTTGGATATTTGGTGTTCTCAGGAATTAGAACAGTAAATAATATGCAGATTTTAGCAGGTGCGATTCCATCTTGTTTATTAGCATTGTTTGTTGATTATCTTTTTGGTATTATAGAAAAATTAGTAACACCAATCAGTTTACAAAGTGGATACAATGGTTCTAAAGAGAAAATCAAAGCACAAAGAAGAAGACAAAAAGGAGTCATTGCTGTTGTTGGAATTATTGTGGTTGCATTACTTGGAAATTCTGTGGTTTCAAGTTTTAAGAAGGATGAAAAAACCATTGCCATTGGAAGTAAAGACTTTACAGAACAGATTGTATTGTGTAATCTATATGCTGATGTCATTGAGGCCAAGACCGATATTCACGTAGATCGAAGAGAAAATCTAGGTGGAAGTGAAGTGTGTTATGAAGCTGTTAAAAAAGGCGAGATTGATATGTATATGGAATATACGGGAACTGCGTATATGAATATTATGAAAAAGAAGACAACAAGTGATATGAATAAGGTTTATCGTGAGATGAAGAGTTATTTTGCAGATGAAGATTTGTCACTTTTGGATCAAACACAGTTTAACAATACATATACACTTGCAGTTACGAAAAAGTTAGCAAAACAGTATCATCTTGAGAATATTAGTGATTTAAAAGGAGTAGCCTCTAAATTAAAAACAGGAACTACATTGGAATTTTTAAATCGTGCTGATGGTCTTCCAGGATTGTGTAAGAATTACAATCTTAAGTTTTCTGATTCTATTGGTGTTGATGGATCGCCAAGATATACTGCACTAGAGAATGGAAAAGTCGATGTTGTGGATGCATTTGCAACTGATGGATTATTAAAGAAGTTTAAATTAGTCGTATTAAAAGATGATAAAAACTATTTTCCACCATATTATGCAGTACCAGTAATCAGGGATGATACATTAAAGAAGTATCCAGAACTTAAAAAAGTAATCAATGATTTGAGTAAAATCTTAACAGATGACATTATGAGTGAGTTAAACTATCAAGTAGATGAGCTTGGAAAAGAACCAAAAGATGTTTCCAAAGCATTTTTGAAAAAGCAAGGTATTATAAAGTAAATGCAGTGGTTTAGAACCAGGCGGCAAATAATTTAAAAAGAAGGAAATAGAGAAATGAGTGAATTACAACATGAAATAGGGCGTAGACGTACTTTCGCCATTATTTCCCACCCGGATGCGGGAAAGACAACATTAACTGAGAAGTTTTTACTTTATGGAGGGGCTATTAATACAGCTGGATCTGTCAAGGGAAAAGCCAATGCAAAACATGCGGTATCTGACTGGATGGAGATTGAGAAAGAAAGAGGTATTTCAGTTACCTCTTCGGTTCTTCAATTTGAATATAATGACTATTGTATCAATATTTTGGACACGCCGGGACATGAGGATTTCTCTGAAGATACTTACCGTACGTTAATGGGAGCAGACTGTGCCGTCATGGTAATTGATGCTTCAAAGGGTGTTGAGGCACAGACAATAAAACTTTTTAAGGTTTGTGTTATGAGACACATTCCAATCTTTACATTTATCAATAAAATGGATCGAGAGGCAAAGGATACATTTGAATTATTAGATGATATTGAAAAGGTCTTAGGAATTGAAACCTGTCCTATGAACTGGCCAATTGGATGTGGAAAGGAATTTAAGGGCGTTTATGAGAGAGCATCCAAAGAAATTCTTAGGTTTGAGGCAGTTTCAACAGGTGGGGCCAAGGAGGCAAAAGAGACAATTATCTCTGTGGACAATCCAGAAGCAAAATCTATCATCGGTGAAGATTTTTATGAGAATTTATTGGAGGAGATTGAACTTTTAGATGGAGCATCTCATCCATTAGACATGGACAAGGTACATCAAGGAGATTTATCTCCAGTGTTCTTTGGTTCAGCTCTTACAAACTTTGGAGTAGAACCATTTTTAGAGCATTTTTTAAAAATGACCAATGCACCACTTCCGCGTTTATCCAAGGGAGAACCTGTAGAACCAGCAGAAAATGATTTTTCTGCATTTGTTTTTAAGATTCAGGCAAATATGAATAAGAATCATCGGGATCGTATTGCATTTATGAGAATATGTTCAGGTAAATTTCAAGCTAACATGGAAGTAAAACATGTACAGCAAGGGAAGAAAATGAGATTGTCACAGCCGCAGCAGATTATGGCTCAGGAACGTAAGATTGTAGAAGATGCTTATGCGGGAGATATTATTGGTATCTTTGATCCAGGGGTATTTTCCATTGGAGATACTGTTTGTATGCCAAAAGATGATTTTGAGTTTGAAGGAATTCCTACATTTGCACCAGAACACTTCGCACGTGTGGTTCAAATTGATTCCATGAAGAGAAAACAGTTTGTAAAAGGAATTGACCAGATTGCACAGGAAGGAGCAATCCAGATTTTTCAGGAACATGAAGCTGGATATGCAGAGATTATAGTTGGTGTTGTTGGTACCCTTCAATTTGATGTGTTAAAATATCGTTTGGAAAATGAGTACAACTGTGAAATCCGTCTAGAGCCACTTCCTTATCAGGCGATTCGCTGGATTAAGGATACCACCACAGATATGAGTAAATTACGTGGAGTATCTGAGGTAAAGAAGGTAAAAGATTTAAAAGGGAATCCATTGTTGCTGTTTAAGAATGAATGGGGAATACAGTTTGTATTGGATAGAAATGAAGGACTAGAATTAATAGAATTTAGTAGATAAGAAGGCAGAAATGAAAAAGAAAAGAAGTAAGGCAGAATTAACGAGACGATATTTGTTTTTTATCGTGGGATTGTTTGTAAACTCTTTTGGAGTTAGTTTTGTGACAAAAGCAAGTTTAGGTACATCCCCAATTTCAAGTATTCCATATACGTTGAGCTTGGGATTTGCCCCCACACTAGGTGATTTCACATTATATATGAGTATTGTGTTAATTGTGATTCAGTTGATTTTATTACGTAGAAATTTTCCAAAGGAATATTTATTGCAGATACCAGTTTCTTTCGCGTTTTCATATTTTATTGATATGACAATGAATATTTTAAATAATATGAATCCGAGTAATTATATAGCAAAGGTTGGATTGCTTTTCGTAGGATGTGCAATTTTAGGAATTGGAGTATTTATGGAGATGGTTGCTGACGTTGTTATGCTTCCAGGAGAATCCTTTGTAAATGCAGTATCGGTTACATTCCATACAGACTTTGGAAAGACAAAGGTAGTATTTGATTCATCTATGACCATAATTGCAGGGATGATTGGAGTGATTCTATATCACAAGCTTGCAGGAGTTCGAGAAGGAACCATTTTTGCAGCGGTTGTTGTTGGGATGATTGCAAGGTATCTAAAACGAAAGATTGGATGGGTTGAAGATAAACTTTTGATTTGTCAAGTAAATGAGACGCAAAAATTAAAAGAAGTTAAAAAACAAGAAAGTATTGTAATTACCATAAGTCGTGAATTTGCAAGCGGCGGAAGAGTGATATCTAAAAAGATTGCAAGGGAACTTGGATTTGATTTTCATGATGAGGATATTACCAAGGAGGCAGCTAGGAGAACCGGTTTAAGTGATTTGGTTGTGAAGCAAAAGGAACAAAAGATTTTTAGTGGGATTTTGTATGATATGATTGCTCAAGTGTATGATCAGTCAGAACATCAGGCGAGACAAGATCAATTGTTTCAGGTGGAAAGCGATATTATCAAGGAATATGCCAATCAAGGAAATTGTGTAATAGTAGGAAGATGTGCAGATGATATTTGTAGATTTTATAAGAATTCTTATCATATATTCTTATATGCTGATGATGAGTTTAAAATAAATGACTCAAACTTCGCACATAGATTTTAGCTATGCACCTTGAAAATTCAATATCTGGCAGTTATTCAGTTGTCAATGTTCAGCAGGTTATGCAGCTTGCAGCTTCGATTTCAAAAGTGCAGGTATTGTAT
>JAQWFL010000055.1 GCA_028704435.1 Anaerostipes sp. | reverse complement strand
TACTCGTCTGTTTCTGTCAAGAACTTTTTTCAATTCCTTTGAAAAAGTTTTGATCCAAACAAGTGTCATATCTTGTTTTATTTTGCTGCTGTTTTGTCAGCAACGTTGATAATCTTATCATCCTAAATGGCGTTTGTCAATAAGTTTTTTAAAATATTTGCTAAAATATTTTGATCTACTAATTGCTTTAAAATATCACTGCTTTTTAATATTGCAATTTGTTTTTCATGCATTCCAATATATTGCATAATATAAATGAAAAACAACACAACAGACACTACTACTAGTCCCTTTACAAATCCTATGATTCCTCCTAGAAAATGATTGAGTCCCCCAACACCTGGAACGTTTGATGCTTTGTTTATAAACCTTCCTATAATAGAAAAAATAATTTTCAATATAATTAAAACAATAATAAATATAATTACATATAAAAAAAATTCTGACAGGTTTCCTTCTGATTTTTTCAAAACTGCATTGGCAACAGGTTCCTTTATTTCTTTTACCACGGTTGTAGCTATTGCAATCGTCAAAAACCAGGTCGCAAAGCCAAATAAAGATTTGAGGAATCCCCTTCGGAATCCCCCAATTGTAGCCATCACTATGTAAATACCTAAAACTAATAATATAAAATTACCCATGTAGATCTCCTATCTCATTCGTAAAAATTGCATCTTATTATTGTAAGTCACCAAATACTTGCCTTGCTTACCTGTTTGGGACATGACATATATTCTTTGATCTGTATTTGATTCATATAATTTATTTCCGATGAGACTATATAAAAAATAATTATTATTTCCACAAAATAAGATATCATGTTCTCCCAAGGAAACACGGCTGTATTCTCCTGAGAATTTACTATCCATAATCTCATTTCCCGAAGTATTATATAATTTCATTTCATACTTTTCATTTGCATTCTTTTGATTTTGATCTGTTACAATTAAAAATTTAGAATCCGTCATAGAAACACTTGCAATATTCTTAGTTACACTAATCTCTTTTTTCTTTGTTGGTGTTTGGTTTGTATCATATAGAAGAATCTTATTGTCTCCAATGGCACAAAGTGTTGAATGATTCATATATTTTACCTTAGAAATCACAGTATCCATATAGTCATACCCCGCAATCAAGCGATCTTCTTTTTCTTTCCCATCTTCTCCAAAATCATAAAAGGCTAAACGGCTCTTTACTTTTAAACCATCAATTGTTAAATAACTTACAGCTAAGTTTTGTCCATCTTCAGATAAATCAATATCCATTGGATACCCATTTGTCTCAGATGTTGTTTTAATTGTAACAAGCTTCTTTTGGCTCATGTCATACATCTCAATGTAATTTTCATCCCCATTATTTAAGGTTACAGCCACAACACCCTGACTTGCAACTTCAATATCAGTAATAGGATATGAAACACTAAACTCTTTTATTTTCCCTTCATCATCTAAAACGCAAACTTCATTTCCCTTTTTATTTCCCACTGCAATATAATCTCCACAATAAGAAAAAATAGGATTCTTAATAGAAAAAGATTTGTTCCATATACCTTTTCCATTTGCATCAAAATAAGAAATTCCATCTTCATTAAGAGAGATTACTCCCTTTTTATATGAAAATGTGTTGGATGTTGTATCTGATATCTCTGAAATATTTTTTATAACAGTTGCTTCTCTATAAATTCTATATCTATATACAAAAAATATGGCAACTAAAACAACAACAATTAAAACTCCCATGACTTGTCGAAATCTCTTCTTTTTCTGCTGCCGTACCAATGCTTCTTGTATTTTCTCATTGCTTGTTGTATATAAATAAAATTTATTTTTCTTCTTTTGGCTCATAACTATCTCCTAATATCAACCATTATACGATATTTTAATTTGATATACTAGGTATAATTAATTTTTGTCCCGGATATATCTTATCTGTTTTTTTCATATTATTTCTTACAAGGATATAATTCAGGTATTTCTCACTTCCATAAATTTTCTGACTAATTCGTACTAATTTGTCTCCATATTTTACAATATAGGTTGTTTCTTTTGCCGTTGTTTGTGTAATTTTCTTTGCTGTTGTTTTTTCTATTTCTTTCTTTGTCTCAGTCACAGTTATGGATTCTGTTTTTTCATTTTTCATTCCTTCTTTTGCTCCATCTCCCATTGCCTCTACTGCACCACTCACAGCATCTTTAAAGGATACACTTCGATCTCCACGTACAGTATAGACCATGGTACCAATAAGAAAACAAAATAATAATACTGCAGCACTAGAAGATATCTTATGAAATAAATTTTTATTTCTAGTCTTTTTCTTCTTTGCCTTTACTGTACTGCGAAACTGACGCACAATTTTCTCATCCCGTTTTGCCTCCTGCATATTTTCATAAGATATAACTTCTTTCAACTCTTCTTTTCTATCCGCAATATAACTTTGCATTTGAGGATTTTTCCCGTAATATATGTAGTAACCTGCCTGCTTTACCAAATCTTGTCCACGATAAATATAAAAAGCATCTTCACCTTCTAACATATCGACTACATACAAAACTTTTCCTTGTCCAGGGAAATTTTCAAAATGCGTTTTTTTTATTTTATCATTCAATCGAGTAGAAAATCCCATTCTAGAGAGTCCCCATCCCATTACTTCAAGCTCTGGGAAAAATATATCCTTTTTTTGATAAATTTCTTTCCATATTGTATCATCAAAAACTGTCTCATCTAAATCTAATTCTATATTTTCTCCTTCGATTGCCCCAGATATAAATATGACTGTTTCATTTTCAATAATCTTCTTCTCTCCAAACAAAATAGCTCCGCGAACAAATGTATGGTTGTCCTTTGCCAGCATTTTTAAAAATGTAATTACAAAATCTTCTATATATAGTTTTTCATTTCCCACTGGGCTACCAATCTGTCTAATATTTTTTGGCAACTGATTCTCTTGTCTCACAAAAAATCCTCCTTTTTCCTTTTACTAACTGCACTCTATCATATGGAGTCCGCAGATTTTAGCAAAGGAAGTCGAAAGCTCGAAAAAAATTCTGAATTTTTTTTAATAAGTTGAGCAAACTAAAATATAGAAAACGGAGGAATTTAAATGAATCACAAAGTAGATTATTATAATCCAAATGAAATAAACTCTATGGAGTTGTTTCAAAAAAAATTACTCTATTATATTCAAATGAAAAGAAAAGACAATCAGCCAATTATCATTCTCTGTATTGGAACAGATCATGCCACTGGTGATTGCCTTGGTCCCCTTGTTGGAAAAAAATTAAAACATTTACAACATGATTATCCTGTTTTCGGATGTTTATGCCATCCTATTCACGCAAAAAACTTAACGAAAACCATTTGTGAAATTTACGCATCCTACGAGGATCCTTTTATTATTGCCATTGACGCCTGCCTTGGCATTGAAGAACACATTGGATTTATTACACTTTCATCCAATCCCCTTCGTCCTGGAGAAAGTGTTTCCAAAGAATTATCTTCTATTGGACATATTTCAATTACAGGAATCGTAAATACTTTTTCTGATTGGAATATTGAAACGATACAAACAACTTCATTAAATCAAGTTGATATCCTTGCCTCTTATATTAGTACTGGTTTATCCAAGATTCTATGATGGTAATTTCATATCTCCACTTTTAATCAGTCCCATTCTACGCATGCCTTCAGCAAAAAAATAAGTTAGAATTGCTGGAGCAATGATATGCATTGCAATAATCATAATCATTGTTGTTGTGTTTGAGACACCTGAGGAAACCATTGTCTTATATCCCATAATCTGACCTACTAGACCTGCGGTTCCCATTCCTGAACCAATGGCATTGTTTGTCATTTTAAGAACAACTGTTGATATTGGCCCCAAAATTGCACTTGTCAAAATTGGGGGAATCCATATCAACGGTTTTCTTACGATGTTTGGCACCTGAAGCATTGATGTTCCCAAGCCTTGTGCTACTAATCCACCCACACCATTTTCTCTAAAACTTGCAACTGCAAATCCTATCATTTGTGCACTACATCCAACCGCTGCTGCTCCAGCAGAAATCCCAGTTAAATTCAAAATGATACCTAAGGCTGCAGAACTTATGGGCAGAGTCAGAATCATTCCCATTAAAACAGCTACTATAATTCCCATTAAAAATGGTTGTTGTTCTGTTCCCCACTGAATTGCTTCTCCTAATTTCAGCATTAGTTTTGAAACCCATGGCCCCACAAATAATCCTAAAGCACCTCCTGTAATAATAGTTACAAGTGGTGTTAATATAATATCTAATTTTGTTTTTCCAGAAATTAATCTTCCAATTTCTATCCCTACATATGCTGCAATAAATGCCCCTAATGGTTCTCCAGGTCCTGAAAGCAAAACTCCATTACTAGATATTACAGTATGTGCCAGTAACTTAGATGCAAAGGCACCAATCATTCCTGCAGATGCTGCAGATACTGTAACTAATGTAGACTCACCAAATTTAACAGCCACACCCACACCGATTCCCGCACCTGTTAAAGCCTTGCTTACAGCAGCTATCATCACTAATAACTTTCCAATATCTCCTCCCATGATTGTTCCAGCCTGCTCCATAATCGTCCCTATAATCAGGGTAGCAAACAATCCATGGGCCATACCAGTCAGTCCATCAATAAATATTCTTTTAAGTATTTTCACCTTATCTATTCTCCTTTGTTTTAAATCTTGTTATATTTTTTCGATTCTTATTATTCTATCATGACTTATCTTTGAATAAAATAGTTTTCATGTTATAATTCTCCATATTTATATTTACAAAGGAGTGCTTATGTTTCGATTATGGGGGAAAATATTTCACGAAAATCATTTAATAAAAGATACTGTTATCTGTAACGATGACACAAACTTAAACCGTACAAAAAAGATCTTTCAGGGCTTGGATAGTGTTTGTTATGAATTCGATTTACAGACACCAATTTGGCTTGATACAAACAAAAAGGATTTTATGCAACATAGTAAAACAAGATTTTATTCTGACAGCTTCATTGAATCTATCGACTTTGATTTTTTAGAGATTCAAGTAATTGAAGAAGATTACTAACATGTAACATCTTTACATTTTTCACTTATTATGTATAATTTATGTAAGAGGGGGAGGTTCTATCATATCTATGTTTATTTCCTATAAACATATTCTTTCATTTCACATTGCATATCTATTTTTTCTTTTATTATAATCAAGACATTTATGCCCCTCGGCGGTATTTTCTTTTGATAGATCCAAAAAAAGGAACCAATTCACATGGTTCCTTTTTAAGTATATTATTTTGTTGTACTTCCAAATCCACCATTACGAATTTTTTGGGCATCATCGTCAAGAGTAATCCCATATTCCATAAAAATCCCCTGAACAACACCTGTTCCCTTTTCCACAGAAACAACTTTCCCTTCATTGGAATCATTGGTGAGTTTAACAAAAATATGACCTTCATTGTCTGAATAAAAATAATCACTATCAATAATTCCAACTGTATTATTCATCTGAAGTCGAAATTTAAATCCCAATCCACTTCTTGGAAAAATATTCAAGACCCATTCTTCTTCCATAAAAACTCTAATTCCTGTAGGAATCTTTATTGTCTCTCCTGGCTCTAACGAAAAGCTAAGAGGACTAAAAAAATCATATCCTGCAGAGCCTCTTGTTGCTCTCTTTGGCAGTTGAATTTCATCGTAAATCTGCTGAATCTCTTCTCTTGTTGTTCCCTCAAAGGAATCCTGCCAGCTTTCTAAAAACTGTTCAAAACTCACTTTGTGAAACTGTGCAATTTTCTTCATGTAAAACTCCTATTATCTTCTTATCACTTATAACCTTGTTCTTAATTACAAAGAACACCAACATATCTTTCTCATCATATCAAATATGTATATCTTATTCAATACTTTGACAATCTTTTCAACGCATAGAATTCATAGCCCTTTTTCTTTAAGAATTGAAGAACTTCTTCTAATGCTTCCCCATTGGATTTTGAAACATTATGCATTAACGGAATTGCTCCATTATGATAATTATCTTTAAAATGTTGAATGACATAATCTTTCCCTGGCTGTTTATTCACATCAAAATCTACATATGCCATACTCCAAAAAATAGTTCGATAACCTAGTTCTTTATCTATCTTTAAACTAGTTTCATTATATTCTCCCATGGGTGGTCGGATATATTTATCCATCTTGTATCCAGTGGCTTCCTTACAATACTCTTCACAATCAATAATTTCTTCCTTTTGCTCTCGCTCTGATAAGGATGGCATACTCTTGTGGTGTACAGTATGGTTTCCTACTATGTGTCCTTCTTTTTTCATTCTCTGAACTAATTTTATATTTTCTCGTATAAAGGGTTTTGTAACAAAAAATGCAGCTGGAACTTTTTCCTTTTTTAACACATCTAAAATATGACTTGTATACCCATTTTCATACCCACAATCAAAGGTTAAAAAAATTACTTTTTGATCTCGTTTTTCAGGATCCACATAATATGCATCATACTTAGATAAATCAACTTCCTTAGATACTTCTGGAGTCTGATGATTCTCTTTTCGTTTAATCCACCAGCTAAGTGTTCCACTATTTGTTTGAGACCAGGTTTGTATGGTTTCTTTTTTCTTTTGACACCCTGTCAGCAACAAGAGAAATACAAAACAACACAAAAGAATCCTAGATTTCATGTAATATTTCTTTCATCATTTGAATCTCCTCTGGCGTCAGTGCAAATTCCTTTGCTGCTGCTATTTCCTGCCAGTGTTCTTCTATTTCTTTTACTTGCTTTTCTTCTTTTTTCTTTTCTTTTTGTTCTGCTTCTTTTATTATGATTTCCTCTTTCTTTTCATTTTCAATCTTTCGCTCCTTCTTCTCACATCGATTGGGCAAAATATTTTCTAAAAAATAAATCATATTTGATCGAATCTGCTGTTTCCTTTCATCTACACTAAATACTTCATGAATGACCAGCAGCGCAATTCCTGCAAGAGTAAACATAAGAAATCCTGGAACTGAAAATTCTAAAAGCTCTCCTCTCACACAATTTCTCAATACACCTAAAAATCCAAGAAAAAAACAAGTCATGGCGCAATATAAACTTCCATCTGCCATCCATTTGTCAGGAAATCCACATATTTTATTCTTATACAGCTCTTTATCCACAACACAAGTTATATTATTAAGATTTGCCTCTAGTTGATAGTAACTTTCAAACCGCTTTCTAAGTACCCCTAACCACCGTTTCTTTTTGCCTTCCATCTCAACAGAGTCTGCCAGCATTCTTCCATAGCTTTTCCATGCCACTATCTGTGCAATTACTCCTACAACAAATAATACAATAAATCCTTGTGGAAAAAATAAATTCTCTAAAATAATTTTCATGTAACTTCTCCTCCTTTAATGACATTATAGAATCAAAAAGAGGAGAGTTCACTAGAAACACTCCTACAAAGTTAGACTATTCTCTGTCTAATATTCCTCTTACAAGTCGAAGAATATGTTTTATTGCCTTTTTTTCAAATGCTGGATAATCTTCTGTTGCACTATTATCTGCTTTATCTGAAATTGCACGTAAAATGACAAACGGAATTTTATTTAGATATGCAACCTGTGCCATGGCTGCTCCTTCCATCTCCGCACAATATCCCTGAAATACATCAATAAGTTCTTTCTTCTTTTCGCTGCTTGAAATAAATTGATCTCCACTTACAACACGTCCAATAAAACATTGGATATCTGGATTTACCTCTTCACAAATTTCCTTTGCCAATTTTACCAGTTCTTCCTCTGCCTGAAAAATAGAACTTTCCATTCTTGGAATTTCTCCTAGTTCATATCCAAATCCTGTTGCGTCCATATCATGCTGCAGGGTATCACTTGATATCACAATATCACCTATATTAATATCTTCATAAAGACCTCCGGCGATTCCAGTATTAATTAACTGATTTACATGATAAATATCCACTAAAATCTGTGTACACACCGCCATGTTCACTTTTCCAATTCCACTTTGAACGACTACAACTTCTTTCTTGCCTAGCTTTCCTCTATAAAATACCATAGATGAAATCTCTTTTTTTTCTTCTACATCCATAAAATCAATCAAGCTTTGGACTTCTTCTTCCATAGCCCCAATAATACCTATTATCATATATTCCTCCACTTTCTATACTGTATAAACTCCTAGATATATGATATACTTTCCGATAGAATGAATCAACAAATATTTAGGAGGCAAAAAAAATGATATACAAAACAAAAGGAACTTGTTCTCAGGCAATTGAATTTGAAATTGAAGACGGCATTGTGACAAGTATTGATTTCCAAGGCGGATGTCAGGGAAATACAACTGGTGTTGCTGCTTTAGCCGTAGGACAGTCTATAGATACCTTAATTGATAAATTAGAAGGAATTCAATGTGGATTTCGTGGAACGTCCTGTCCCGATCAATTGGCAAAAGCTTTAAAAGAATATAAAGAAAACAAATAGGTGGTGATTAGATGAAACGAATTGTATTAACTGGTGGAGGTACTGCTGGACACGTAACTCCAAATATGGCTCTTATGCCAAAACTTATTGATGAAGGATATAAGATTTCTTATATTGGTTCTCATAATGGAATGGAAAAAA
>JAQWFL010000054.1 GCA_028704435.1 Anaerostipes sp. | reverse complement strand
TAAATTATTCAATCACAAACAATTGGTTATCCACCAATTACCGAAATAATATCGCAAAACAGGTTTTAAAAATTCTCTGTTTTGTACAAAAATTAATTAGTTCCCCAAGGGGGTTCTGAACAGTTACCAATGTAATTAAAAAAGCCATGAATTTCTCATGACTTCTTCTCTACGCTATTCCGTTATAATATTCACCACGTTTTTGACTTCCTCTACTGGTGCATCTTTTGCAAATAATTCCTTCACCGCTTCTGCAGAATACCCATCCATTAAAAGTGGCTTTACTCCTTTTACATGGGAATAGGAATACCCTGCTGTTAGAAGTTTGGTTGCTTCCATCACTCGCTTTTGATACTTTTGCTTCTCTGCATCTTTGTCCTTTGCATCTTTATCAAACAAGAACATAAAACTGCGATCTTTCTTATCACTTTGCTCTTCTTCATATCGTTCCTTATTTTTCTTTATGATTTCTCGCATCTCATCTGTAATAATAAATGAATCTGGTTTCATGCCAATATCCATTGCTTCCACAAATTGTCTGGCATCGGATTCTGTCATGGAAATAATGGTGACTCCATGTTCTCTTAGCTTTTTGGCTTCCTCTTTGGCATCGGTATTCATAAGAAGCATCTTGGATTTATCTTCTAATCTTTTCCGCTTCCGAATCTGTCTCTTTTTCGGGTCATAGGGATTATGCTTTCTACACAAGAGCTTCACAAAGGAAGTCTTTTCCATCTCACACTTCTTCTGATACAGCGGATCAGTGCCTTTTACCACAATGGCACACTCTCCATCCTTTTTCATAGCAAAGATATCTTCTGCAGATAGCAGGCTCTTTTGCATCACATCCTCGGATCTCGATGAGGAACCCTTATGGTCCTTGGAATCAGAATCACTGGCTTTATGGATGGTCTGGGTTCCAAAATGCTTACTTAAGTATTCACAGGAATCCATATCTGGTGCGCCTAAGATATCAATGATGGCACAGTTACCCATCAAATCCTTATCCATGTCATACTTTGGAAACTTTCGTTTTAGCTGAATTAAGTTCTGCACAATAATGACTGCACTCATGTTTCGGCTTCGCATAGTAGACAGCTTTTCTACGAAGGAATTTGGCAGTGTAACATTGGAAAATTCATCCATCAAAAAGGTTAGATGCTGTGGTAATGACTCATGCAGTGTGGGGTCAATGGCAGTCAGATGATACAGCTCATCAAAGAATAAGGAATAGACCATGGATGGAATCCAGTCATAATACCGCTTATCTTCACTGGTTACGATAAATAAGATTCGCTTTCCTGTCTTACTCTCTGTAGATGGTTTTGAATACCCAAAGCTTTCTGCAATATGAATCTCATCTTCTGACAATAAATCAATGACACAATTTAACTTCATATACCTGCAGTGTGCATCTACGGATGCCACAATGGATGAGGTGGTTTCTGCTGCTCCGTTATAATACTTTTCTACCGACACATACCCTGGGAAATCGGTATCATGATGGGCCTGCCATTCTCTTTGTGCCCGCTCCATAATCTTCATGATTCCACCTGGGCGGTTATCAATCGATCCATCTGGTTTGGTATATACAGTCGTTGCCTCTAATAATTTTACAAAGGTCTTCCAGTTTCGCTCTTCCTTCGGATAATAATAGTGAATCAAATAAATCAGTGTCGTTAATAGTACTTCTGCAGACTGCTCAAAGAACTGGTCATTACCAACTCCCCCTTCCTCGGATGGCGTGGTTGCTTTCATTAGAATTCCTGCAATGCTCATGATATCTGATTCGTTTCTGATATAAGCAAATGGATTAAACCGTATACTCATTGGCATTCCATCCTCGGATTCCACATTCATAACCATGACTTCATATCCATTATCTTCAAAATACTGTCCTGTCTGCTTGTATAATTATAGCGATAGGTAAGGCTTTGAAATTATCTCCACCTTTTCCCCCGCTCTACACCGTACGTGAAACTTTCGCTTCATACGGCGTGCCATCGTGTTTTTCGTAAATCATAGATTATCTATATTGATTGGTAACCATAGTTACGTCTGATTTTGTTCAGTCTGTTTCTTTTAGATTCTTCTAGTTTCAGTGTCGCTAATTGCATTTTTGCTTCATTGATGTTGTCATTGAATATCAAATTAAAAACTCTTGGCTCTACAAATGCGATATTTCCATGCTTATTCGTTCCACCTTGTGACAATGGTATTTTCCTAAAACATTTCATATCATTGGCATTCAATTTCAGACCTGTTATATAGCAATTCCCTTGTTGAACTACAAACGCTGATATGCGATTATCATTAAATTCAACAGATTCATTGGGGTCTCTGCCTCTTGCAAGTGCCTCAAATTCTAATTCAGTGACTTTTTCCAGATTGTTGTGTATTTTCTCTCTTCCTTTAGCTGTATAATTCGTTGTGTCTTGAGAGAAATTCATAGGACTTCTGTGACGTACCGCCGTAATCGGAAGTAATGTCTGAGACCCTAGTTTTACAATCTTTGTGTCATCTCTGATTCCAATAGCTTTTCGCTGAAATTCGATATCTGTTTCCCTAAATGGGACTGTTTTACTGATATCTCTTAGACGTATTCTTGTGGTCGGTAAAAGAGCGTAACTCACATCCGTTAAGTTGTTATAAACATTTGTTGCAATACAGTAGTAATTCTGTATACCTCTAACCGCAGAATTATAATTATCTATGGCTATATATGAGGTATGCTTTTGGATGTTAATAATCTTAGCTTTCAGATTTGTTTTTGCTTTCCTGATTGCCTTGTCGCTCATATCCGTTTTAGCAATAAATCCGTATCTTGTTTTCCCTTTTGGTACAACCTTAATCTTAAATCCTAAATATGTTGACGAGTTTTTCTTCATATTAACTACTTTAGATTTCTCTGGGCTAATATCTAGCTTCAACCTTGTTTTCAAAAAATCAGCGGTAGCATAATACCATCTTTGAGCTTCATCATAAGTCCTACACATAATTTTAAAATCATCTGCATATCTGACTATGAATCCATCTTTCAGATTGGTATAGTTCCTTGCATAGGAAGAAAAGCTCTTCTTATTCGAAAATCTTTTTGGTTGGTATGTTTCCCATTGGTCACTTACCCACCAATCCAATTCATTCAACACTATCAAAGACAGTAGCGGACTGATAATGCCACCTTGTGGCGTTCCTTTCGTTGGAATTCCTTCTCCCTCTATCTCTGATTTTAGGATTTTGCTGATAATACAAATCAACCTTTTATCTCTGATACCTAGTGTCCATATCTGTTTCAATAACTTTCCGTGGTCAACGTTGTCGAAAAATCCTTTTATATCAACATCAACACAATAGTAATGACGAAACATATTGACCATACTGACAGTTCTGCTGATTGCATGGTCTGCACCTCTGTTAGATCGGAATCCATAGGAATGATTATGAAACTTTGGTTCGCATATTGGCTCTAACACTTGCAGAATGCATTGTTGGACTAGCCTATCCCATATACACGGGATTCCTAAAGGTCGCTTTTTATCACTACCTGGCTTTGGAATGAACACTCTTCTCACAGAACTTGGCATAAAATCATCTAACATAATTCTAACTGTATCAATGACTTCTTTATCTGTAAGAGTTTTGATATCTTCAATGGTTTTCCCATCAGTTCCAGCAGTATTACTACCACTGTTTGTTTTCAGATTACGATATGCTAAACGAATATTTTCTTCTGAACCGATAATCTCTAGTAACTTATAAAAATTGTTACCGTTTTTGCTAGCTGCGTATAAGGAATCGAACACCCTTTGCATATCATAGTATTCGTTATAACGTAGCTTGGCTTTCTTTAGCATGGTCTGTATCCTCCAATCTAGGAGTGAATACATCTCTTAGTCTTACACGAACCCATACCAATTCGATTTTGATTTACTAATTACACGACTAGAGGTCTTCCCTCCACCACTTATTATCATGGCTTCATAGGTACCATACCTCCGCTTTCACTGACATGATCTCCCTTATACCACTTGCGTGATTTTCCCGTTTGATACGCTTCACAGAAAGTAAATTCTCCACGTTGTCAGCTTCGAACGTTCCGAACACATTATCTTTACATTTTACCCTTAGGTTTCTTCTATGAGCCTGCTAGCTTGCCATTGCCTATAACAATGCATGGACTTTCATAAAGGCAGAGTCTTACTCACCCACACTAGCGACACTATTTGTGTCACTATGCATTTCTACATAGTCCCGATATAGACCCGTACATTCGAAGATTCGTCAGAAGAGCTTGTCTATTCTCCTCATTCTAACCATAGGTAACTTATAGACCTCCGGCATATCAGACACACCGCCCACCTCTGGGTAGCTTTCGTCAGCCAAACTGTTACGGTGTCTTTCTGCCGACTTCACCGAGCTTCTTACATTTCAATGTTTACTCATATCCATGCAAGTCGGAGGATTAAGGATGCCTTTCAAGGCGTTACCCTGTCATTCGACAATTCATGTGTTCAGTTCTCCAGTTGAACTGAATTTATTTAATAATTCAGCAGAACTGTGCCACTACTTTTCATAGCGGAACGTTCCGCGCCTCCCTTAGGATCTGTCACAAGGAAATTGCCACAAAGCTGGGATAACATTGGTCTTGCAAGTCGAAAGGATTTACCAGAACCTGGCGGACCTACGACTAACATATTCAGGTTCGAAGTTTTCTCATTATGGATGGATAGATAAACATCCTCTGCCAGCCAATAATTTGCTGTATTTACCCGAAGTGGTGCTGAAAGCTTCACATCTCCGGTAACGACTTCTACCATATTTGCTTCATCATGATTGGCAAATTCTTTCGTAAATTCCTTTACACTACCCCATCTGGCAACACCATATTCTTCTCCTGCAAAGGGATGTTCAATCTTGGTAAAGATCAGCACAAATGCTAATGACCAGGATACGAAAAATACTCCGATGAAGGTGGGTGTAGCACTGGTTACACCCACGAGAAAATGATGCTGTTCAAGAATAAACGTATTGAAATTCTCCAAAAACTCGGTCAGATTGTTTCCCTCTAGCCACACGGCTCCACATAAAAATCCAAAATATACACAAAGGATTGATCCGATCAGATAGATTAGAACTGTCTCCATCAGACTTCTCGTATGCTTTTTTATACTTCTTTGTTTGTGAAATAAATCCGCCATATGCACCTACTTTCTAGCTGCACTTCTTGCAGCTTTTAATGCTTCGGTGCTGACATGGGATTTATTCTTCTCAATAGCTGCTAATACTTCTTCTCCATTGATTAAGGATTCTCCACCATTGGTGCGCTCCAGCTTATAATAAGCATCACTTTTAATCTTGACCTGGGCTTCCTCACTGTTCATGGAAGCAAGTTCAATATCCTTTACCAGACCATTGGCTAATTCAAGGGATAATACCTGTTCTCCATCTGCCATCACTGCAGTAGAAGGTACCGTCACTGTGGTATACAAAGAATCCTCATAGGATTTCTTCTGCAGGTTCTCTTCCTTTGTTTCCTCAATCATTTCCTTTGCTTTTTCATTACTGATTGGCTCCTGCCCCTCTTCCTCTGGGGCTTTAGTAAAATTTGCATCCAGCCCATCCACATATGCTTTTAACCGTTCCTCGGTTCGAATGGCTGTCGTTGGTGTAGTGGCAAGCATGCCTGCTTCTGCTAATAATTCTGGAAGCTGTTCTTTCCACTCTGCCTGCGAAATCCCCTTATCGGAAAATATATGGACATTGCCTGGCTCCTTTGGATCTACTACGGTATAGGTAGAATACACCGTACCATTTTCTGCAGTTTTAAAGCTTCTTCTTACAGTTCGAAGTTCATCCTCTCCTGCCTTTTGTGAATAAAAGATTTCCTTACTCTCTGGCACCAAGGCTTCCTCACGAATTGGATACATACAGTCATTTGGCATAAACTCTTTGACCATTCCACACATCTCTGCCTGCAGTAATGCCTGTTTGGGATCTTTTTCAAAGTTCGTACCCTTTCCCATCTTTAAATACTCGGAAAACTCTAGCACGTTATCCTTTTCCAAATGCTCCTTGGATTCGGTTAAAATTGCAGCATTCTGGCTCTTTCCATCCTCTAAAGCTTCTAACTTTTCTTTGGCTGCCTTTTTTTCCTCATCGGTTTTTGCATTGGCAAGTTCTTCTTTCGCCTCCACAATGGCTTCATCATAGGCACTATCCTTTGATTCTTCCCGCTCCACTTTCTTATTCATGTAATGCTTAATCTGTTCTGAATGAATCCCTGCATCCTGTGCTGGCACAGCTACTGGAATATAGTCATCATCGGGATTTAGATCCGGCATCGTACAGTAGCGAAGTCCATGTTCCTCACAGTAGAGCTCAAAAGGAGAAATCTTTTCTCTCCCATCAAACATCTTATCTACGTTTGGATTATCCACCGAATTTTCAAACATTTCCTTTGGAAAATTTAACAGAACAGGATTTCCATTGGATACTTCCTGAATCTTCGCCCAACTGCATTCCCCAGCTTTTCTTAGTCCTCTCTCATGCTTCCAGTCAGCAATGGCCATAATGCCTTTTGCCAACAATGCAATGGTTTCTTTACTTCCATTCAATAAGTAATACACGCCTTTACATTCCAGCTCTACTACCTGTGATATTTCATCCATCTTATGTTCCTCCTCTAATTATTTGGTCTTACGACCATGATTGCGTTCTTTGTCCGAAGCGTCTGATAGACCACTCCGTACTTTGTATTTAAGGCTTCCACTGCCTTTCCATTTCCCACATAAATCGCAACATGGTAAATACCTAAGTATCTTCCATTGTCACTGCCTCCGTAATAAATCAGATCCCCTGGCTTTAAACTAAATCCAGATGCATCTCCGCTTTCCACACATTTTCCAGAATTCTTCGCCATCCTTGCTCCCTCTGCTGCAGTGGGTGGATAATTGGCTCCATGACTGCGATCAACGCCAGCTTCCTTCCATGCATAATAGGCAAGGGAACTACAGTCATATGCTGTTCCACTAGTACGCTGTTCCTGACTATATGGATATCCCACTTTGGATAATGCAAATCGAAGCACTTTCTCCTGTGTGGAATCACACCCGGAATCTGCAATAATCTGATTGATTTCCTCTTCTGTCATGGCTGCATTAGAAAAGGTATCCGAATCCACTGTAAAGATGGACAAAAATCCTGTCACTGCATCTCCCACTTCTTTTAGTGGCATCAACACCTGAAACAAAATCGCGACAATGATTACTACCACCATTGCAATTGTGGTAAAAAGCAAAACAGCAGGTGCTATCAAAGCTACAATCTTTGCGATGAATGCTTTCACATAATGCATGGGATTGACCACTTCTAAAAGGGTTCCAACCAATCCTCCCTTTGCATCTGCAAAGGCATCTCCTGTATTGGCTCCACCACCTGCTAGTTCATTGGAGATATCCTTCTTGGATCGAAGCATATTTCCAATGGAAACCTTGGTTGCCTGCTTCTTTCTCTGCTTATCTTCCTTTTTCTTTAATTCCTTCTTTTTATCAAGCTTCTCGTTTACTTCGGCTCTCTTATCACTGATCCGGCTCGTTTCTTTTTCTGTGAAACGCTCCTGCTCCTTGATTTTTTCTTTGTGTTCCTTTAACTCTTCCTTGGTAAAACGGCTGTCCTGTTGTTTCACCTTAAGCTCATGTTTCTCTTTTACAATCTCCGCTTTTTTCTGTGTCAGATTCTTTTCCTCTGCTTTTAACTGCTTTTGATCCATACGGATGCTTTCCTTTAGATCATTTCGCTGTGACTTGACTTCTATCTTTTCACTGCGATTTTTCTCTGCAGATAATCGGATGGCTTTTTCTGCGGCAGCATCAAGACTTCCTGATGCCGACGCATTTTCTTCTCCTGTAAACTGCCCTGCTTCGTGGCTTACAAAACATGCCATCTGATTGGTGAAGTTTCCTTTATTCTCAGAAAAAGCTTTCTTTTCCTTAAACCCCATAGCCACCGCCATCGGTATTTACAATCTCATAAATCTCACAATCCTTGCTCATTCGCATATCAAAGGGAACCGTTACATTTCCCATTTTTAAAAGTCCTGTTCCAGACTCTGCATTATCTACGAAATTAAACATCGCAGGCGAAATCTGTGGCAGAAAGCTCATAAGCTTTTCCTTATCCAAGGTGGACTGTGACAGCAGGGCAAAGTACTCGGTGTTCGATAAAATGGCTGACAACTTATTACTGTTATCATTATTTAAAAGGTCGGTCATATTCTGTGTGATGCCATTTAAAATCCCTGACATCTTACGAATCTCCTTCCACAGCTTCAATATGAAGCCTGCCACCTGTTCTACACCTAATAATTCATGGAATTCATCAATATACAGATGGGTCCATTTCTTTAATGCGGAATTTTCTTTAATCTTTCCACGCACCGTTTCCATCATAATCAGCATGGATGTAATACGCAGGTTATCTTTCATTCCAGAAATATCAAAGACGATGAATCTGTTATTTAAGTCCACGTTGGTTCTGTGGTTAAACAGATTCAGCGATCCATTTACGAAGATTTCCATTGCAGCTGCAAGGTGAAGGGATAAGTTACTTCCTTCGTCCACCAGTCCCTGATAAATATCCTGCAGGGTTGGGGAATAGGCTCTGACCTGTTCTTCTACACTTAATTCCTGATCTAGCACAATCACACTCTGCTGGATCTTCATAAACTCTGGTACCTGATACTCTGATACCTTTTCTACTTCGCCATTTAATCTTTTCCGCATGGCATAATTTTGTGAGTACACCCTTTCAATAACTCCATCAATGATGCCTTGC
>JAQWFL010000007.1 GCA_028704435.1 Anaerostipes sp. | reverse complement strand
TCTTCCTGCACCTGCATATAAAGGTCGCGGGGGATAATGGCTTCGTGGCTGTTTTCTACATAATACTGCGGAACCAAGCCGTTATTCGGCACACGCTTTTTCTCCAAGAAATCCACCGTATAGGTTTTCTGAAGAAGTGCGTCACCGATGTATTTTTCGTTTTGAAGTATCTTCTTAACTGATTCTGGTCGCCATTTCTTCTTTCCGGCACCCGTTAATATCCCGTCTGCCTCAAGACCTCTGCAAATCTGCTGCAAACTTGCACCTTCAAGGTACTCCCTGTAAATGCGTTTGACCACCACAGCCTCATCGGGTTCAATGATAAGCTGCCCCTTTTCATCCTTAGTGTATCCCATGAAGCGGTTATGGTTGACCTGCACCAGTCCCTGCTGGTATCGATACTGCAATCCAAGTTTCACATTCTGTGAGAGGGACTGGCTTTCCTGCTGTGCAAGAGAGGCCATAATGGTAAGAAGCACCTCGCCTTTGGCATCCATTGTGTTGATTGCCTCCTTCTCGAAGAATACTGAAATGTTCTTATCCTTCAGCTGACGGATATATTTCAGGCAATCCAATGTGTTTCTGGCAAATCGGCTGATGGACTTGGTAATGACCATGTCGATTTTTCCAGCCATGCAGTCTTCGATCATGCGGTTGAACTCCTCACGCTTTTTGGTATTGGTGCCGGAGATACCATCATCGGCATAGATTCCGGCAAATATCCAATCCGGCTTCTGTTGAATGAAATCCGTATAATGCTCAATCTGTGCCTCATAGCTTGTAGCCTGCTCATCACTATCCGTGGAAACACGACAGTAGGCAGCCACACGCATCTTTGGCTTTTCCGCTGTTTTCTTCTGCGTTCCGACACGCTGTCTTGCTGGGATGACTGTGATTCTACTCTGTGTCATTTTCTCTGACCTCACTTTCTATCAAACTGTAGGCATATTCTGCCTGCCTAAATGGGTCTTCATATTTTTGTGTTACTCTGCCAATGGTAAACTGCATGGCAGGCGGTGCCGTTTCTGCTTCCTTCGGCTCAAAAACCCTGCCCAGACTCTTGGCTCTTTTCTGCTGTTCAGCAAGTGCTGCATCAAAGATATCCTGTTTGATAATCGCCGGATAGTAAGCATCTCCAAGGTAATGGCGGTTCTGCATCATCCGCTTTGCGGAACCGTGGTACAGCTTTAATCCTGCTGCTTTTGCCGCTTCCATCAATGCCAGACCTCCAAGATACCCTTCATACAGTGTCCGTATCTGAGCCGCCTGTTCTTCATTGACTACCGCTTTTCCGTTTTCAATGCGATATCCGTATGGTGTGTGTCCCATATGCTACACTCCTTCCTTCAAAATCAGTCCGCACTTCATGTGGAATGCAATCTCTGTTCTGGAACAGACCACAATCTGCTCCACATATTCTTCAAATAAATCCCCGTCAAAGACTGTCAGCATTTCTTCCTTATTGGCAAATCGCAAAAGGCTGCTGACCTCCTCGGTACGGGTAAGTTCTCCATTGATGGCATGGGACAGGTTTTCCTTTTCTGCATTCATCTGTGCTGCCTCTGCCAGCAGTTCGTTGTTTTCCTGATTGAACAGTGCAGGCTCCAGATACCCCTTGGTCATGAGTCCCATCAGCACCTGCCTGCGTTCCAGATTCTTCTCCAGTCTTGATTCCAGTTCATTGATTCGCCCAAGACCATCTGTCCGGCTTGTTTCCCGCAGGGCATCGAGCAGTGGCTTCAATACCTGTTTTCTGCCAAATACCAGCTTATTCATCATCGTGACAAAAGCCTGTTCTATTGCATCTTCCCGGATATACATCATGGAGCATTTTGAAATATCATCAATGTGCTGACTGCAGCACCATGCAGCATACTTCACTTTGCTTGCACTGTGAATCCGGCGTTTGAACTTGGCACCGCACTCTCCGCAGATAATCCTGCTGGAGAAAGGGTAGCGGTTCTGGTATTTGCCTGTGCCTTTCAGAATTCCTTTTTCTGCTGCCCTCTGATTGATTAGCATCCCTGCGGCTTCAAAGTCCTCCCGGCTGATGATAGCTTCATGATGATCCTGCATCATGTACTGGTCACGCTCGCCATAATTTGTATGCCTATTGAAATGGGAATCCGTATAGGTCTTCTGAAAAAGAACATCTCCCACATATTTTTCATTGGAAAGAATGCCTCGCACCGTAGTCGGTGTCCAGCTGCCGCCCTTACGGGTAGGCACCTTCCGCTTTTGCAATTCCGATGAAATCGCACTAGAACTCTTTCCCGCAAGGGTTTCAGCAAAAATGAACTTCACAACTTCTGCCTGTTCAGGCTCCACTACCATCTCACCATCTACATTCTTATAGCCGTATGGAGGATAGGAAATGGTAAAGGTTCCATTCTGAAATCGCTTCTGGATTGCCCATTTACTGTTTTCCGAAATGGAAACAGACTCACTCTCCGCAAGGCTGCTCAATATGGAAAGCATCAGTTCACTTTCCATTGACCCCGTGTTCAGATTTTCCTTTTCAAAATATATGAATATGCCAAGGTCTATCAGCTTCCTTACCATCTCCAGACAGTCTGTTGTATTCCTTGCAAAACGGCTGATAGACTTTGTAATAATATAGTCAATCTTGCCCTGTTCGCAGTCTTTCATCATCTGAAGGAGTGCCGTGCGTTTTGCTTTCTTTGTGCCGGAGATTCCTTCATCAAAATAAAGTCCTGCAAACTCCCATTCCGGATTCCCCTTAATATAGGATTCGTAATGGTTTTTCTGTGCCTCCAGGCTGACCATCTGTTCATCGCTGTCTGTGGAGACACGGCAGTAGGCTGCAACACGCAGCTTCTTGCCAAGGGCAAGGCTCTCATTTTCCTTTATTTTTGTTATCCGTTTCATCAACTCACCTCCTCTTTGGTAGGTCACATATTACCTCTGAACCCCTGTAATAGCAACGATTACCGGGGATATAAATCCGACAAAATAGGGGAGAATACCTGTCGGTTTTTTGTCATGATTATGTCGTACTCTTCCTCCGTAATCAGACCTTTATTGAGCAGCTTTTTTGTCATCTGTTCAGCTCTGATATAGTCATATTCTCGCTGCATTTCTTCCATAGTATATTGGTGCTTCTTTGGTGCAGTGTTTATTTGCTCTGCTGTCAGCTTTGTTACCTGCATAGCAATTCCTCCTATCTGAACGGTGGATTTGTTCCCACCTACCGATAAGCGAAAATTCCTGCATCATCGAACCCCATAAAACAGAAAAAAGCCTGTGAAAGTCCCAATCAAGGAACTCACACAGGCTTTTCATTCTCTTGCTATTCAGTTACACCCGCTTGCAATAATCCAGCGAAATCCATCCGGCGCCGCTTTTCAGCCTGCCCCACTTGGATGCACCCTGTCCGTCAGCTTCCTCCACGATGGTGTATGTACCAACCGGGATGTACTGCGTTCTGGCATAATTCGTGCCGGGACCTTTGCGGATGTTCAAGTCCGAAATGGACACACACACTTGATACGGCACGGCAGAAGCAGTTGTGTTAGATGTGTAGATGTTTACACCATTTACATCAAACACACTATATCCCGGATGCTTGTCTACGCAGGCTTTCGCATTGGCAAGTTCCTTATAGGCTCCAAGCTGACTCTTGGCATCTGCCCAAGTCTTACGCACACGATACCAAACCGTACTGTCTGCGGTCGGAGTCTGTGCCGTTCCTCCAAGAGCCGCCGTTACCTTTGCGGACAAATCCCCCAGTCTGTTATAGAGCCAATCGCCCGGACAGCTTTTATTAGCAAACCAGCGATGTACAGTAATGACCATCTCATCGGACTTCGGAGCATAATTTAAGGACTTGTTCTTATCGGCAAACCACAGAAGTTTCTTCTTGCCGTTACGCTTACAGATGTCTGTGCAGAGTTTGATAAGGGCGTTATATACTGCACTGTTCATGGCATACGGCTCAGTCTTATCACTGGCACATTCAATCGTGATGGCTCTCTGGTCATTGGCACTGCTGGAGGAACACCAAGAGCGGTTCTTTTCCTCCACGCACAAAGACACTCTGCCGTCTGTGCCGATGCCATAATTGCAGCTTGCATCCCGTCCTGCCGGAAAACAGGCACAGATGGTTTCTGCTGATAACTGACCCACCACACAATGTGGTGTGATACGGTCAATGGAATGGGTTCTCTGCCCGGAGTGATTCGGACTGAGTCCCGTGTAAACTACAAGAGGACTGTTTGTATAAGCCATAATTATTCGTCTCCTTTCTCGCTGCGGTCATGCAGCTGTTCCAATACTTCCTTCATCTTTGCAGGGATAGGCAGACCAAGATGTCCTGCATTCTCCAAAAGGGAGATACCCTCGTTGGAAATGTAGAAAAATACCACTGCCGTTCTCAGTACAGAGCCGGTTCCGATAACCTGCACATCAAGGATATTTGCAATCCCCACGAGCAGAAAAATCAGCACCTTTCGGCAGATGCCCTTGAAGCCTACCTCGCTGGACAGGCTGTGGTCAGAGATGGCACACATCACTCCCGTGATATAGTCCACCACCACAAAGGCAAGCAGTGCATAGAGCAGACCGTCACAGCCGCCTAAGAACCAGCCGAGCCAGCCGCCGATGCCTGCAAAGACAAATTGAATCGTGTTCCAGAATTCTTTCATGTGAAATTCCTCGCTTTCTTTGATTTTGTGTATGAAAAAAGGACTGTCCAAAGTTGGATAGTCCTCGTTTCCGAATATGAAGTTGTTACTGCTCCTGAATGATATAAGTGACCTTCATGGTTTTATCTGCCGTTTTCGTCACAGGCTCAGACAGGTTGTTGATGGTGGCCAGATAGTTGGATAGGATAAAGTATCCAATGGTTGACCAGTTTCCGTAGCTTCCAAACCACAGCATTGGTTCATTCAGCACCGGGGTGTAGCAGGGATAGTTATTGCCGCCAATGATCCGGGAAGCTTCAACTTTCAAAATCTCATTTGTATCAAGGTTAATTACATACAGATAATAGACTCCTCCACTATATCCCTCAATATAAATTCTGCCATTGATACCCAGTGCAAAGGTTCCGTTGATACTTGAAAAGCCTACCAGTTTTAGCTGCTCCACATTTGCAGAGTTTCCGATTTCCATCTTGTAAATATGATTGGAGTTGTTATAACCTCGGAAGAAGATATACCCTCTGTGAATATAGGAAGTCCTCATTCCTGCAAGGTTAATTCTCTCTGCCGTAGTATTGGTCATGGTGTACTGCGTAACCTTCCAGTTGGAGAAGCTGACCTTTGTTACCACGAAGGTGCCATTTACCTCAAGATAGTAGTTGCCACAGCTTACGATATACAGGCAGTTGTCTGCGATATCGAAGTTGTAAGAGGTGTAACTGGTCGGCAGCTCCGTTTTCAGTTCCTCCAACTCAAAGGAATCGATGAGTGGTTTCTTGGAGTAGGGATTTTCCAGCACAGACACCGACTTCATATAGGCTCTGCGTTTGGTAATCGTAATCTTTTTGTTATTATCGATACGGAAGTAATACACAGCATCTTCTTCCATATTGATGAGGAAAATTGCTTCTGTTGTACCTATGCTAATCCCGGAATACTTATCCCCGGTGCTTGCTCCCGTATAGTTGGTGTAAACATATTGGAGCTGCCCATCACAGACCTGCATACCAAGGCCGTAGTTGCTTCCAAATGGTGCATCCTTACCGCCATAGGAAGTGTAGCCGCCGTTTTTATGTGTCAGGCAGACACAGGAAATCGTGCCGTTTGCCTGCGAGGTGGTAAAATCATACACATATTTCATATAGCGGTCGGTCATATTCAGTTCGCTTTCCGTCTGGTTGAAACCGCCCCGGAGCGTTCCTGTGGTATTATTCTGAACACCGTAGGAAGCACAGCCAATCAGATTGACCCCGGAGGGCGGATACAGATTGTCAGCATTCTCCTCAATCTCTGCATCGAAAAGCAGCAGACCACCAAGGACAGTCTGGTAATAGGGATTCATGCCGTTTATCATCTTGCCGGGTGACTTATCCAGTCCCATCGGCTTGAAGATATTAGACAGTGCATTGGTCACCATATTCTGTTCCAGCACCGTTTCGGTTTCGCCCGTATGGACGTCCGTCAGTTCTATTTTCATTTTACCTTTCAGCATTTGGTTCTCCTCCTTTAATTGATGTAGGTAATCTTGAAGCGTGAGATGGCGGCATTGTCATGGAGCGTGAAGCACAGAAGCAGCCGCTTTTCTTCACTTAAACTGTTATAAAGTTCCTCCACATCGGTATTCAGCCAATCTCCAAGGGGCATATCCTCTGAGTAGGTTTGACCGTTATCGACAGAAATCGACACGAAAACATCCCCGGAATACTCTGCCGTCATCATCTTGATACCGAGAATGGAGATGTGACTCATATCCGCCACGGCATCCAGCACCTGCGGATACGGATAGGCTTTCACATTTGCTTTCAGCAGTTCTTCTGCGCCTCCGGCTTTCCACAGATACATCTGCATATTGTCGATTGGTGTCAGAATTTCTGTGGAAGGGATTTCCTCAAAGCCATATTTCAGAAACATTGCCGCCGACAGCGTTTCAATCGCCACCTCGGTCAATGCTCCATCTGCATAGGTGTAAAAAACATCTGCCTGCCGCACCAGATAGGCAAAAGAGTAGGTGTCGGTTTCCTCATACATGGCATACACGATATTCCATGTGCGTCCACCATCGTCCTGATGATAAAAGCTGACCTGCGCTCCGTCTCCACTGCCGTCTGCCAGTGTGAGTGCTGTGGTAGTTCCACCGCATATCATATCCGAGGTTCCCAAGTACCCGGTGTTGGTCGGAGTCTGAATGACATTTAGGAACATATCGTTATTGGAGAGCAAAAACAACTCAAAAATCAGCCTTGTAGCATCCACTCGATTATTGTAAGCCGTGTAGCCTTCAAAACGGATTTTGAGGAATTGCAGTCCATTGGTGGTTTCCCCAAGCTGTCTGTAAATTGCAGTGGAGCAGCCGTCCCTGCGCAGGATTCTAAGCTGCTCCGTGTTCGTACCAAACCCGATCCAATGATTGCTTGAGATATACAGCGGATTGGCAGCAATGCCGTTAAACATAAAGCCGTCCAAACCTTCGGTATTAAAAGTGCTGTCATCGTTGTAGCCGTTGTTCACGTACTCCATATTTTCCGCAGTATTAAGGAATGGAAGAAGGACTGTTTTTTCCTGTCCGACCTCCGCAATCAGGCGAATTTCCGTAAGACCTACATATTTCACTCCGGCTTCTGCATCTGAAGAAAGATTCAGTACCAAGCAGTCGCAGGAGAAAGGCTGTGCCGGCTCCAAGTTACATTTGCTTTTCGATGCTGCCGGAAACTCGCCAGTAATAATCGGTTCAGTCCTTCCTTCGTCTGCATAAACCTCTACGGATTTTGTGATATGAATGTTGCTGGTCGGTTTGTTGACCAGCTCTATCCGATAGATTTTCAGCGGCTTCTCAAACCGCCAGATAAACTGTGCATTGGTTACAGCTTCGCCGCTCTCCCAATGGGTATCTGCATTTCCATCCAATGTATGGAAAGCTGAATAATCCATGCCGGATACCTCATGAACAGAAGTGGCAGAAACCATGCCCCACGTTTCGTTATCCGTGAAGGCAGGCTGCTGCCACTTTGACCAGATATATTTTGTTTCATCTATCAGCACGTTGTCACCTCCAATCTCTCCACACGCTCGAACGGCTCTGTATCCACGGTCAGATGCTGCAGCTGACCCGCATTGATTTCTTCTGCTGAGGATACGAATGAGTAATCGCTAATCATACAGAACGCACTGTCCTCATTCAATTCCACAACCGTCTGGTCATAGTGCGGTGGGAAGTCCTTGTCCATTGTAAATGTCTTGATAACCTCCACTGCCGTCACTCTCTCATTCAAACGATGGTAGGTAAATTCGCTTTCCATAATCGGAATACGAGTCAGCGGCTGTGTAATCGGGCGAAGGACAATCCTTGGGAATACGATGGCTGCCGTGTCTATAAAGGCGTCATAGCCAAAGGTGGTCTGCGCGATTGGAACACGGTCAATGGTCTCGGAAATGCTGATGCGTCCATTCCAGTCACCGATGCCAGCCACAAGTCCCTGTCCGCTGATGGTTGCACGGATTTGTGATTCTCCGATAGTCAGCGTTCCGCCAGCTATTTTGAAATATACCGCCAGTGTGTTTTCACTGTTTGCAATGACCTGCGTGATTGGTAGGAACAGCGTAAGGATGTGCTTCCCGTTTATACAGGTCTTTTTCGGATAAAAGGTTTTGACCTCTTCATCATTCATCTTGTATGTAACCGTCAATTCCGACTGTCCGACCTCTGAAAAGGTAAAATCAATCTCCTTGCTGCCCTCTGTGCCTTCCTCGTCCACGGTTGGCACCGTCCCATGAACGGTTCGCTCCACCTCATCATTGGTCACTTCAAAGAGGATTTCTGCCAGAAAGGTAGCTGTAGTTTCTTCCTTTGAGGTAAAGGCAATCGCCATAATCTCCGTATTGGAACTGCCAATGGTAAAAGGAGAAGCATTGATGAAGTTGTAAACCACGATTTTTCCTGCTTCAATCTGATTCAGCAGTCCCGTGATATTTTTGTCATTCTTGCTTTTTGCCGCTGCCAGCTTTGGGTTCTTACCCACGCACTTCAAGCTGTGTTTTCCATTGATTTTATAGGTAATGCTCGTAATGCAGGACAGCTGTTTTTCATCTGCATGACCGCCGGAGAAACGCAGTACGTCCATAGGGTCAAAAGCCGGATTGCCAATGGTGGTGCTGTCAAAGGGAACATAGTCCACCACAGCGATAGCATTCAGAATATTGGTAATAAGCCTTGCCCTTGTGGTTTTCAAACCAAACTGCAAAAGCGGATTGACACCAAGGTTTAGGGTCAAAGCATCGTCCGGGTCGAGTGCATAATACTCCGATTCCTCCGTGATAAGGTTTGTAGAGGATACTGCCGTGTATCTGGTAACAAAATCCGAATAACTGCTGTCAAAGCGATGTCTGCTGGTCACCTCCGCCACAGGAGAAATACCGTAAGGTATCAGTTCCAGTTTACCTTCCCGGTTTATCTGACAGACACAGCCAAGCAGCTGTGCTACATAGAAGATAAGGTCACGGTAGCTTTCCATGTCATTATCGGAATAGATGCCCAGTGTCTCTTTTCCATTAGGCATCGCTTCGATTTCTGCTTTGGACTGGGCAAGTGCTACGTTACATTCGGTACTCGCCATCAAAAGGAAACTATAGGCAGTACCGCCGGATGCGGTCAACTTCAGTGCTTTCTCAAAGCGGAGCATATAATCATATGCTTTCAGTTCCAGCGTTTTGATATGCCTGTTTGCTTCGCTGACTTCAAAGACACCCATAGGAATGGATTCTTCTGTGCCATCTGGAAGCACAAGGTGGAAATATATTCTGACCTCCGCTTCATCCAGTGTGTAGCGGTCAATGTCAGAAAACAACGTGATGCCCATTTCAGCGGCATATACCGTACCCAGTTCAATCTCATTGCTTCCACAGCACTGCCTTGTGATGTATCCGCTGCCCTTGACGATGTCCTCATTGCCAAAGGCATATTCTTTTTTATTCTTTGTGACAATGGTGCCTGTCCAGTAATATTTTCTTGTATTGCTTTCGATTGCATCCATAAATGCCTGTGATACAGGATACAAAGACACCACCTCCTTAAAATTCGTTCAATGTAAATGACACTGTCCACAGACCACGATAGGAAGTGTCCTTATAGAGCTTCGCCTTGTAGCCTGTGATATACATTTCTGTTTCCTTCAGTGCCAAATCCTCTGTATCAAAATACTGCACAGCTATCTTCGGCTGTTTGGAATAAGCCGTCAGACGTTTCAGCCATGCGGCACTGACGGAGAAGGAAACTCCAATCGTGACCACTCCTGCTCTTACCACATCACGTTGTGTTGTTCCGGCTTCTGTTTCTCCGCCGGAGTCTGCTTCCACATCCGTTAAATCCAGATCATAAGAATCCGGCAGAGGGAGAGCCGTATTATCAAATTTCAAATACTGTATAAATGCCATCGCTTATCTCCCTCCGCTTCTTAGATTCGTTCTTTGCTGGGCATTGACTACAACCTCATCCAGCATCGTACCGCCAAGGTAAACAGGAATTACGATATCACCGCTCTGACCGCCCACGCCTGCCAGTGCTTCTGTAATCGCTGTGGTAATACCTGCAAGGGTATCTCCGGCAGACATTCCGCCGAGGATACCGCCAGTGTCTGGTGTGCTGATTTTCGGGTTGACTACCATATCTGCGGCCACACCGTCCATCGCATTTGCCACCATACTCTTGCTCTTTTCGATGCCCTTAGCAAGTCCGCTCATGAAGTCTGGCATCCAAGTTTCATAATCTGTCAACGGTCCCTCATCCGGCACGGAGAAATGCAGAAAGGATTTGATTTTGTTTGCCACACCGCTGACGGCATCACCCACTGCACTGATACAGCTTTTGATACCGTTGACGATGCCCATGACTAAATCCTTACCCCAGTTAAAGGCGGAGGATGCAAGATTTTTAATATAGCCGACTGCTTTATCAAAGCCACCCTTGATGGTATTGTAGATACCGCTGATGGTGCTTTTGATACCGTTCCACATGGCAGAAAAGGCATTGCTTACTGCCGTTTTGATTCCGTTAACCACAGAAGATACCGTAGATTTGATATTGTTCCATACAGTGGTAATCGTATTTTTGATGCCATTTACCACCGTAGAAATCACGGATTTGATGGCATTCCAGATGGTCGTGAACACGGTCTTTATGGCATTCAGCACCGTGGTAATGACCGTTTTGATGGTATTCCATGCTGTAGTCAGGAAGGTCTGGATAGCCGTGACAATGGTTGTAATAAAGGTGCTGATAGCATTCCATACCGTAGTCACCACTGTCTGAATTGCCGTCAGAACTGTTGTGATTGCCGTCTTGATGGCATTCCAAGCCGTGGTAAGGAAAGTCTGAATCGCAGTGACCACGGTTGTTACAATCGTGCTGATGGCGTTCCATACCGTAGTGAAAAAGGTCTGGATTGCCGTAAACACTGTAGTGACCACGGTTTTTATCGTATTCCATGCCGTGGACAGGAAGGTGGAAATTGCTGTCACAACCGTGGTAAAGATATTCTTGATGCCCTCCCACAAACCTGTGAAGAAGTCACGCAGTCCGTTCCATACCGTTTCTGCGACAGCCTTAGTGCCATTCCACACAGCCACAAAGAATTCCTTAATGGCATTCCATACGGCAATGGCTACTTCCTTGATGTTCTCCCAAAGGTCAATCCAGAACTGCCGGAAGTCCTCATTGGTGTTCCAAAGGTAAATGAATGCCGCCACCAGTGCTGTGATTGCCGCAATAATCAGGAAGATAGGGTTTGCGAGCATGGTCGCATTCAGTGCGGCAAAGGCTCCCTTGACCGTATTGATAACTCCGGCAATTTTAGGAACAACGGTCATAATCGTACCAACCGCCGAGATAACCTTACCGACTATAATCAGCACGGGACCCAGTGCCGCCGCAAACAATGCTACGGTCACGACTACTTTCTTTGTTCCTTCGTCCATGCCGTTGAGCCAGTCCACAAATTTCTGCACCCAGCCGACAATCTGTTTAATGGCAGGCATCAGCAGTTCGCCAAAGGAAATGGCAAGTCCCTCAAGGGCTGATTTCAGAATAGTAAGCTGACCCTGCAGGTTATCCAGCTGTGTATCTGCCATCTGCTGTGCCGCTCCGCCGCTGTTTGCAATGGATGACTGCAAATCATCCCAAGTATCGCCTGTATTGGCGAGTAAGGCATTGACAGAGGACAGGTCGGTTTTATTGAAGATGTTGCTGATGATGTTGGATTTTTCAGCAGAGGTCATGCCATCCATACTGGTATTGAGATCCCCAAGAATGTCATTCATGCTCCGCATATTGCCTTGTGAATCATAAACATCAACACCCAGCTGCTCCATAGAAGCCGCCGCTTTATCCGTTGGGTTCTGTAAGGACAGAATGATATTTCGAAGATGTGTACCGCCCTCTGCACCCTTGATACCATTATTGGCAAGGATACCAAGTGCCGTGTTCAGTTCTGCTGTTCCGCCTTTTACCGATTTTGCCGTTGCACCGATGGTAAGAATACCTTCGCCCAGCTGTGCCACAGAGGTATTCGTGGTCGATGCTGTCTTAGCCATCTGATCTACCATCGTTCCGGCTTCATCCACTCCCATGCCGAGAGCAGACATGGCATCGGTTACCATATCAGATGCAGATGCCAGTTCGATATCACCAGCCGCCGCAAGGTTCAATACTGTCGGCAAAGTATCACACATTTCCTGCGTATCATATCCGGCAAGAGCGAGGTAGTTCAATGCCTGTGCACACTCGCTTGCAGAGAATGCTGTCTCAGAACCCATCTTTTTTGCCAGCTTGCCAAGGGTATCCATCGTATTGACGGACTGACCATCAACCGTAGACATGGAGTCCTTGGTAATGCCCATCGTAGCCTGAACCTGTGACATCGAGGATTCAAAGTTGGCTGCTGTGGTTACTGCCGCCGTTCCCAGTGCAGTTACTCCCGCAGTGACCGGGAGCAGCTTCTGTCCGGCGCCAGAAATATTATCTCCGACCGTCTTCAGCTTTTCTCCCGAAGCCGCAATCTTCTGCACAGCCGTTGCCGACTGGTTCGCCTGCGTTTCCAGTGCTTTCAGATCATTTTCCGTTTCGATGATTTCACGCTGAAGGGCATCGTACTGCTCCTGTGAAATCTCCCCATTGGCAAGAGCCGTGTTAGCCTGTTCAGCGGCAGTCTTTAATGTGGTCAGTTTGCCCTTGGTTTCTTCCACTGCCTGTCCGAGAAGTTTATGCTTTTGTGCAAGCAGTTCTGTGTTGCCGGGGTCCAGTTTCAGAAGTTTCTCCACATCCTTCAGCTGTGCCTGCGTATTTTTGATTTCTCCATTGACGCCCTTTAAGGCAGTCTGAAGTTTGGTGGTATCGCCGCTGATTTCCACTGTGATACCCTTGATTCTGTTTGCCACTAAAATGCACCTCCTCTCTGCAAAATAAAAGCACCGACCATAACAGCCGATGCACTTTTACTCAAAATTGAGTATATTAAAATCTATCGAAGTCCTCCTGCGTTGCGACCTCTCTGTACTTGTACTCATCATTCCTGCTCTCTGCATACATATCATTGACCATACCAATCGTAAGCAAATCCAAATCACGGATGGAAAGACCAAGCTGTATGCATCGGAGCAGAAATAACGGGGTTGTCATTTCCCGCTCAGTTGAACGAAGTTTTTTTTAGACTGTACATCTGTCTGCGTATTCAGTCCCCAAAGCTGAATCAGCTGGGGAAGAATCTGATAGATGGAGAAGGTGTTGAAGCCGTCCAGCCAATCTTCCGGGGAATCCGGGATAGACGAGTCAGCGTGTTTTGCCATGATATAGGCGATGTTCTCGAACATTTCAAGGGAGAACATATCCAGATTGGAGTTCTCCTCACTGCCGTCACCGACTGATTTCTCCAAGGAACGCAGGTCTTTGTATATATCACGATGGAACTTCATTCTGTAAATACGGGGAATGGCGGCAGATGCCTTAAAGGGCACCTGCTTACCATCAATCTCGATATTCTGTTTCATACTCATAGCTTAACCCTCCTTCACAGCCGTGGTCTTGGCAGATGTACTTGATTTTGCAGCAGATGCAGACTGCACCGCAGGTTCTACAGGCTGCGTCTCCTCCGCAGTCGGAAGATAAACGGCACTGTACCAGCCCTGATATACCGTGTCTGTGGTATCGTCCCCGGTCTTTGCCTTGACATAGCCATTCGCAAGTGGAGTCGCTGTCAAAGCAAGTGTTTCAGTCTGTACTTCGATTTCGTCCTCATTGGTCTGGGACTCAATGCTCGGACGGCTTGCCGCACAGTTATACAGCACATGACGGATTTTCTTTACATCACCGTCAAACTCGAAAAGTAGTGCGAAATTGGCAGTTTCCACATTGGCATTCTCCACCAGTACCTTGTTGCCATCCAGTTCCTCTTTCAGCACTTCGGTACGGAACTTCTCCGGCACCATCGCAAGTTCCAGATCACCGTCATAGCCCATGTTGTTGGAAATAGTATAGTACGCATATCCATCCGCATAGAAATTGGACGGCTCACCGTTTGCATCCAATGCCAAGGATACCGCACCGGGCATAGGGACAGGTGTGCCAAAGGATAGCGTCCCGTCCTCTGTAATTGTCTGCAGGGCATAATGCACATTGCAGATATTGAATTTTACTTTATTCTTTTTAGGCATGATTTAATACTCCTTTCGGGAGGATTTACCCTCACTGTTCAAATTGATATAGGACTTCATACAGCTTTTCGCTGTCAATCCATGTTTCGGACTTTTCATAGAAGATGCCGTATCTATCCAGCACATCCTCCAGTTTCTGCTCCATCGACAAGTCCTTGGTGTCGGTGTACAGTTCGATATTCACATCGTTTATCTTGTAATACACTCTGCCATCCGCAGCGAAATTGTCACTGCCGGGGAGCAGATAGCAGATAAACGGCGGGTCAGGCGATTCGCCCTCTGCAAAATGGGCATAGGCAAAAGGGATGCCGACCTCGTTCATGATTTCTATCAGCTTATCCATTCTGCAGGCTCCTTTCGATTTCTTCCTCCAACTGGCGGACTGCATTTTCCTCTGCCGGGGCGATATGGGCTTTTCCTGCCACACGGCCGCCGCCACGCTTGGCATGACCATGTTCCAGAAGATGTGCCAGCTGATAACGGTTCTTGGAATGAACAATCAGCTGAATGGAATCCGAGGTTTCCTTTTCCTTTTTCACTGCCCAGCTTTTCGCATACGCACCAGTATCAGATGGTGCATTCTGCTGTATTTCCTTGCGGACAGATGTCCCGGCTTTCCTGACTGCCTTTTTCATATCATCTGCAGCAAGGTCTGCATATTCTTTCAGACCTTCCATTACGGCAGATGCCAGCTGTTCTGGCCGGATGCTGTTGTTTGCCATATTACCGCCTCACTTTCTGACATTTGAATTTCACAGACTTGTTCCTGTAATTCATGTGGTCAACCGACAGAATGTTGTAAATTTCCTCGCCAAAGAGGACTCGGTATTTCGTGTTATTGATTTCTGCCACTTTTCGGCAGTATCTGACAGAAAAGCTGAGGTCGGAATCATCCACGGTAATGCCTGCCGCTGTGGCTTCCTTACCATTCTCTCCACTGACTGTGGCATAGCAGGAATAAACTTCCGTCCATTCATTTTTGTGATTGCCGATGGCATCCACCACCACTGTTGATTTCTGGAATACCACCCTCACATTCAAAAGTGCAATGTCCATCAAAATCCCTCCTGTCTGCTGCCAAAGAGCAAGGCTCGAAGGGTAATCATCAATGCATGATGGTCTGCATCCTCACGATGCTCATAAAGATACGCCACCGTATACAGAACCGCTGTCTTTGCATTCGGCTCAGATGTGAGCGCATTGGCATCATCGGTTCGCATGATATCCATGCAGATTTTCTCTGCACTGGAAAGCAGGTACTCAATCAGCGAATCGTCATCCGGGAAGTCTACACGGAGATACTGCTTCATCTCCTCAAGGGATACAATCATATCTGTCACCACCTCTATCCATAAAAGTAAGTGCCGCCCCGGGGGACGGCACCATAGGTTGATTACTTACTTGCAGTCTTTGCTGTCACAGCGGCTTTTGCAGCACCGCTGATTTTCAGAATCTGCACGGCTTCCGGCAGAATCAGCTTGCCGTCCACACGTTCCTTTGCCACATAGCCAATCATGCCGTTGCCTGCGAACAGTTCCGTGAGCTGCTTGAAGGAACGGGTACCACGGTCACCGATGTTGTAGTAGCTGTAGTCACCGAAAGCGATGGCATCCACAGGTGCAAACTGCGATGTGCGTACAGGGTAGCCAAGCAGCTTATCCGGCTCATCCGACTGATAAGAAGGCTGCCACATATAGGCTCCGTTGTTATCCTTGAAAGTGCGAATGGTAGCGATAGTCTGGTCATTCACAATGAAGGAAGCATCCTTGCGGTAGGCTCTCTTCAAGGAATAAATCAGATTGATGATGTCATCGGCAGTCAGCGTGGTCACGGTCTTTGCTACCGTACCACCGCCCGTTTCTGCGAACAGACCCAAAGGCTGACCCACACCGGAACCGTTGAGGAACGCATCCTCCTCGGCATTTGCCAGTGCCTTGCCGAACTCATCAATAATGTAGTTCTCAAGACCGAACGCATTGTCATACAGAAGTTCTTCGGTCACCTTGATGGCAACGTGCAGCTTGTGGGCATCCAAAAGAATCTGGTCGAAGGTCGCATCACCAAAGGTAAGCGCACCGCCTTCCTCAATCCATGCCGCCGCAGGCTTGGTAGCTGCGATGTTGATTTTATGCTCACCGCTGGTCGTGATAACATGACCGAGGGTACGCATGATATTGCCGTCCTCCAATTTCTGAATCAAGCGGCTGTCATATTCCTCCGGCACAAGGTAGCCGCCGTCAGCATCCACACCTTCCTGCAGGACATTGGACACCTGCTTGAAGTTAGAGCGGAGTGCCTTGAGCATACCTTCACGGTATTCATCGGATGCACGGCCTGTCTTTGCCTTATCCTTGCCGTCAGTCTTCATCGGCTTGGTCACGATAGGGGTATTCACCGGCTTATTGAGTTCATTTTCCAATGCCTCCATCTGCTCCATGCGTTCAATCTCCGCACTGTAATCCTTGATTTTCTTTTCCATATCGGCATAGGCTTTTGCATCCTCCGCAGAAAGCAGACCGTCCTTGTCACGCTTGCTTTCCACAAATGCCTTTGCACCCTGCCATGCCTTGTTGCGGGCTTCTCTCAGTTCCAAAATAGTCATAATCGATTACCTCCAGTTTTTCATTAAGTCCAGTCGCTCCATGAGGGAGTCGGCTGTGGTTTGTTTGGTTTCTGATTTCGTTTTCTGTGCGATTTTGCACTTGGCTGACAGCTTATCCATAAGGGAATTTGTGACAGCCGCACGGGAAAACACCATGCTGACCTGCGGAGCTTCTATCGCATCGGATACACTCCTCTGCGAGATTTCATCTGCGAATCCCATCTCCACGGCACTGTTTGCATCCATCCAAGTCTCCGCATCCATAAGGTGCGACAGCTTGGCACGGGACAGTCCCGTCTTGATTTCGTAGGCATTGATGATGGACTCCTTTACCTCAGAGAGCATGGCGATGGCTTTCTCCATCTCCGCTTTATCTCCAAAGGCAATGGTGGCAGGATTGTGGATCATCATCATGGATACAGGGGAAACCTGCACCTTTGTTCCTGCCATTGCAATGACACTCGCCGCTGATGCCGCAATTCCGTCAATCTTGACTGTCACACTGCCTTTATAGTTCATCAGCATATTGTAGATTTGTGCGGCCGCCACGCAGTCACCGCCGGGACTGTTAATCCACACGGTAATGTCACCGCTGCCGGACTCCAGTTCTTCCTTAAAAAGCTGTGGCGTGACATCATCGTCAAACCAGCTTTCCTCTGCGATTGTGCCGTTTAGAAACAGCGTCCTCTCCTGTGTCTGCTCCTGCGTCTCCTGATTGGTCACCGTCCTGTTCTTCCAGTTCCAGAACTTCTTCATCGGATTTTTCCTCCTTTCCGTCTGCTGCAAATATTCCCGCATCCGACAGCTTGGTCATATTGCCGTTGATGAGGTATAAATCACCGCCGTCTTCGGCAGGGATGCGGTCGAGGTTCTCAAGTTCACGGATATCATTGGCACTCATCCAGCCGTTCTGCCTTGCCGTGGCATAGCCGCTCATACGGCTTGCATAATCCCCACGGAGCAGTCCGTCCACATTGAACTTGATAAAAAATGCAGCCTTGTCATTTGGCGAAATCAGCACCCTCGCCATAGCCTGTTCCCAGCGGATAAGCCACGGCTCCAAGGTGTATTTCACAAACTCCAGAGACTGCTGCTCAATATTAGAAAAGCTCGACTTCTCCAGATCACCGACCATGTGGGGCGGCACTCGGAAAATTCGAGCAATCTCATTGATTTGAAATTTTCTTGTTTCTAAAAACTGTGCTTCATTTGGAGAAATGGAAATCGGTGTGTACTTCATTCCTTCCTCAAGGATTGCCACCTTGTTGGAATTACTGCTCCCGCCGAATCCCTTATTCCAAGACTCCCTGACCTTCTCCGGGTCTTTGACCGTTCCCGGATATTCCAGAAGTCCGCCCGGTGTCGCACCATTTGCAAAGAACTTGGCTCCATACTCCTCACAGGCAATCGCCATGCCGATGGCATTCTTTGCCATTGCAATAGGCGAATAGCCGACCAGTCCGTCAAATCCCAGTCCGGGAATATGAAGCACATCAGTCGGTTTCAGTCTGACTGTTCCGCCTTTCATGGTGTGTGCTTCATCGCTTGAGGTCTGGTATTCATAATAAAGCTGACCCTTATCGTCACGGTCAACCGTCATGCGATTCGGCATCAGCGGATACAGTGCTACCACCTCGCCTTTGCCGTTTCGGATAATCTGCGCATAGCCGTTGCCCCACAGCAATAGGTGTGTCATGAGCGTTTCCCGAAAGACAAAGGATGTCATTTCCGGGTTCGGCTCATCATGCAGAAGGAAATACAGCGGGTTGTCCACTGCCTTTTCCTTACTGCCGTCCGCACCGTATTTATACATATGAAGGGGCAGACCCGCCACAGCTTCTGACAGTATCCTCACACAGGAGTACACCGCCGTCATCTGCATTGCCGACCGCTCATTGACTGGCTTGCCGGAGGTGCTTCCGCCAAGGAAAAATCGGTAGGCACTGCCTGCCGTACTGTTCTTGGGTGCATCTCTCGACCTGAAAAGTCCGCTGAATAATCCCATAAAAATCACGCTCCTTCCTAAATAAACAAAATCCCGCGATGGTTATACACGGAATCCCCAGTGTCATTTCCACAGCGGATGGCTCTGTCCAGTCCCATAATCGTGGCAATGGCACCGTCAATCTTCTCCGTGGATTTTTCCTTGTCTGCCTTGATGTTTCCGGCAGGGTCAGTTCGGATGAAGATGTTGTCCATATTCCATCTAAGAACCGGGTGCCCGCCGTGGGCAATCTTTTGCTCCAGCACCAGCTTCATCAGTTCCTTGGTCGGAGGACTCATATCCTTGAAACCCTGTCCGAATGGAACGACTGTAAATCCCATGCCCTCAAGGTTCTGCACCATCTGCACAGCACCCCAGCGGTCAAAGGCAATTTCCCGGATATTGAACCGTTCGCCTAAACTTTCGATGAACTTCTCTATGTAGCCGTAATGCACCACATTGCCCTCCGTGGTCTGCAAATATCCCTGCCTCTCCCACACATCATAGGGAACATGATCACGGCGGACACGCAGGTCGAGGGTTTCCTCCGGCACCCAGAAGAAAGGCAGAACACTGAATTTGTCCTCTTCATCAAGCGGTGAGAACACCAATGAGAATGCCGTAATATCCGTGGTGCTGGAAAGGTCAAGACCGCCGTAGCAGACACGGCCTTCCAAGTCCTCCTCGCTGACTGCAAAGGAACATTTGTCCCATTTGTCCATCGGCATCCAGCGGATTGCCTGCTTGACCCATTGGTTCAGACGAAGCTGTCGGAAGGAGTTCTCTTCGCCCGGATTCTGCTTTGCTGAATCGCAGGCTGCTTTGACCTTATCCATACCGACTGTGATGCCAAGGGACGGATTGGCTTTCTTCCATACCTTTGGGTCTGTCCAATCATCTGCTTCATCCGCACCGTAAATCACAGGGTAGAAGGTTGGGTCAATTTTTCTTCCCTCCAGAATATCCTTTGCTTTCTGATGTGTTTCATAGCAGATGGAATTGGTGTCCGTCCCGGCTGTTGTAATAAGGAAATACAGCGGCTGCATACGGGCATCGCCGGAACCCTTGGTCATAACATCAAACAGCTTTCGGTTCGGCTGGGTATGCAGCTCATCGAATACCACCCCGTGTATATTAAAGCCATGCTTGGAGTAGGCTTCTGCCGACAGCACTTGGTAGAAGCTGTTTGTAGGCGTATAGATGATTCGTTTCTGCGAGGTCAGTATCTTCACTCTCTTGGACAGTGCCGGACACATCCGCACCATATCCGCCGCCACATCAAATACGATGGTGGCCTGCTGTATGTCAGCTGCACAGCCGTAAACCTCGGCTCGTTCTTCTCCGTCCCCGCAGGTCAGAAGAAGTGCGACTGCCGCCGCCAGCTCCGACTTTCCCATCTTCTTTGGAATTTCCACATAGGCGGTATTGAACTGCCGATACCCGTTGGGTTTCAGCGTTCCGAATAAATCTCGGATAATCTGCTCCTGCCAATCGATCAGTTCAAATGGTTTTCCTGCCCATGTTCCTTTTGTGTGGCAAAGGCTCTCGATGAAGGCAACAGCGAAGTCCGCCGCATCCTCATCATAGTGGCTGTCTTTTACCTTGAACTTGGTAGGTCTGTATTTTTTCAGTTTTCGCAAGTGTGCCACCTCCTTCGTTTTGGCATAAAAAATGACCCGCCATCGGCAAGCCTTCGTAACAAGATACAGAGCCAATTGGCTCCGTTCTTGGAATTTTCAGTTGTAAAAATCCTTAGTTATGTTCGTGCATCAGAATGGCAAGTGCCTGCTCCGCTTCCTTGGTCTGCGGTGCAATGTCCAGTCCTCTGTCATAATTATAGACCACCGTGCCGTCCTGCTTCAGCATCAGCTTGGAAATCCTGCCGCCGTCAATGCCATACTCTTCGCTTGGCTCATCAAAGTGTTTGCACCAGTAATGCACCGCCGTGTATTTCCCATCCTCGTTCTTTACTCCAATCGTTCCTTCGCTCCACATATTCGTTTACCTCCGTTTGTTGTTTTCCCTTTCGGTAGTACACATACTACCGCTGAAAGCACTATATATCCACTCAATTCTGAGCATATACTACACAATCTTTTAATAGGAAAACAGTGTATTTTACAGATTTATCTACGCATGGAGCGGTGGATTGTTTCGAGGATTTCTTCCTGCTCGGACGGCTTTACACCGATGCTCTCCAAGGCTTCTCTGGTCCCGCAGTCCGGGCAGATAAGGGTCTTGTTGTCTGCCCTCGAAAGGGCAGGCGAACCGTGGTAGGCTTTGCCGCAGCGTGGGCAGATTTTGATTTCAGCGGTTTCTCTTTTTTCCATGTTCATATGCCTCCTCCGATTTTATCTGTGCTTCTGCAAGGAAATGCTCATCAAAGCCAAAACTGATGTACCCCTCAATACAGATGCTCACATAGCTAAGTGACGGAACTCCGATGCTCCGCTCCTCATGCATGATATACACGAAGCAGTCTCGGACTCTGGTCTTGCCGGACTTGATGCCCTTAATCGGCAGCTGTATTTCCTTCTTGTAGTAGAAGGTAGGGAAACCCTCGTAGCGGTCAAGAGCCGCTTCATCCTCATCGGTCACCGACCAGACGGCCACGGGAACACTCGCCCCAAGTTTGGGTTCAATGGTAAGGTAAGCACCAGTCTGACTGCCTTTGAAAAGCAGTTCATAATCCTTGATTTCCGCTGTTCCGATGATTCGTGCCGATGGGCACCGCATCCTCATCTGACGGATGTTTAAGTTGCTGCCGTAGGCAATGTAATATTGTTTCTTCATAATGGTATCCATCCTTTCCGAAGGGATCACCCTCCTACCACCTTAAGACCGCCGAAGCGGTCGGAAGTAAGGTGGCAGGAGGCTAACTCCTGCTGGTCTCGTCTGTCGACTCGGTCGGTGCTTCTACTTCGCAGAGGTGTCCACTGGACACCCGCACCCTTCAAGCGGCTCTGCCGTTTCTGAAGGCTGTATCTCCTGCCAGTCTCTTGGTAAGAATTTCTCTTGCCGTCTTGAATTCCTCTCCGATGAAGCCGAGTCGGAGGAGCCAAGTCCTCATGGCGTATTTCGGATTCTCATTCTGCTGTGGCTTTGGGCTGGCACTCTTTACTGTCTTTGCCATCTGGCTCAGTGCAAGGCAAAGTTGAATGTAGCTTTTCAGCTGTCCGGCATGAAGTCCGTTCAGCTTGCCGTCTGCCGGAGCATCGAACTGGAAAAGTCTAAACTCGATGGTCCCTTTTGTGAAGGTCGCATGGTAGTTAAGCATATGGTAGCGGCTGTCGTTGTAATGGTGGTCTCTGCCGTAGTTGGCTCCGTTGGATGTGTACCAGATGTCTGCAAGTGCCGCCATTGTCTTTGGCTTTTTCTTGTTGACCTGCTCCAAGAACCGAGGGTCAACCGTGCGGCAGTAGCGGTGCATCCTTCCTCTGTCGAGGTCAAGGGCATCAGCTATCAGGCTTTCGTGGCTTGCCATGATGTTGGCAAGGTTTCTCATGGTCTGTGGGGTATGTCCGTTTGCACCGATGTGGATGTGGACTCCGCAGCCCCTTGTGGCATCGCTTTTCGCTCCTGCGTGGCGAAGCTGTCGGATAAGTTCCTGCAAAACCTCGATGTCTGCGTAGTGAAGGATTGGGGTTACCAGTTCGCATTTCTCGCTGTCGCATCCCGCGATGCTGACATCCTTTTGGAATTTCCACTCTCTGCCACTCCCATCCCAAGCTGACCAAGTGCTGTAGCCGTTGCGCCCAGCTGTGTTTTCATATCTGCCTGTACCGAAGTAGGTGGCTGCAAGCCTTGCTGCCTTGTCCCTTGTAATGCCGTTCATCTCGACCTCAACTCCGATGGTCTGCTGTTTCATTTCTTCAACCTGTCTTGTGATTTTTTCGTTCATCGTATGTACCTCCGTTTGGTGTGTTTTCCTTTTGGTAGTACACATATTCGCTCTAAAACCACATAATAGCAAGTCATTTCAGCGATATATACTGGACAAATATCTGCCCCTGTGAAGCCGATGAAACTGTGCATTTTATGGCGGTTATTTCTCATGGATTATCCTGCATCTGTCCTCGCCATAGACCACATTCAGGCCGCTGCCGTTGTCCCAGTGAACCATGATGGATGCGGTATCATCCACACCCCATACGGTTCCTTTTGTACCAACTGGCGGAGCCTGCATATCGTCCATCTGCACCAGCTCCACTCTCGTTCCTGCTGGGTACTGACTGCGTACCCGCTCGACCGTTTCTTTACTCGGAAATCTCATCTTCTGCCGCCTCCTTTTTCGCACCGCTCTTGAAAGCACTGCTGCCTGTCAGATTCTTCAGCAGGATTTTTCGATCTGCCTTGTACTCGGCACCCACAAATCCCAGCCGAAGGAGCAGGCATCTGAATGCGTATTTTTCATTCTCCACCGCTTTTTCGGTGTTGGAGATGCGTTTCTGTTCCCGGCTCATCCTGCACAAGGCGGCGATGAAATCGGTATAGGCTTTGACCGTGTCAGCATCCAAGCCATCAGGAAACCAAGGGAAGGAAATCTGCTCCTCTGTAATTTCAATCGGCAGCTCGCTGATTCCCAGTGCCTTTTTGATAAGGCCGCCCTTGGCTTCCAAGAGGTTTGTGAGGTTGCCGACCAGTACCTTGTCCAGCGGCATTGCCACCGTAAGCCCCACAGTTTCGCCCTGCGGCTCGGTTTCCGGCACTCCGTATGCAGGCGGGCAGTCCTCCAAAGGCTCCTCACAGCCCGTTTCCGGCTGAGGTTCATCGTATTCGGAACTCTCGCAGTGGAAACCTCTCTGGTCAAGTTCTTCAAGCACTCGCTCGATTTCCTCGCTGTCTGCCATGTCATTGAAGGCAAGGTTGCCCTCGCGGGTCACGGTAAAATAATCCACCGTGTATGCGTAGGTCGGGGTTTTCATGTAGACTGCCTTTGCCCCTGTGATTTCTTCCAATGCCTTTACAAAAGGCTTTCTGTCGGTAATGTTGTAAATAACTTTCATGGTAAGTACCTCCTTTGTTTTTCGGTACTACATATATCACTCTAAAGGCGATAAATAGCAAGTCATTCTGTAGGAGAATATATCGCAATAAAAAGACCGGGAGTTGTGAATAATACACGATACCGGAAAGCACGAATACCACACTACTGTTCCAAATCCTCAAATCGGATGGTCTTGCCGTCACGGATGACGGATACGGTATCCGCAGAGCCTACCTGCTCGATGTATCGTTTTACGATAACATCGCAGTATTTCTCGTCCAGCTCAATGGTATGACAGATTCTGCCCAGCTGTTCGCAGGCAATCAAGGTACTGCCGCTGCCGCCAAACGGATCGAGAATGATACAATTGCTCATACTGGAATTCTTAATCGGATAGGCAATCAGCGGAATCGGCTTCATAGTCGGATGGTCACCGTTCTTCTTCGGCTTATCAAATTCCCATATGGTAGTCTGCTTCCGGTCGGAGTACCACTGATGCTTGCCTTTCTTCTTCCAGCCGTAAAGGCACGGTTCATGCTGCCACTGATATGGACTCCTGCCAAGCACAAGGCTCTGCTTCTTCCAGATACACGTCCCGGACAGGTAAAAGCCTGCATCCGAGAATGCCTTTCTGAAATTCAGTCCCTCTGTGTCCGCATGGAACACATAAATGCTGGCATCATCTGCCATTGCCTTTTCCATGTTCAGGAACGCATCAAACAGGAACTGATAGAACTTGTCATTCTCCATGTTGTCATTTTGAATCTTCCCGGCACTGCCTTCGTAGTTGACGTTGTACGGCGGGTCCGTTACCACAAGGTTTGCTTTTTTGCCGTCCATGAGGACTGCATAGGTTTCTTCCTTGGTACTGTCCCCACAGATCAATCGATGATTTCCAAGCAGCCACACATCACCGTTCTTGGAAACAGGCGGTTTCTGCAATTCCTCATCCACATCAAAATCATCATCCTGTGCATCACCGTCTTCTCCTGCGAAAAGTTCAGCAATGTCCTTTTCATCAAACCCGGTCAGACCAACATAAAAGGATTCTGCCTGCAAAGCTTCTATCTCCACTCGCAGAAGCTCCTCATCCCAGCCTGCATCCATCGCCATGCGGTTGTCGGCTAAGATATATGCTTTCTTCTGTGCCGGGGTAAGATAGTCCACAAATACACATGGAACTTCCTCAATGCCTTCTTCCTTTGCAGCAAGGATACGGCCATGCCCTGCAATCACATTATATTCCCGGTCAATAATGACGGGATTGATGAAACCGAACTCACGCAGGGAGGAACGGAGTTTTGTAATCTGCTGTGCGTTATGCGTTCTGGCATTATTCACATACGGCACTAATTTGGATACCGCCACCAGCTGCATTTCTGTTGTTGTTTTCGACATAATCCGACACCTCCTTAGAACAGACCCCATTCAGCAAACTTCTCAAAGCCGCCGATGGAATCAATGTATTCCCGTGCCTGTGCCACGATGTCCGCATAAGGGATACCGTCCACCTCGCTGTCACCAATCGCACAGACCAGCTGCACAGGCTGTCCTGTTTTCTGTGCTTTCAGGAAAGCATAAATATTGACGGACACATCAGCCTTGGATAAGTCCTTGCCGTGCAGTCCGCCGCCTGTTACCGAGTCAGCCATATCAGAACCGAGCTTACGGTTCGTGGCTCCCGTATCCACATCCGTACCGCCAGTCCAGCCACCGAGCGGATTGATTTCTGCTCCCGGATATATGTTTTTCAGTTCTTCCGTTTCTGTATTGCTCTGACAGATGATCAGGCGGATACCGTCAAGAATGTACTTTCCGTCAGTCGGATGCTTTTCATAAATATTATGAGCAGCCACGGACAGTTCTTTCTGTTCTGCCGTCAGCGGCATTCCCTTGAAGATGCCGTTATCACCGCAGCGAACACCGTCCGCTTGATTTTCAGACAGATGGGTATCCTGCGGAACAATCACAATGTCCGTTTCCACATCGCCTGCAATACGGGCAATGGCATCGCATATATCTGCTTCATAAAGTTGTGCCGTGGTTTCGATAATTGCATGACACCTGCCATGTCCAATCAACACTTCCACAGCAATCTTCGGATTTTCCTCGGCTCTGTATGCCAAGTCCACAATCGCACCAGCGATGCGGTCTGCCACCTTATCCGGGTGGCTCGGATTTACTTTTTCTATCATGCCGTCACATTCCTTTCCTTGCACGGAGCAGACGCTCCATCACATCATTCTGCGGTGCTTCATCGCTGTATTCGGTGTTGCAGTTTTCCTTCACAATCTGGAATATCTCATTCCACAGCCTTACCGCTTGGTTCATATAGTTAATCCCGATATTGATAAATGGGGAAGGGATAGGCTTCTGCGTGGTCGGATGCTTGGAGAGAAATCCCAGCTTACTGGTCATTTCCTCACACTGAATCCAGCGGGCAGATGCCATCGCATATCGCTCCAAAAGCTGACTGGATACCTTTGCACTGCATCCGATGCTTTTGAGCCACTCCCATGTTTCTCTGTATATATCAGCGGCCTGCAGTTCGCTGCCGTCACGCTGTTCGGCGGATAAAAAGTCATGGGGCTTCGGCATCTCCACACCCTCGATGTCCGGGATGTCTAAAACCTCCAGTTTTCTGCCGCCCGGATTTCCATTCTCCGCTTTCTCTTTGACAGGAGATTTCTTGCGGCCGGCTCCCGGTCTTGCACCTCCACGGCCGCCGATGTTGTTAGATTTTGTTGGCATTTTTTCTCACCTTCCTTTATTACCCTTTTGAAATCGCCCTTTCTCTGCACGAAGGGGGGCGCCGTTTTCCCGGTATTGAACCCGTGAAGATTGCGACCGCCCCTCCCGATCAGTTCCGTGCGTTTCTGTCACCCAGCTCTGCATGGATTTTGTTATGACAGGAACGGCAAAGGCTCATCAGATTGCTTCGCTCGTGTGTTCCTCCCTTAGATACAGGCACCTTGTGATGCACCTCATCCACGGGAACTAATATCCCACGCTCAAAGCATTGTTCACAGAAAGGATGTTCCCTGACATAGCTGTCACGGATGCGTTTCCACGCTCTGCCATACTTGCGGCGTACTGACGGGTCACGGCTGTACGTCTCGTAGCGTTTGGCTTCCACCTTCCTGTGTTCCTCGCAGTATCTGCCCTCACATAACCTCGGACATCCGGGGTAGGCACACGGCTGTAATGGTTTCCTTGGCACTTGGCTCACCTCCTTTGGGGCATAAGAAAAGCCCTGCAGGTCGGTGTGACCCACAAGGCTCTCTGTTTACAGTCTTTCATGCTATAAGTATAACACGTCCTGCCGGGGAATGCGTCCGCGATATTACTCACAGGTGCTGCTCCCTTTGCAGTTTTTCATACTATCATTATAACTGGCTCCACCGTAAAAAGCGTCCACGGTATTACTCATCACTTGCCGTACAGCAGAACCGCCAGCTTTGCCAATGCACGGTTCTTTCTGTTGTAGGCAGAGGAACGCTCGATGTGGAAGTGGTCGCAGATTTCGTAAACGGCTCCTGTCTGACCACCCTCATCACGATAGAAGGTTTCCAGCACATAACGCTCCTCGGAACTCAGCTGTTCCCACGCTGGCTTGAACCAATCCATATACTCTACTGCCTGTCGGTAACGCTCCTGCAGGATGTCAATCTCCTCGATGCCCTTTAAGATGCGTTCTTCTCCTGCCTGCGGATTGTGTGTCCTCGGCATCCCGTCAAACTGGGGACTTCGGACACCGCTCATCTTATCACGGGTATTTTTGATTTCACTGCTGGTATTCGCAATGATAAATGCCATGCTGTCATAATCCTTCAAGGCATCCACCGCCGCAGAACGCTTGTCTAAATACTTCCAAATAATGCTCATATCCTTACCTCCGAAATTTTGTATTCCACTCGGATTGGCTTGGATTGTCATAGGTTGACTCTGATTTTCATAGATTGGCTTTTACGGCATCAATCAAGGCGGACTGGGAAGTATCCTTGGTTTTCAGTGCCTTGATGATTCGCTCGTCAATGGTGCCTTTTGTTATGATGTGGGTAATGACCACCGTTTCTGCCGACTGACCCTGCCGCCAAAGTCTGGCATTGGTCTGCTGATATAATTCCAGCGACCATGTGATTCCGAACCACACTAAGGCAGAACCGCCCTGCTGCAGGTTCAGGCCATGACCTGCCGATGCCGGATGTATCACGGCAACCGGGATACTGCCATGATTCCAGTCGGCTATATCCTTTGCGGTCTTGATTTCTCTCACATCAAAGCGTTTTCTGATACGCTCCAAATCGTGACGGAACCAATATGCCACAAGGACAGGCTTGCCGTTTGCCGATTTGATGATATCCTCCAGTGCATCCAGCTTTCTTTGGTGTATCTCCAAAACACTCTCCTCATCGGAATAGACTGCTCCGTTTGCCATCTGGGACAATTTTCCTGTCAGCGATGCGGCATTGGCAGCTGTTATCTCTCCATCCGGCAGCTGAAGGATGAGGTCTTTTTTCAGTTCTTCATATTTCTTCTTTTCCGATTCCGACAATTCCACCTCCAGCTGGGTGCTGATCAGTTCCGGCATTTTCAGATGGTCAGTGGATTTCATGGAAATCGTAATGTCCGAAATCTTATCATAAATCTGCTGTTCGGCACCCTGCAGAGGTTTGTAGCTGTAGATAATCTGACCATTCCTCTTATCCGGGGAGAAGTAAGCGGTTCGGTACTGACCGATGAACCTGCCAAGTCTTGCACCCATATCCAGCAGTTTGAACTCCGCGAATAAATCCATCAGACCGTTGCTGGATGGAGTGCCTGTCAGACCCACCATCCTCTTTACCTTCGGTCTTGCTTTCATCAATGCCTTGAACCGCTTGGACTGGTAATTTTTGAAGGAGGAAAGCTCATCCACAACCACCATGTCAAAATCAAAGGGGATGCCGCTTTTCTCAATCAGCCACTGCACGTTCTCACGGTTGATGATGTAGATATCTGCCTGTGCTTTCAGTGCCACCAGCCGTTCCGACTCAGAACCCACTGCCACCGAATACTGCAATAAGTGCAGATGCTCCCATTTTTCAATTTCAGCAGACCATTGAATTTTTGTTATTCGTAAAGGTCCTATTACCAAAATCTTATGCACATCAAAACTGTCAAACAATAGATTGTTTATCGCTGTAAGGGTAATCACTGTCTTTCCTCAGCCTAAGCCCATATCCAGCAGGACTGCTGCAATCGGATGGCTTTCGATATATTCGACTGCATATTTTTGATAATCATGTGGTATGAACTTCATTCGGCATCACCTCCAATCTCCTGAATGATTGTTTCAATCTGCTCCTCACGGTCAAGGACATACACTTGAAATCCCAGACGGCTCAGTAATCTATGCCTTGCCAGCTGTAGCGGTCTTGGTTTTTCTCCCGGTGCTTTTACTTCCACAAAGGCGAACCTGCCATATGGAAGAAGCAGCAAACGATCCGGCATACCATCGTAGCCGGGAGAAGTGAACTTCGGACATATCCCGCCATGCTTTTTTACTGCCGTTACAAGTTTTTGTTCTATGATTTTTTCTCTCATGTTTCCTCCTGAAAAATGACAACATGACAAGTATGACAGCATTTCCTATATAATCCTTACGCGGGTATAAACATACACCCATATCCATATTTCATATATTTTAATCTATATATAGTAGTTGTCATACTTGTCATAAGAGGTCAAAAAAGCCTTTGTTTTAGCCATTTTGTGGCTGTGACAACTTCTCATACATTCTCTGCTGACCATACAGCGGTATCTTTTTTCGTTTGCCGCTTTTTTCCCATCCCTCGATCTTCATCATAATTGCCGCTATCGCATAGGAGTCGGAAGCCTTGATGGCAGACAGACTGTTGCCGAAGCATTCGCACCAGATTTCCGCATTGCTTACCTGCGTTCTTTCCACAGTGCCTGTTTTCGTCCCACCAAAGTTATCGCCGCTCAAAAAGTTCTTTCGTTCAAAAAGACTCATGGCTTCCCAGTTATCTGGGAGCAGTGTGTTTAGAAAATTCTCCACCAATCCCTGTCTTTCATCTGTTTCCATTGCCTGCTTCTGCTGTTCCTCTGCAATGACGGCTTCCTTGCCCTCAAGGAACAGGTTCTCGCCCTGCCTATACAGATACAGTGCTTCCGCCCATATTTGCGATACCTCATCGGCTGTCAGCTGCCACGATTTCTTTACAGAATCACCGCATACATTCACAGGCCAAAAGCGGCGGTTGCCCGTAATATCACGGAGGAATCCATTCTCCGCATTGGTAGAGCCAACCACGATACACTGCCTTGGATGGCTTTCCACCACTCTGCCATAGGATGGGCGATAAATGTCATCGGTACGGCTTAGAAAGGATTTGATGGTTTCAATATCCACCTTTTTCATTCCTGCCATTTCTCCCAGCTCCAGGATCAAAAAACCCTGCAGTTTTTCCGCACCAGCTTTATCCTTCATATCCGTAAGAGTCAGGCTGTCGGAGAACCAGCTGCCTGCCAGTTTGGAAAAGAAGGTAGACTTGCCGATGCCCTGCGTTCCGACTAAAATCAAAGCACTGTCGAACTTCACTCCCGGATGATAGGTTCTTGCCACAGCTGCAATCAGCGTTTTTCTCATAACTGCTTTCGTGTAGGAATTATCCTCTGCACCGAAATAATCAATCAGCAGGGACTCCACTCTTGGCACCCGATCCCATTCCGGCAGACTTTCAAAATACTCCCTTGCCGGATGAAAATGCCTGTCCTCTACAGTTTTTGTGAACGCTACATCATGGTTTCGGCTGGAAAATGACTGATACTTGATATCAATCAGTGCTTTCATCTGCGCCGTATCTGCATCCCGCCAGAACCTGTTATCCATAGGACGATCCCACGGCACAGCACCTGTGATTTCAATTCTGCCTGCCATCTCATTGAAAGCGATATTGGAAAAGTCAGGGTCATTGTTTAAAATCAGCATCAGGTTCCACACGCTGTTTTCCAGGCATTTGCTCCTCGGCATATAGCGTAGCTTTGATCTCCATTCATCTGCATCAGAGAAATCCTCGTCAATCTGTGACTGCCTTTCATCCAAAGCACGGACTTTTACCTTTTCCTGCTTCATTGCAAACTCACACATATTTTTGTAGGACTTGTCATCGTCATCACCAAATTTATGGATACGGACAATATCAAAGGCATTGCACAGCTTTAAGTAAGCAGGGTCTTTGGCATGGTGGCTATAGACGAACTTTCCGTTTTCCTTAATTTCCACGCCCGCCATACTGCTTGACTCAATCAAGTGATAACGGCTGTCACTGTCGGTCGGCTCATAAATATCTGACAGGAACTCATCAATAGCAAGGTTAACAGGGAAGAAGACCCTGTTGAAAAGACCGACTACACCTTCTTTTCCAAGCGGATCCTGCACTTTTTTGAAGCTGGCTGTGTTTGCCTTGCTCTCCCTCGATGAAGTCGGAAGTCTGGTAGGGTCTGTCCATTCCGGGTGTGCCGATAAAATCTCATCCGGGTCAAGCCAGTCCTTTTCGATTTCCTTATACACGAATACACCATTGGACGGAGTGCTTGGCCAGTACATCAGCTGATTCGGCTGATAGGAGCATTCATCAAAATAATCCATGCCCAGTGCCTGTGCCAGATATCTTGCCACCGCCACATATTCCTCGGAGGTCACATTCCTTGTAAGCGGGAATACCAGACGTACCCTCGGATTTTCATCCGTATGGCTGTGGGTAGTATAAAGGACAGATGTATAGGGTGCGTTCTTCTCATAATCTTTCAGAAACTCCGCATCGAGTCTGTCTCCATCCAGTGCCACCATAGAACGGGATTCCACGGTATCAATCTTTCGTCTGCCGCCCTTCAGCACCCCGGCAACAAATCCACCGTGGTCTTTCACGGCATCACGCTGTGCCTTGGTAAACTTGGCATATTCCTCCGCTGATTCCGAGGTTCTAATGGTTGTTTTCAGACGTTCCTTCAAGTCGGAAAAGCGGATGGTCTTATTGCTCCACTGCTTTGCCGTCCTGCTGTTGCCATAGGCAATATTCAAATCACGCATCTTTATTGACCTCCTTACAATCTTCCGAAAAGTATCTGATTTTCTGCCTGCGTTTCTTTGCAATACTAATCTCATGTGTCATACCTTGAGAAACGTTATCACCGAACACCCACAATTCCTCACATTTGCCAAGCAGCACATAGTTAAAATGCATTGCAGCTTCACGCTCTGCCGGATCTTCATCATCCATAAACTGTGGAAAGAGCAAATGGGCAGCAAGGGGAATGGTATTCTGTTCAAACGCAAAGCGGCTGTACTTCCTTGCATTTTCCACATTTTTAGAGATATCCCCGGCATACGGACTGCAAATATATACCAACGGACGATAGGCAGCCCTTCTCTCAGCTGCCATTTCGTCACGATGGATATTGGTAAGTGCCGTATAAGTAGTCGGGTCATAGTACCCTTCAGAGTTGAACTTATCAATACCCATCCGCTTACACCTCCTGTTCCATCAAGGGAACAATGCCCTCTGCTTTCAGCATTCCATAAATGAATAATCTTCCCGCCTGTGTCCAATAAGTGTGGACATGATTATGAAGATCGCCATCACTGCCGGGAGTGCTGAAGGTCTTGGTGCTTGTGTATCCTTTTTCCGCATATTTCTGATACAGCAGCCAGATTTTTCCCTGCTTGTACTGCACACCATTTTCACTGAGGTAGCGATTCATACGGTTTGCACTCCAACCATAGTCCTTGGCGATTACAGAAATTGCAACCAGGTCTTTGCAGTTTAAGACCACATCATAGTAACTGGCTTTCGGCTTCATCTCCGTAATCTGCTGATTCTGCACCGCCACGGTATCCAAGAGTTCTGCGTTCTGATGTTTCATAAGTGCCAGCTGCTGATTGGCAAACTGCAATGCTCTCGCCATGACCGCTTCCGGCGAGTTCCATGATTCCTCAACTTTAATGAAATATTGGCGGAACTGTCTGCCGATTTCAGTACGCTGAATCATACAGAGCTGCTTTGCCATATCAATGGTCAGCTGATGATCCGTAGCTGGTCTGCCCCCCTCAGAGGTTTTACTCAAAAAAGAGTAAAAGTCTGTCCCTTCATCAAAGCCATAATCGCACATACGCTTGAACCAGTCGTTATATCTGGTTTCAATACCAAGTGCAGCATGAAGTTCTCTCCCACTCACAGTAGGGCAATCACTGTCGAAATTGATTCTGATTAATTCGTCCATTACGAATTCCTCCTTAAAATTTATAGGCAGAGGAACATATATCCCTCTGCCTATAAGCGAAGAATCCGAATCAATCGAACCCCATATTTTTAATCTTTTTTATAGAAGCTGCATTCGTACCCATCCGCACGGAGCAGCAAGCCGGAAATCCAAGGCGGTGTCCTGCCCATCTGCTCACAAATCGCATCAAGGGAAACTCCCATGCTGCACTCAATAATCAATTCATCATGAACATGACCGCAGATAAAGCAATGGGATAAGGTACGCATGGCATAGGCAAGAATATCCCTGCTGATTGCCTGCACGATATTTTCCACGAACTTGGGACCGTAGCTTTCGATACGCTCCCATTTCTTCGTGCCGCCTACACCTTCATAGGTCACAGCCTCTCCACCGAAACGATTCTCTCCTATGCGTGGCTTCACATAGGAAAGCCGTCTGCCGCTTGGCAGCCGGATGAACAGCATCCCGCTCTGGTAGAAAAAGCGGATGCCATGTGTTTCCGTGGTTACTCTGTTTTTGACCGTATCCTTTACACAGTGGTCAACGTCCCACCAGAAACGCACAATGTTCGGATTAGCGGCTCTCCATGAATCCACAAGCGGCTGGAGTTCTTCCTCCTCAAGTCCCATATCCAAAGCACCCATTGCTTTTAAAGCACCGACCGAGCCGCCGTAACCAAGAGCCAATTCAGCGATTTTTCCCTTCTGGCGGAGATGTCCGTTGACACCATGCTTTTCCACAGGAACACCAAACATGGCAGATGCCGATGCACAATAGATGTCCCCATTATTCTGAAAGACCTCATTTCGCCAGCTTTCCTTGGCAAGGTACGAAAGCACTCTTGCTTCAATGGCAGAGAAGTCTGCCACCACAAATTTCATTCCGGCTCTCGGCACAAAGGCTGTACGGATGAGCTGCGACAGTGTATCCGGGATATCGTCATACAAAAGTTCCATCGCATCATAATTGCCTGACTCCACAAGACCACGAGCCTGTTCCAAATCCGGCATATGATTCTGCGGAAGGTTCTGCAGCTGTATCATTCTGCCTGCCCATCGCCCGGAACGATTAGCTCCGTAAAACTGAAACATTCCTCTCGCTCTGCTATCCTCACAGACCGCATTCTGCATTGCCTGATACTTTTTCACAGAGGACTTGGATAACTGCTGCCGCAGGAGCAGAACCTCCGCCAGTTCCTTCGGGGCAGTTTTGACGGCCTGCGCTACTTCCTTTTTGCCAAGACTGTCCATCTCCAGACCGTTATCTGCAAGCCACTGCTTCATCTGCACCACAGAGTTAGGGTTATCAAGGTCAGTCAGTTCCTGCATTTTTTCTGCCAGTTCTGCCTTGGACTTCGCATCAAAAGCAATGGCATTCTCCACCGCATCCATATCAAGAGCAATCCCTCTGTCATTGATTTCTTGGTCAAGGTGGTATTCCTCCCACACAAAATCCGGCACAGGATATTTTTTCAGCCTGTCCTGTATGGACATTTCCACCTCAACATCCCGCTTGTTATAGAACTTGAACAGATTCCATTTTTCCATATCATGCTCCGGCAGATTGCGTGTCCTGCCGCCATTGACCTTGGTTGGCTTGCAGGGAACACAGAAATATCGAATGAGGTCTTTGCCTTCCTTCAGCTTCTGTTCTTCCAGTCCAAGCACCGTGCCGGCTCCGGCAAGGGATAACGGCAGTCCCATGTATGCCGACCATATCATGGAGCATTTCCATGCCGCTGGGTCAAGGTAATCTCCCACCGTGTCCTCATGAATGCTGTAACTGCAAAAGCACTGCGGATAGTTCCTTTGCAGCCATATCGAAAGACAGACTCTCTCGAAAGCTGCATTGAATGCCCATTTTGTCACGTTATCATCTGTCAGTGCCATAATAATATCCATCGGCAATTCTTCGCCCTGTGCCAGATCATAAACCATGACCTCACCGCCGTTTACAGATACACCAAACAGCAGGATTTCAAAGTTAGGGGATTGGGCATATTTATAGACCCCGCACTTCTGCAAATCCACATCGCTGTAGCTCTCAATATCTATGGAGAGCGTATTGATTTTTCCCATATTGTCACCATCCTTACGATAAGCAAGGCAGCGAAGGATACACCTCCGCCGCCCGCTGTTTACTGATTATTCTGTTCTTCTTTGACGGCAGCCTTTTTCTTATCCCTGTGCTGCTTCCACTTCTTAAAGCACCAGTGCAGGAACTCCATGATCCAGTACACCAAACTGCCGATACCAAATCCGTACAGCACCGCAAAAATCACAATTACATCAAACTGCTTTGCAAATTCATATAATTCCATCTGTTTACCTCACATTTTCATAATAGCTGCAGGCGGCAGCTTTCCACCGCCTGCGTTGATTGTCACTGCATTTGTTTAAGAGAGGAAATCGTCCTCTGCATCGGTTGCAAAATCATCCTCTGCGCGGCTCTTTCCGCCAAGCGGCTCTCCGTCCTTCATCTTCTGGAGATTATTCAAACCGCAGGCAATGCCCTTATTGCCATTGGAGTTGAAGGCATAGAAGTTGATGCTGGCACGGCCATACACACCGCTGTATACCTCACTGCGGTCAATAATCGGCTGACGGTCTGCATCTACGATGCCCGGAGCGGATGCACTGTTGGCATTGACGAAGTAGCAGTTTGCGTAGGTTTCATCATCGGGTCTTTCAAGATCACCGTCACGAAGCGGTGTCTTAAGTACAGAAAGTGCAGGCACGGTCTTGCCGCTGCCTTTCAGCTTGGACTGACCTTCCTCATAGGCTGACTGGATGGCTGCCTTGATTTTGTTGACCGTTGCGGTATCGTCCTTAGGAATGATAAGGCTCACGCTGAACTTCGGTGCACCGCCGTTGATGGATTTCGGGTCCCACACATTTGCATAAGACCAGCGGGTGTTTACTCCTGTGATAACTTTGGTAGGGTTTGTATAATTCTTTGACATATTATTTGTCCTCCTTAAAATCGTTTGCTGCTGTATTCATTGCCGGACGCTTGTCCGACATAGGTACTAAGGTTGGCTTGCCCTGCGGTTTTTCAATAAAGCCGGAGAGCAGTTCTTCAAATCTTGTCTTGCCGAGCAGTTTGGTCATTGCCGTAACACCCAGAACCTTATGTTCATACGGGTCATATCCGACATCCTTAACCGTATCTGCCACGGCGGTTTCATTGACATATTTCCTGTTGGAGCGTCCTTCGACGATCTTCCATTCTTTCCACTCCTTGCCGCTGACTGCCTGCTGCAGAGCGTATTCCTTAATATCGCCCGCCCAAGATACCAGTGCGTCTACTTTTGAAAGAATGGCCTCTATCTCATCATCTTCAAGGGTGGAAGGCATTTCAAAATCGTAACGTGCAAGTTCAAGGTTGTATTCGGCTCTCTTGCGGCAGGTGGCTTTTACCTTACAGAACTGGCAGTGGTCTCCGGCTTTGTATTCGCCCTCGCCCTTTGCTGCCAGCTGTGCGGTTGGACTAAGCACTTCATCTGCCCATTTCAGAAGTTCTTCTTTAGAAATGGTGTAGGTGCTGACACTGTCTCGTCTTGGCTGGAAGATAGTCATGTTCACCGAGTCAATATCGTAGATGCCGTCAAACAGCTGTAAGGCTCCCAGTGCGTAGCACATCATCTGTGGATTCTTTTCCGCTTCCACTAAAATGCCGACACCGTACTTGAAGTCGATTACTGTAAGGGTTTCATCTGATACGATGACACAGTCCCCGGTGCCAAATCCCTCCGGCACCCATCTGGAAAAATCGAGGTGCTGTTCAATGAGAACAATGGGGTCTTTGCACTTTTCCTTTGCCGCCGCCAGCTGTTCCATCACATACTGGGCATACATATCAGAGCAGTCCGCCATTTCCTCATCGAAATACTGCAAATTCTCTGTAGGGTCTTTTGACTTCTGCCCCAGTGCGGTTTTCAGTTTATGTTCGCAAAGACTGTGGGCATCGGTGCCCTGCATGGCAAACTCACTGGCTGTATCTCCTGCCTTGGAACAGAGCAGAGCCGAGGGTGGACATTCCAGCCACCTGTGACTGGAAGATGCTGATAATACTGCGTGTTTATCCGGCATTGCCAAGCACCTCCACTTCCGCAAGCAGTGCTTTGTATTCTGCCGGGTCTACCTCTGACAGCTTGTCTGCACCATGCTTTGTGAGGATTGCCTTAACCTCGGCCGTAAAACCTTTGCGGGATTTATCCGCACATATGGCTCTGACATCTTCAAGTGTGAGTTGCTTTTCTTCCTTTGGCTGCGGTTCCGGCTTAGGCTCCTCGGCTGGCTTTTTCTTCGGTGCCACTTTCTTTACAGGCAGCTTTTCTTCCGTACTGCCTTCTGACACCGCCTCTACAAGTGCCTGCAGGCTATCCGCCAAAGAGCGAATATCGGTAATGACCGCAACCGCCGCATCAAGCATTGCTGTGACTTTGCTCATGGTGTCTACCTCCTTCCTTGATTTCTCTGACATCCACGGATTCTACGGTCTGTCCAGGTTTTAAGAGGTACACCTGTGTGAAATCACCGAACAGAAATCGAATGATTCTTGCCGGGAGTTTCATATTCGCACCTCGCAAAACTGTGGATTTTCCTCCGTTTGCATCAGAGATATTGATTGTGACTTTGTGCTTTACTGCCATATCAACAGCTCCTTTCCGAGAGGTTCTTTTCCTGCCCCTCTGTCTATAAGCCAAAGGGAGCAGGGAATCGAACCCCCGAAATCAAATCTTTTTTGCGAGGTTTGTATAAATCTTCTTCAGACGATTGCGGATTGCAGCCTCCGTAACACCTTCTTCTGCAGCAATGTCCACGTTGGTACGGTTTTCATAAAACACCTTTTGAACCAAGGCAATCTGCTGTGGCTGTAATGTCTGGATAGCTGCTTTTAATCTTTTCAGCTTGTCCTCATGTTCAGCCGCATCCATAGACTGAATCAGACTTTCAAATGGGTCGGGTGAATTATCTTCCATATAGGCGTTGCGATCTGCTGCATCATCGCCCTCTCCATCCGAATAGGCATCGTAATGAACTGGAACGTGATAATCCTCCCTGCGGTCTGCATCTACGGATTCGTCATCTTCTCCGTGTAAGAATGCAATCCAGTCGCTGTCCACGTCATCTGGAGTCAGAACAATCTTCTTGTCCTCTGCTGTGTAATAAACATAATTTGTGCGGTTCTTTTCCGCTGTCTTGAATTTCCTCATCTGAAATCCCTGCCTTTCCGCCCGGATGGTGGCGGCAGGAACATAAAAGGAGCCGATGGAATTATGTGTCCACCGACTCCTGCACCTAAAAATGGCATGACAACTCTAATGAAAAAATCCAAGTAGTTGGTACAAATATAGGTGAAAAGGCAAACCTAATCTGGAATGTGGCAAACTCTCTCTTCGGAGCATACAAACCTCACGAATATGGACTCGTTATCCTTCCAATGGTAGTTATCAAACGTTTTCACGACTGCCTACTTCCTACACAGGACAAGGTTTTAGAAACCTACGAAAAAGTAAAACCGCTGGCAGTAAAAGACGGTTTCCTTCGTAAAGCGTCAGGCTACCGTTTTTACAACACCAGTAAATTCAATTTTGAAAAGCTAAAAGCTGACCCTGAAAATATCAAAACAAATTTTGAGGACTATATTAATGGCTTTTCTGATAATGTAATCGACATTCTTGCCAACATGGGGTTCTTCACTCAAATTGAGCGAATGTCTGATGGCGGCGTTCTTTATCAAGTTATCAGTGATTTCTGCAAAGACGATGCCGACATGGACCCGGAACGCATCTCCGCAGTCGATATGGGCTATGTATTTGAAAACCTTGTACAACGTTTTTCAGAGAGCTATAACGAGGAAGCCGGAGCACATTTTACAAGCCGTGACATCATTTATCTGATGTGTGACCTGTTAACAACAAATGCAGACTTCTCTGAAGAAGATGCTCCTGCAAAAACTGTATATGACATGGCTATGGGTACAAGCCAGATGCTCACCTGCATGGAGGAACGTGCAAAAGCTCTGGACAGTAATGCGGAAATGATCTGTTACGGACAGGAAATCAATCCTTTCACTTTCGGTATTGCGAAAGCTGATATGCTGATTCGTGGCGGTGACCCTGAAAATATGCAGTTCGGAAACACACTGAATGATGATAAATTTTCCGGCTATACCTTTGATTATTGCATTTCCAATCCTCCATTTGGTATCGACTGGAAGCGAGAAGCTGCCGATGTTGAAGCGGAACATAAAAAAGGAGATGCCGGTAGATTTGGTGTAGGGCTTCCTGCCAAATCTGATGGACAGATGCTGTTCATGCTGAATGGTCTTTCTAAGCTGAAAGACACAGGACGTATGGCTATCATTCAGAATGGCTCCTCTCTTTTCGCTGGTGATGCTGGAAGCGGTCAGAGTGAAATCCGCCGCTACCTGATTGAAAACGACTGGCTGGATGCCATTGTTCAGCTTCCAAATGACAGTTTTTACAATACAGGCATTGCTACCTATGTTTGGATTATCACTAAGGATAAAGCCGAAGCTCATAGAGAGCAGGTTCTTTTGATTGATGCAAGCCAGTGCTATGAACAGCGCCGTAAGCCTATCGGTAACAAACGTGTTGATATCACAGAAGATTGCCGTGATTTGATTGTTCAAGCCTATGGCGAATATCGCAGTCATGAATACACTCACACTTTTGCCAATGGGCAGACTATTGTCTGCAAAGCCAAAGTCATGGATGCAGTCAGCTTGGGCTATAACAAAATCACGATTGAAAGTCCACAGGTGGATGAAGACGGAAATCTCATAAATAAAGGTAAGAAGCTGGTTGCTGACACTTCTAAACGGGATACAGAAAATGTTCCTCTTGACGAAGATATCGATACCTATTTTGAACGAGAAGTTCTGCCATACCGTCCAAATGCATGGATTGACCGAAACAAAACCAAGGTCGGTTACGAAATTCCTTTTACTCGTACATTCTACGAATACAAAGAATTGGAACCTGCTGTCAACATTGCAAAGAGAATAGAAATGCATGAACAGACTATGATGAAAAACCTTCACGAACTGTTCGGGAATGGTGGTGAGTAATATGACTGAATACACATCAACAAAAGATAGCGGTATAGAGTGGATTGGTGCTATCCCTTCTACATGGAAAACTCACACACTCTATCAGCTGGTAACACAGGTGAAAAATAAAAACAATGACCTCCGAGAGGATAATTTGCTTTCATTAAGTTACGGAAGAATCAAACGAAGAGACATCAATTCCAATGGTGGTCTTTTGCCCGAATCCTTTAATGGGTACAATATTATCGAGGACGGAGATATTGTCCTTCGTTTAACCGATCTGCAAAATGACCACACCAGCCTGCGAGTTGGCTTGGCAACCGAGCGAGGTATTATTACCTCCGCATATACCACTCTTCGTCCTATCAAGATGGAAACATCAAAATACCTTTATTATTTGCTTCATTCCTATGATATCAAAAAAGGTTTTTATGGCATGGGGTCTGGCGTTCGTCAGGGATTGAATTATGATGAAGTTAAAGAGCTTCGTGTTATTCTTCCATCTGACGAAGAACAATCTACCATCGTAGGATATCTGGATGAGCAGTGTGCAAAAATTGATGCTTGGATTTCTGATGCAAAGGAAAGTATCGAAGAATACAAACGCTGGAAAGCCTCACTCATATCTGAGATTGTCACAAAAGGAGTAGATGTGAATCCCACTATGAAGAATAGTGAGATTGAATGGATTGATATTATACCTGATTCATGGGAAGTCACACGTCTAAAGACAATATTTTCTTTCAGCAAGGGGCTTTCTATTACCAAGGCTGATTTAACAGAGACAGGTATCCCTGTTGTTAGTTATGGGCAGATACATTCGAAAACAAATACTGGTACACATCTGTCAGATGAATTACTGAGATTTGTTCCCGAAAAATACCTTGAGGAATCTCCCGATGCGCTCCTTCAATATGGCGATATAGTACTCGCAGATACCTCTGAAGACTTAGATGGACTGGGAAATGCCGTGCTAATGGACAGAAAAGAGAAAGTCTTTGCTGGATATCATACAATCATCATGCGTCCAACGAATGCAGATTACAGCAAATATCTTTCGTACTTATTTAAAACGGATTGCTGGCGTTCTCAGCTTCGTGCAAATGCAAGCGGAATAAAGGTATTCAGTGCAACGCAGAAAATGCTTAAAGCATGTAATGTTATTCTTCCCCCGTTTCAAGAACAGTCAAGAATTGCAACATATCTTGATGATAAATGTGCAATTATTGATTCCATGATATCTGAAAAGGAATCAATAATCTCTGAATTAAATGAGTACAAAAGGTCCTTAATATTTGAGATTGTAACAGGAAAAAGAAAGGTGGTGTAAAAACATGGCAGAAGGCAAAGGATTCGAAGACCGCATGGAAGCCTACAGCAGTGCTGTCCACCGTATGAGTGAAAATGAAAAACATTTTGAAGAGCATATTGAAGGCTATCTGATTTCCGAAGAAGGCGGTTGGACTAAAGCAACAGACGCTGGATACTGCAGTGAGGACAGCCGCGGGATGGCACTCGACATCATCACACTTACAAGCTTTGTTCAGGCAACCCAGCCAATGGCATGGAGACGCTTTGAACGTATGTGTACTATCAGCCCCATCCGACAGTTCTACAAAGCGTTTGAAAATGCAGTCACGCAGGATGGCTTGATTTCTGTTATGCGACATGGTTTCAAGCACCGTGGTATCAACTTCCGCGTTTGCTATTTCAAGCCGGAATCAGAACTAAACGAACTGGCTAATGAGCATTATCGTCAGAATGTCTGTCAGTGCATCCGCCAGTGGCATTACACTGAAGCAAACAAAAATAGCATTGATATGATGCTGGCAGTCAACGGCATTCCCGTTGTAGCTATAGAATTGAAGAATCAGCTCACCGGGCAGTCCGTAGACGATGCAATGCGTCAGTGGGAATACAACAGAAACCCTAAAGAATATGCTTTCGGGTTTAATAAGCGTGTTTTGGCATATTTCGCTTGTGACCTATACAATGTATATATGACCACACAGCTTAACGGAGCAGAAACTGTATTCCTGCCATTCAACCAAGGCAGCAATGGTCCGGGCAGAGACGGCGGTGCAGGTAACCCTCCTACCGAGGACGGAAAGTATGTTACAAGTTATTTCTGGGAGAATGTCTTACAAAAAGATAAGCTGTTAGATATCCTGCAAAAATTCATCAGCTATGAACGTACCGAGAAAAAGAAAATCATGCCGGATGGTTCAACAAAAATCACTGTATCATCGAAGGTTATTTTCCCTCGTTACCATCAGCTGGATGTAGTGAGAGAACTGGTATCCCATGTCCGTGAAAACGGTTCTGGGCATAATTATCTGATTCAGCATAGTGCAGGTTCAGGGAAGTCCAATTCCATCGCATGGACTGCATACCGCATGGCAAGTTTGCACGATGAAAATAATAACCCTATTTTCGATAGCGTTATTATCGTTACAGACCGCCGCGTTCTCGATCAGCAGTTGCAAGCTACTGTATCCGGGTTCGACCACACACTCGGCAGTGTTGTAACCATTGATGAAAAGAAAAACTCCGGAGACTTAAGAGATGCCATAAACGAAGGGAAAAGAATCGTTATTTCCACTCTGCAAAAATTTCCTGTCATTTATGACGAAGTACACTCTTCTGTTGGCAAGTACTATGCTGTCATCGTAGATGAAGCACACAGCAGTCAGACAGGTCAAAGTGCATTAAAACTGAAAGCTGCCCTTGCAGATGTAAGCGATGCTCTGCAGGAGTATGCCGAGATGGAAGAAAAAGCAGTTGAAGAAATTGAAAAGAATGATCCTCTTGTGCAGGAGATGCTCAGTCAGGGTAAGCACCAGAATATGAGCTTCTTTGCTTTTACTGCAACGCCAAAAGGGAAAACTCTGGAGATATTTGGCGAGCCTCAACCAGATGGCTCTTTCCACCCATTTCATGTATACTCCATGAGACAGGCTATTGAGGAAGGATTCATTCTGGATGTTCTTGCGAACTACACCACATACAAAATGTGCTACAAGTTGGCTAAGAATGTGCCGGATAATCCGGATGTTCCTACATCCAAAGCAGTACGCACCATCCGCAGATTCGAGGAGTTGCATCCTCATAATCTTCAGCAAAAGGCTGCTATCATTGTTGAGACCTTCCGTGATGTAACAAAAAAGAAAATCCAAGGTCAAGGAAAAATGATGGTAGTGACGGCATCCAGACTTGCCGCAGTTCGCTATTATCATGAAATCAAGCACTACTTGGAGTCGAATAACTATGATGATGTTGAAATCATGATAGCTTTTAGTGGAAGCCTTAAAGACCCAGATGACCCTAACGGCATAGAATATACCGAAACTGGCATGAATGTGGACCGTAACGGAAATCGAGTGAAAGAAAGCCAGACTGCTGCTGTTTTTCACGATGAAGGTAACATTCTCATTGTTGCTGAAAAATACCAGACTGGTTTTGACGAGCCACTTTTGCATACTATGATTATCGACAAAGAACTTCGAGATGTAAAAGCCGTTCAGACTCTTAGCCGTGTGAATAGAATCTACCCCGGCAAAGAGGACACTTACATCCTCGATTTTGTAAATCCAGTTGAGAGAATTAAAGAGGCATTCCAGCAGTTCTATCAGGAAACCAGCCTCACTGAAGAAATCAACTTTGACCTAATCTACACCACGCAAAAAATCATTCGCGGGATGAATGTTTATACATCGGAGGATGTCCAAAACGTTGCAAATATTTACTTTGACCCAGATGTAAGAAAAGCAAATGCAACACAGGGGCAAATCTCCAATGCATTGAAACCAATCGCTGACAAGTACAATAAATTAGACCAAGAACAGCGTTATCAGTTCAGGCGAGAAGTTCGTGCTTTTGCAAAATGGTATAATTACATTTCTCAGATTACACGAATGTTTGATAAAGAATTGCACAATGAGTACATCCTGTGTTCTTACCTTGGCAAATTGCTCCCGGCTGACCCTGCACCGGAATTTGACCTTGATAACCGTGTCAAACTGGAATACTACCGCTTAGAAAAGACCTATGAGGGTGCTATCGAGCTGGATGAAAAGACGGGCGAATGGAAACCTACCGAACCCAAAAAAGCTGGTAGCAAAAAGGAAAAACTCACTCCTCTTGAAGAAATCATCGAAAAAATCAATGAGGAATTTTTCGGAGATTTCACTGAATCTGATCGTGTTATTGTTGATACTCTCTACAACAAGATGAAGCGAGATTCCAAAGTAAAAAGAGCTGCCAAATCCAACGATCAGCAGGTTTACGAACGTAGTATTTTCCCAACTATTTTTGAAGATACCGCACAAGCTGCCTATATCGAAAACATGGCTGCATACGAACAGCTATTCATGGATGCAGACAAATACCGGATTATCCAGAAGGCGCTTGCAGAACGCCTCTATCAGGAATTACACAATCAATCTAAATAAAAGAAAGTCCGAACAGGCTCTTATCTGTTCGGACTTTCTTTTATTATTCATCTTCTTGTTCAATTTCCTTTAGTGTTCTTCCATCTTCTGTCTTCCAAGAAGTCAATCCATTTGCGCTTTTTCCAAACACAAACATAGCTGCATATGATGGGCTATTAAATAGTATATCTTCCATAAGGCATCCATTATCATCTAATGCAGTCCCTTTTCGTTGCTCTCTCAGTATTGCAGGAATTGTATTATCGTCATTCGGGGAAATATGAGTTCCCTTTAAAACAACAAAGCCTTCAGACGTTTGCCTCCCACCTGCTTCAATTAGTCCTACACCTTTAATGGTTCGTTTCAATTGAAGGTTAATTTCCCTCGAACCACTATCAGATTTTGTATCCTCCACTTTGTTTTCGGTAAGTGGAACAAATACCTTATGTCCCAATGTACCCATGATGATTCTTGCATAATCGATAAACTCTTCTAATTCGCTTTCTTTTTCTTCCGTGACATTTCCCAGAGTTGGGTCATTTCCGTTTTTCACTTCATAACGATTAGCTTCCATTGCGAGATTACAAAAACGATTCTCTAAGTAACTTATTTCTGTAGGTCCAAACGAATTATTTGTTGTAGTAAATACAATTGCTTCTGTCCAATAATCCTTCTCTGGATTTCTCTTGTGCTCTTGCAACCTATTAAGTATTCCTTCTCCATTCTTTCTGGCACCTGCTTGCCCAATGTAAACAACATTTTTTCCTGTCTGATCCGAAGCACCAAAAAGAAAATAAACTCCGCTCTGTTTAAGGTCATCACGTTCTCTACATTTTTCTAATTCTGTTCTTGGAATCTTATATGCAATGCCAGTCCAGTTGGCCAATGTACATTTAATTCGCCCATTCGCTTCTCCATCCATAAGAAACAGATTAATACTTTTTCCTCTTGCAGCCATTATCATATCTCCCTTCTGACTCTTTCCTCTTAATACTCCTATCAACTCAACCCACTAAATATCAGTCCTATCAACTCAACCTACCAAAAAACAATCCTGTCAACTCAACCCTCAATCAAATTTCCGATAGATATATTCTGACAGATAAAAGAAAAGGGATTTCAGGCATCCGGCAATCAGCAGCCCAATACCAGAAACCCCTTATTTTAGCCGTTCTTCGGCACTTTATTTGTCAACCCTTGACATCAAGACAACACTCTCAACGTGTCCGCTATGACTGAATTGATCTACAACTGCTATTTTATCAACTCCATATCCTTCATCTCCAAGGATTTTTACATCTCTTGCCAATGTCGCTGGATCACAACTTACATACACAATTCGTTTTGGTTCCATTTTGACCATGGTCTCAAGAAGGGTTCCATCACACCCTTTTCTTGGTGGATCTACTACAATAACATCTGCATACACCCCATGTTTTTCATACTCTCTTGGAAGTACCTGTTCCGCTTTCCCAACGAAAAATTCTACATTTTTCATATCATTCATATCTGCATTGATTCTAGCATCGTCAATGGCTTCTTTTACAATTTCCACACCATATACCTTCTTTGCTTTTTGAGCTAAGAAAAGCGAGATAGTTCCAATTCCACAATACAAATCCCATACAGTTTCTTCGCCTGTAAGCTGGGCATATTCCAAGGCTTTTTCGTATAATACCTTTGTCTGCACTGGATTTACCTGAAAGAAAGAAAGTGGTCCAATTTGATATTTTACATTTCCAATGTAGTCATAAATATATGGATTTCCATACACTTCCTGAATTTCATTTCCAAGAATTCGATTGGTCTTTTCTAAATTAGAATTAATTACAATACTTGTCATCCCTTGAATTTCTCTTAAAGAAGTTACTAATTCATCTAGCTTTGGAATATCCTTTTTATGTCCATTGACTACAAGGCAGACCATAATCTCTCCTGTCACAAACCCTACACGAGTTACAATGTGTCGCACAAGTCCCTGGTGCTTTTTCTCATCATATGCTGTAACATGATGCTTCTCCATGTAACCAAGCACTTTTGTTAGAATTTCTTCGTTGACCTTATGCTGAATGGCACAATTTTTGCAGTCAATGATATTGTGGCTTCGCCCTGCATAAAATCCTGTCACTAGCTTTCCATCTTTATCATATCCCACTGGAAACTGTGCTTTGTTTCGATAGTAAAATGGCTCGTCCATGCCGTAAATTGGTTCCATTTTATCTTCAATTCCTTGAATGCCCCCGATTCTTTGAAGGCAGTTTTTTACTTTATTAAACTTATACTCTAACTGCTTTTCATAAGATAAATGCTGAAGAGTACATCCTCCACACTGACGTGCCACAGAGCATTTAGGTTCTACTCGATGAGAAGAAGGTTCTATAATCTCTTCAACCCTGGCAAATCCGTAGTTTTTCTTTGTCTTTATAATTCTTGCAAGTACCTTATCTCCGACCACTGCATCCTTAATAAAAAGGGCATATCCATCTACATGGCCTATACCCTCTCCTTCATTTCCAATGTCATCGATATTTACTTCTATTAATTGATTCTTTTTAAATTCCATAAATACCTCTTTCCTAGAGTTTAAATTGATGTTTCTCGAACTCTGGTATCTAACAGTCTTTGGAATCCAGTCCATTCTTGTTCTGGCTGTTTCTTATCAATAATCTCAATAAATGTTTCCATACGTGCATCAAAATTATCTGCGTGACTTAATGCAACAGCCTCCATCAAAGCTGGCTTCTTTGGTGATCCAAACTCAAGCTCTCCATGATGAGATAAAATACAGTGCTTCACTTCATTGGCAAGCTTTACTGGGAATCCTTTGATACTCTTCATAAGTCCATCTAATTTGATGGTTCCCATAACGATATGCCCCACTAACTGTCCTTCATCTGTATAATCATTCTCTGGAAAATTAGACAACTCCTCTACCTTTCCAATGTCATGGAATAAGGCACACATCACTAACAAATCACGATTCATCTGTGGATATAACAGTGCATACTGCTCACACAGTTTTGCAACGCCAACAGAATGTTCTAGTAATCCTCCCATATATCCATGATGTACACTCTTAGCCGCTGAATGTCTTTTAAATTCAGTAATAAAATCCTTATCCTCTACAAATACTTTAACTGCAAGTTCTTTTAAATATCCATTCTCTGTCTTTTCAATCATATCTAATAACTCTGCATAAAGTACATTCACATCTTTTGTTGTACAAGGCATATAATCTTCAAGAACATACTCACATTCCTCTGCCTTGCGGATATGGTCAATATTCAACTGTAAATTTCCTTGAAATACAGACACTCTTCCTTTAATACAAATGCAGTCCATGGTTTCAAAATGTCCAATGGCATTGCTTAGCTCCCATACTTTTCCGTCAATACTTCCTGTCTTGTCTTGTAACAAAAGAGAATAATATGTCTTCCCCATCTTTGTGGTTGCTGATATCTTGTTCTTACACAAGTAAACTCCTGATACAAGATCTCCCTCTTGTAATTCTTCAATATATCTCATAATTAAACCTTCCTAAATTTTAACTTCTACTTGGTATATTATTGCATAAAACTCTATGGAAATCCATAAGAATTTATGCTACCATGAAAAGAAAAACCATTTAGAAATAGAAAAGAGAAAAACAATGAATACAAAGGTATTACAAACATTAGAATATGACAAAATCATAGAGCAGTTAGTCACATTTGCTACAACTGATTTAGGATATGAATTATGTAAAAAATTAAATCCAATGACTCAAGAGTCAGAGATTTTATCCGCACAGGAGCAGACCAACGATGCACTTACTCGTATTTTTAAACAAGGAAACATTTCATTTCAAGGTGTAACTGATTTAACTCCTTCTATGATGCGTCTAAAGGTTCATGGTACCTTAAGTGCCACTGAATTATTATCCATTGCTGGTGTTTTAGAAGCAGCAAAGAATGCTGCAGACTATGGTGTCCGTGATTTAACTTTAGTCGATGGAGATTCTTTAGATCATATTTTTGAATCACTGATTCCTTTGGAATCATTATTACACGACATTAAACACTGTATTATTTCACCAGAAGAAATCAGCAGTGAGGCATCTCCAACACTTCGGGATATCCGTCGCAGTATGAAGCAAACCAATCAAAGAATTCACACGCAACTAACCAACATGATTAGCTCTTCTGGAAATCAGGACAAATTACAAGAGTCTATTGTCACCATGAGAAATGGTCGTTACTGTATTCCTGTAAAACAAGAATATAGGAACCAGTTTCAGGGAATGATTCATGACCAGTCCTCCACTGGTGCAACCTTATTTATTGAACCAATGGCAGTTGTGACTTTAAATAATACTTTAAAAGAGTTAGAAGGACAGGAGCAAAGTGAAATTGACCGCATTCTCTCCATGTTAAGTGAACAGGCTTCTTACGAAATGGATGCATTAATGCACAATCAGAAAACATTAACCATGCTTGATTTTATTTTTGCCAAAGCAAAATATGCAAAAAGCTATGATGGCAGCAAGCCTGTCTTTCGAGAAGATGGAGTTATTAATATTAAACAAGGTCGTCATCCATTATTAGATTCAAAAAAAGTAGTCCCTATTAACGTTCATCTTGGCGATGATTTTACCATGCTTGTCATTACAGGACCAAACACTGGTGGTAAAACTGTGTCCTTAAAAACCGTTGGATTATTTACTTTGATGGGTCAGGCAGGGCTTCATATTCCAGCGTTTCAAGGTTCTACCCTTGGTATTTATGAAGAAGTATTTGCAGACATCGGAGATGAACAAAGTATTGAACAGAATTTAAGTACATTTTCATCTCACATGACCAATATTGTTTCAATTATTCAACAATCTCACAATAAATCTTTGGTCTTACTAGATGAGCTTTGTGGTGGAACAGACCCTATTGAAGGTGCTGCCCTTGCCATTTCACTTTTAACAGATTTACATGCCCGCGGGGTAAAAACCATGGCAACAACTCATTACAGTGAATTAAAAATGTTTGCATTAACCTCAGAAGGAATTGAAAATGCATCCTGTGAATTTGATGTGGAAACTTTGTCTCCAACTTATCGTTTAATGATTGGAATTCCTGGAAAAAGTAATGCATTTGCTATTTCCAAAAAGCTTGGATTAGATCAACATATTTTAGATCATGCAGAAGACCAGATTGATGAATCTGTAAAAGACTTTGAAAGTGTTGTAGCTGATTTAGAACGAAGCAAATTAACCATCGAGAAGGAACAAGAAGAAATTCTTGCCTATCGAAAAGAAATTGAATCCCTTCGAGAAAGTCTGCAAAATAAAAAAGATGATATAAAGGAGCGCCGGGAAACCATGCTTCGAAAAGCCCGAGAGGAAGCTCGTGACATCTTGACTGAAGCAAAGGAAACTGCAGATCAAACCATTCGAGAATACAACAAACTTAAAAAATCAAACAACAGTGATACCAATAAAAAAATGGAGCATATACGAAGTGGTCTTGGAAAGAAACTATCTAATATAGAAAAGAATATGACTTATACTGGCGGTACACAAACCAAAAAAGTCCATGAAGCGTCTGATTTCCAAGTTGGTGATGAAGTTTACGTATCAAGTTTATCTTTAAGTGGAACTGTTCAAACACTGCCAAATGCAAAAGGTGACCTTTATGTCCAAATGGGTATGATGCGTTCTTTAGTTAATATAAAAAACCTTGAAATTACAAAAAGCGTAAAACAGGTAAAACGTGAAAATGCAAGAAATGAATCAAGAAACCGTGGTCGTACTGCCATTAATAAATCAGGCAGCATGCGTCCAGAAATCAACGTATTAGGAACAACCGTTTCTGAAGCTACTGCTCTTTTAGATAAATTTATTGATGATGCCTGCCTTGCAAATCTAGCCCAGATAACAGTAGTTCACGGCAAAGGAACTGGAAAACTTCGAAAAGGAATTCACAGTTATTTAGATGGATTGAAAAAACAAAAGCGAATTTCCGGATATCGGGATGGAGAATATGGGGAAGGTGATGTTGGTGTCACTGTAATTATGCTTTAGAACCAGAAGGAGATTTAAGAATTATTTTCTTAAATCTCCTTCTTTTTATTTATTTTACTCAATATTGGTTGTCTCAAACGCCTCTAACTTTGGATGGTTGGTAAGTGTTTTTATTACCCTCCATCCATCTAAATTTTCTTTTACATTTTCACTTTCTGGATAAAATCCAAAATCAAGATATAGCTTACATGCAAGCCATGTAATTGTCTGAGTTGGAACTTTCGCCTTGGTATATCCCAATGATTTCAAAATCTTTAGTGCATGAGAAATTAATGGTCTGGCAAGACCCTTCCCCTGATATTCCCTTCGCACAGAAACCCAATGCACCCATCCTGCACCTGACAAATCCTTTCCATAAATATCATAAAAAGCAGATGCAGTTCCTACTTTTTTACCATCTTCATTTACAATAAAAAACATGCGATTTACCAGTTCATGGTCTTTCCCCTCAAAGTATTTTTTCCATCCCTTTCGTCCGTCCTCATAACTATCAAACTCCTTGGCAGACTGCTCAATCTCAATCCATGTATCTCGATCTCCTGGCTGATAAAAGACAAACTCGTATTCATCTGGTAATTCATATTGGGGCGCCTCATCTATGCTGTCCATCTGAAGCAATAGTTTATAAAACCTAATTCTCTTGTCATAATTATCGTATTTTTTTATCATAGTATCCTCCTAACATATCACTTCATTAAACTCAAAGGCACTTGTCTAATATCATAAGTGGAGTCTTTATGTACAGTAATCAATGTTCCACCTCTTTGTTTTGTGTCATTTTCAATTCCCGGCATAGCAAGATAGTCAATGCTCATTCCATAAGTAAGGCGAATTCCTTTGTATTCAACAGAAAGATTATTATAGTGGTCATGTCCGCAAAACATAGCCTTTGTGCTTCCAAGTTCTACTGCGGTATGGAATAATTTACTCGGATAATCCGAACAGCACACCTTATCAATCATCTTCTCCCCATTCTCTCCAAAAAAATATGTTACCTTGTCGCTTTTCTTTTCATAAAGTTCATATGCTGTTCTATATTCCTGAAGGGGCATATGGAAAAATAACATGGATGAAACAGTTTTCTTTTCCGATGCATTCAGCCTCTGCACCTGTTTTTTATACCATGCAACTTCATCATCATGAATATAATCATAATCATTGACACCACTGCCTGTATAGTCATTGGAATCTAGTAAAAACAATGCCTGATTTAGACTTCCATCTTCATTTCTAAGTTCAATTAATTGATTGTTTCTTCCAGTAATATCTGGCTGAACATATGGATACAAAAAATTCTGAGATGTCTTAAAAGATGCTGCTTTAAAAATATCTTTGACCGTTTCTACAGAGCCATTGGCAACATTTTCCGTATCATGATTTCCATATAAGAATGCCCATGGAATTCCAATATTCCTCATAAAAGATGCAAACTGAATCATAGGTGTCGTGTTATTTAAAGAAAAGGACATAACACCAAGGGGAAATACAAGATCTCCAGTCACTACCACAAGATCTGGATGGGTTTTGGAAATCAATTTATATACCGCTTTTAATGCCTTATAATCTTTCATAGCTGACACTGTACTGCCTCCAAGATGGATATCCGTCAACTGGAGAATCTTAAAATCCTTTTTTCTGTAGTAATGGTATAAACTCCATTGTCATCATTATATTTAATCTTATCTTCCTTATGGGAAACCCTTGGAACGGAAGACACATATGGTTGAATCAACCATGAACCTGTCTGCATCAATTCATAGGCACTTACAGCAACCACCAAAATTCCTATGAATACAATTCTCCTTTTATTTCTTACTAAATTTGTTTTTACAATCTTCTTTCTCTCCGTTAAGTTATAGACGAAACATCCAACAAAATAAAGAATCACTGCTGCAAAAAAATAATTATTTAAAAATTCAATTTTTGAATGCAGTAGTAAAAGCAATCCTGAAACCAGTATCCAGTATAGAACAAAAACACAAATTACCTTCAGAAAACTTTTTATGTATTTCTCCTGAATTTGTTTTTCCTTATAGTCCCAAAACCATTTCCTACAAAGGGAATTCTTTAAAACAAGGTACGTTACAAACTCTATTATCGGAATATTCATCCAGATAATCTGAACAATTTCACCAGGTTTGCTCTTTGCCTGTATCCGAAACGTAATGCCAGAAAACAACAACACAAAAAATCCTACAATTAAAATATACACACTGTTTAACAATCTCTTAGAATATCGGTCTGACAATAGTTGATAGAATTCATATGCCTCTGTAGATAATTTCAGATGTTCATAATCATAAATAGCTTTATATTTTTTCCCTTTACGAAAACATACAATGGTAGGAATCGCAAAAACAATCATTGGAACTAAATAAAATAAATCTGAAAACAACATAAGATTTGCGACTGAAACAATACAAAAGATAAGTCCCATAGCAAAGATATAAATATTCCATCTTACTTTACGGACAATCTTTTGAAACTCTTTTTTACTCACAGAGTGCTTGTCATCCTTCCATGCTTTTATATCATCCTTACTATATCCAGCAAGTTCCCCTGCCTTTTCTAAGGTATCATACTTTGTCATGATAAATCCCATAGCCTGAATTGAATTATGATTTTTTAATTCTTTTTCAAACTGCTTTTTCAAAGCCTCTTTTATATCATTTCTAGCTTTGTCCGTTTTCTTTGTATGGGCAGTATTCTCAAAAAGTATTTGTATTATGGAATCTATGTCCTTCATTTTTCAACCCCTTTTCATTCATGTTTTAATATATAAAAAAACCTAAATCAATGCTATTGTAACATCAATCTAGGTTTTTTCAAATAAATAATTAGAACAGGTAAAATGGCCCTTCCCTTACTTTATTTTTTGTTTTAACGCTTCCACCCTTTGGTTGGTTGCTCTTAGCATACCTTCCAGTGCAAGACATTTTCTCTTATAATATTCTTGTTCTACCACAATCTCTTTTTTTGATTTTTCTAACACTTTTCGCACCTCCAAATCTGCCAGTTTTTCCCTCAACTCTTCGTCGTTACAATAGCAGAAAATAAATTCTATCTCTTCTCTTCCTGTTTCCATATCCATAATCTCTATTGGAAGTGGCACAATATTTTCATCTTGTTCCATCCATTCTTCCAACAGATCATCCTTGTTCTCCGGGTTTAAATAAACAATCAAATCTGCGTTAGAACATTTGCATTGGCTGGAAATTAAAACTTCTTTTTCTCCATGACTGCACATGGTCTGTGTCACAGTGCCAAATAATCTTGAAAATTCTCCTTCATATTTAACCTTCACATTTGCATATTCAAGGGTTTTTACCAGCTCTCCTACTACATAATATTTAGGCAACTGAGTGTAAGCATCTTCAAAAGATGAATCCAAACACACAATGTCCTCTAAGTATGGTTCCAATCCAAAAATCGAGGTAGATGACACGGTAATTCCTTTAGAAAACGTCCGATCAATCACATATGGCAGTAACTCTGACGGCATAAACCTCTCAAACACCGTTGCCTCTGGATACCACTTTTTATACAGCCCTTGCCAGTCACTTGGATGAGGTTTTACATAAAGAGCTACCTTTGGTGCAAAGAAATCTAACATATAATCATACATTTGTTTTTCCTGCTCCACTGTAAGAAATCCCATATTAACAAACTGCTGTGTAAGAAGCAGCACTGATTCCTTTTCTCCATGCTCTTCTTCTGGAACTTGAAAAACACCCAAGACCTGGTTTAACTCTTCTTTTGATAACTCTTTTAAAATATTTTTTACTGAAAAATCAACACAATGTTCTTTGTCAAAGCTTCCTTCCTGAGAAGAAAACTCTACAAATTTTTTCTTAATTTTCTCATTTTGTCCCATACACTGATACTCTAATGCCAAATCATGCTGGAATGGGTTTAATCGCTTTAAGTTTTCAAGAAGAAGATGACTTCTTGTATATACCCCACACCCCTCTTCAAAATAATTGTACTCTTTTTCTTTACCAATCAACCAGATTCCCAGACCATACTGATCTCCGCAAATGTTATACTCTTTTATTTTATTTGGGTCAAAGGGCAGATTCTTTTCTACCTCCTGACACAACTGCTGTGTAAGTTTCATTAACTGCTCTCTGCCTGGATTCTTTCCATATTTCTTCTTAAACGGAAGCATTCTTCCCTTGTCTGGAAACTTATCAACATCTGAGAAAATATTCCCCGTTTTTACTGCCTCTATGAGTTTTTCACATTCTGGATGTGTATTAGAAATATACAAAAGTGCTTCCTCATTTGTATTCCATTTCATTTTGTGAAGCATACAGCAAAGAACATGATAACTTGTAACCCCATAATATAGAATCATTCTTTTGCCTCCAATTCTTCTACACACATATCTTCAAAAGTTGACATGAATCCCTTTCCTTCCAGTCCACCTACATACTTGTTATACACATAATCCTTTAACGGTTTTCTCACTGCAATATCAAATCTTTTTTCCATAACATAACGAAGAGGCCAATAGGCATCCAATCCAGAAATATCAAAAAAGCTGTGAACTCCATGGTAATATTTTTTGTAATCAGAGACAAAATCCATAACTCCTTCTTGAATCTCTTTTGTAATTTCATAGTTCTCTACTTCTGGATACTCAAACTCAATTTTATATTCCCCTTTTTCATCCAAATAAAAATTGTACACCGATGGATGTGGTGCAGATGTAATAAATTCCACACATGTATTATGAATCAAATTATTTTTATAATGAAATCTAGCAAGATGATCATTATAAATAGGCGAGAAAATATAAGTTCGCAGACTTCCTGACTGAATCAATGGCAATGTATTATTCTGCTTATATTTACAAGAACCAATCATCATTCCTGTCACTTTACAGTCTAATCCCCACTCTTTTTCAATCAAATGTTTTAGTGCCACTGGACAAGTACCTCTCCAACCAGTATCAATGGCTGCAACATGATGACACCCTTTCAGCATTGGGCTTATATATTTTCGGAATGCTTTTTGTGATGTCTCATAACCCTTGGAAACATCCTCCCAGTGAGAGACTATCCATTCCTTTAACTTTTTTGCATCTTCCTCTTCCTTTATTTCCTTTTCCTTATTCCATCCATCTTTTATTGCTGTCTCTAAGAGATGCTCTATTTCAAGAGAAATAAATATTTCTTCTACGGTATAAACTTTTTCCGATTCAGCTCTTCGCGTCACAAACTGTTTCAACAACTCATACTGATTAAAGTTCCAAGTAAGTTTTAGTGCTGCATTTCTTGATAAATAAACATATTCCGCTGGAATGTCTTCATACAATATATCATAGACTTTTTTCATAATATATCCATCTCGTGCAATGAACAAAATCTTATCCATGCCCTCTTGTACTGCCTGTTTATGAATCCATGAAACATATCCAAGAATCATAATTCCTCCAGCAAGATATCCATATTGATATCTTGGTAAAAGTTCTTTTTTTGTCTGAAATGCACCGGAATGCATCTTAATATTTGCCATTGCCCTATAGGCACTTCCCACACAAGGAGACATAAGACGTGGACGAAATGAATCTCCTGCTGTTCGAATGTCTTCATACCACCAAGTATTCCATCCATTTGCTTTTGCCATATTCCGATCTACTTCCTCATTGTCTCCCACATGAATTACACTGCGTCCATTGAGGTAATCTTTGGATATTTTCTCATACATTTTTCCAGAACGCTTCCCATATCCATAATCACAAGACACAAATAATTTATCATATCCTTCATATCCACAAGAGCTTAACAGTTTTCTCATCATATCCTCTGGAAAATACATGTCAGACACAATAATTACGGTCTTCCCAAAGTTCACTAACAAATCAAAAACTTCCTTCATATATGGGTTTGCAATACAGAACTTTTGCTCCATTTCAAATTCTGTCTTCATCCCTTCTTCTTTTGGAATTCCACAGTATTTTTCCATATAATCATATATCTGCTCAAATGTTACTTCACGACTTCCATCCTTTGCCTCTCTTTCATCCCGAAGCGTAAGCTCTGCTTCCCTGCGAATGGTTGTATAATTTAATAGTCCTAGTTTTTGACCCACTGTTAAAAATACGTCCGTTGGTTTATGTAATGTTCTTAAAATTAAAGTATCAAAGATATCAAAGGAAATAACATCATATTCAAGGAGCTTTCTTGCCAACACTGTACTTTTTGTTCGTTTTGCTTTTTCCTCTTCCTTTGCTATATCCTTTCCAGAAGTTTTATTCCATGCCAGATGTTTTCTAACTATATTAATTTTATTTTTTACTTTTCTATACATTATTCCTGGCTCCCATTATAAACAGATGATGTAATATATGTAATCTCAATTTGTGATTTTACAACCTCTAACTGCTTCATAATATGTTTATTGATTTTTCTTAAATTGTCCCGTTCTGCACTGTTAATCATTTTTGGTGCAAAATAATTTCGTTCTACATTGGTGTGATACCCATCAAATCCAATAAGACTCATTCTTTCAACACCAATTCGGATTAGCAAATTAAACATCATAAGTCCTGCATTATCAGAAATCATAGGATCTTCCATTACTAAATCTGCGTAATTTACTGTGTTCAAATTCTTTCCCCCTGTACTAATATTGGATGTCTTTATTATAGGAAAATCAAGGTTTCCAAGGTCGTATTCCTGCTTTAAATTATGATATCTTTTTTGATTGCTAAGAAACAGCGCATCTGGTTTCATACCATCTGGAATACAATTTACCGTTAATATAAATTGATTGTCATTCTTTAAAAACTTTTCAATTGTCTCTTGCTCATCTAACAAACTCTTTCCTGGAGCAATCACAACTAGGTCTTTTCCCTTTATCCAGTCTTCAATTTTCTTTAATGCTTTAGAATCATCCACTTCATTTTCCTGAAAATTCATATACAAAGATGAAATCAATTTTTCGTTGTACAATGCTCTTTCATTTTCTGGAATTTTCTTTAATACTTGATGGAGGCGTTTTACGTTTAATGTCTGCTTATCTAAAAGAAAATTCACATAATTCGGATGACAGTTATTGGTCGCTGCAAGAAAATAACTTGCACGGTATCCCCATGGATGTACATAGGAAATAGGATTAATATAATCGTCAATTAATTCAATTAAATTATCTGTATGATATCTGTATTCTATATTTTCATTGATATACTGCACCATAATTTCACTGCATAAATTTCCTGCACCTCGTCCCATTCCAAGGACAGAACCATCTATCATTACACTTCTTTTTCCTCTATTTTGAATCAATGCCTGAGCATTAGAAAAAGATAACTGTAAATTATTATGAGAATGATATCCAATGACAATGTCCTCATCTAAATTATCATCTACCAAATAAAATAATTTCATTAGCTGTTTTATATACAATTTCCCAAGCGTGTCCACAAGGTAAAATGCATATGGTTTCATTTCATTAATTCGTTCAATTAAATCTAAGATTTCACTATCTTTGTATGTTGTAGTTCCCACTGGCTGCATAAACACTTCATATCCCTTATCCATTAATGCATAGCCAAGAGCAAAGGCTTCGTCTATCTCTTTCTTATGAAAAGTTACACGAATTCCATCAATTCCATCTTCCGTTCTTGGACTCACTTTTGATGCAGGCATTTTCCCTGTGACAATCATAGCCACATACATACTTTTTTTTCTCTTTTTTTCAATCATTGGCACAATTTGTTCTGTTCTTGAATAAATTGATCTGTCCTTGTCATATTCCGTATCTTCTAAGAATCCACATTCAATCACATCCATATGTGCTTTTCCTAATTTTGAAATGATTGTCTTAATGGTTGCTTCTGAAAACTCAAAATTATTTACATAGCCGCCATCTCGCAAGGTACAGTCCAATACTGCTACTTTATTCATATTCTTTTGCCCCCTTTACACACTGATGATACAATGCTTCTGCCACTACAAAATCTTCTGGTTCATTGATATCTGCCGCCTCTACTTGATCTACTTCAAGAAGTAACGGACAATCTCCAATTCTTCGATTCTCTTCTGTTATCAAATGCTTTTCATAAATATATAATCCTGTTGTCTCTCGATATAACGGCTTCATATCCTGAGTTCTTGGAATCTCTTTTACATCATAGTTCCAAGGTTTCCCATCCATCCAGAAAAAATCCTGCTGGCGAAGTACCGTAAGTGCAGAATCATATTTTCCTGATTCAATACCCTGTATTCCCCTTGCAATTGTTTTTGCTTTAATAAACGGTGCCGTAGCATGTGCAAGCACATACATATCTGCCTCCACATCTTCTGCAAAGGCTTTTAAAACTTCGTTAATTTTCACTTGACTGCCATCTAATGCAGAATCCCGCTTTAAAAACTTTACCCCCTCTGGAACATAAAATAAAATAGATGGATCAGAACAATATACATAGATTTCATCAATCTCTTTTACTTTTTTTAATGCCCTTAAGATATAATGGCACAATGGTTTCCCTCCTGAAAATGATTTTGTATTCTTTCCTTGAAGCCTTTCATTATTTAATTTCATTGGTACAAATGCTACTGTTTTCATTCATTTCCCTCACTCTATTTTCTTTTGCTTAATTTTTCTTTTAATTTCTTCATTGCAAAAATATCTTCCTCTGTCACTGATTCACCCAGTCTTGGCAAATCTATTTTTCCATGTAACTCTCGAATCTTGTCACATTCTCTTTTATATTCTTGTTTCTTTTCCGGCATTTCTGACACAGACATTCTGCTTTTTGTATACTCAAACATTTCAATCTTGGACCATCCTTTTAATTTTTCTTTATTTTTTGGATTTTCAAATTGAAAAGAAAGGACACCTTCTTCTTCATATCCAAGACTAGATTTTTTTGTTTTTCTTGCCATCATTTCCAGATAAAACATCTTTTCTTCATCAATCTTATCTATGTACTGTGGATATAGGGTACATAAATTCTCTCCATGATACATTCCGTAATTCTTTTGATCCAGCCATAATACCTTATATTCTTTTTCTTCCACTGCTTCTTCTATGGAAATTCCTAAATATTCAATTCCCAAGGGTGCTATAAACTCTGGAATTGGTCCAGCATATCCAATCTCCCCTTCTTTTATATCTGGAAATGCTCTTTTTATTGCCATAATCATTCCTACATAAGAGTAAATCTGGTTTAGTTTATCTTCAAATGTCTCATTTAGCTTAATGATTTCCTCTGCACACTCTGTCAGTGCATCAATTGCAGTGGATCCAACGGTAATCACCTTTTGATATTTTTCTTTTGTAACAAAGGGCAAAAGTTCTGATGGAAACTGTCTTGCCATAATTTTTGCATCTGGCAGAATTTCTGCATATCTCCCAGAAAAATCTCTTGGATGTGCTTTTAGCACAAGTGGTCTTTGATCCCCAAAAAGGTCAACTAGAATCGTTGCCATAAAATGATGTCGATCTACTGTAGGATTTTTCATGTACTTTGCATAACGTGTCAAAAATAAGACTGGTTTTGTTCCATGAAAATCTAACACTTCTTTCATATGGTACATATGAAAAATGATTTTCTGTATATGTGGTGATAGGCTTTCAAACAGTGAGATTACTTGAAAATCTTCTGCTTTATCATCTTGAAATCCTGGCAGTTGTGCTGACAAATTGGCATACTTTTTAATCACACTGTCATTTTGACCAAGTGCTCCTAAAAACTTACAAATGGCATAAGACTCGTACTGTGCATTTTTGTGAAATTCTAGCTGAACAAACTCACGAGAAAGAAGTCCATTTCCATCTTCAAAATATGCATACGGGATTTGCTTTGAAAGAATATATAACCCCAAATGTCTATGGTCAATGGCTGAATAAATATGTGTCATGGATTCCATCTGAATCTCTTTTTTTGAAAGCCATTTTTCCACCCACACATTATTCTCTTTTACAAATTGATTTACATCCTCTTTGCTTGAATCCTCATCTAGCCTTACAGGATTATGATAGGCTCCTTCAATAAATTTCAGAATCTCCATTCGTTGAAAAATTCCCGATTCCATAATATCTGTTTTTAATTCATCCATTCCATTTTTTGAGAAGATATTATCTCCAACCACCAGCATAGCTTCTTCCTTGGGGTGATGAATCATCTTGTGGACAGAAAAACAAAGGATATGGTAAAGTGATGCTCCTAAATATAAAATCATATTATTTTCTCCTTCCCTTTCTGTATATTTTTCTTGCGTAACCAATGCATTTTTTAGCTTTCTTTGTTTCCGTTATCATCTGTATAAAGTTATAATGTTTCTTTTCTTGTCTTTTTTTATCAAAGCCATAAGCAACCGTCCTAGCTGCAAATTCTCCTCTGTTCTCTAACAGCTCTCGCTGAATTCTAGGGTGCTTTTTTGCAAAAACATGAAACTCTTTTGCAAAATCCATATAACCTTGCTTTACCTCATGTCTTTTTACTTCATCTTCCTCACTAAGATAAAGTATCTTCCAATGGGGCTGCCCTTCCTTAATTTTTGATATACATACACTGTGTCCAGTCATCTCATCTAACATTTGTTCTATTTTATTTCCATAAGTCTCTAACACTTTTTTTGAAAATAGATTCACAAGCTCAATTACGTGGTACTTTGGCTCGAATTTTGCACGTTTTCTAATGTCTCCATTGACAAAGTATCCTGATTCCTTAGAAACAATATTTTGTAAATACTTTTCTCTCTGTTTATCATTTTTTGTGTCTGAATCCACATATACAATACATGCCTTATCTTTTGGAAATATTTCTTTGTAAACTTCATACCCATGTCTTGCATTCCACATAAAATAAAGAGGTTTTCCATTGGCTTTCTTATGTATGTAAAGAATCCATTCATACATAAAAACACCAGCAAAACTATACCCAAAATGATATCCTAAAGTTTCAGTTCGAAGTCCGTCAAACAGTTGAAAATTAATAAACCGTTCTATGACACTCTCTGTCTGATTCTTCTTAACATATATATTTCTTGCTGGATAAATATCTGGAGAAGAATATACTAGGAAATGCATATGTTTTAGCTTGGCGTATATATTCATATATCTTCCTACCATTCCGCATAGCTTATTTTGTGGATTATATGTTTCCAGCATTTTTTTATAAAATTTCATACTCTCTGTTTTACAGTTTAATTCCTGTGCTGTGACAACATCAAAAATCTGATGATATCCACATCTTTCTAAAATTGTCTTATATTCTTTTTTTGACTTTTGAAATGGTCCATTGTCGTAGGCAATAATTTTTGTTCCATTATATGCAATAGACTCCATAACACTTTTCATAAACGGGTTTCCCCAACTAATATCTGAAGACATGAAAAAAACAAGCACTTGATAAATAGGTACAAATATCATCTCATGCCCTAAAAATGTTCTTACATAATCAATCTCTATTAGTTTTCCCTTTCTACGCTCACTTGTCCAATCTACTAACATTATCTCATTTTCCATTTTGACTCTTCACCTTTCTTCACTCGTTTTTTTAGTATAGAGTAGAAAAACAATAATTAAATCAATAGCTTGTTAAATTTACGTAAAAGAAAAAAGCCATCTTTCGATGACTTTTCACATTTTACTTTAATATATATAATTTCCCTTGATTTTTTTCATCCACAAGAAATTCTTCTTTCATTTCAAATTGATATTTTTTTGCTAGTCTCTCCAGCAGTTCTGGATTCCTTACATATAAAATCAACGTGGCATCTTCCTTAATATAATGCCTAATCCGCTTAAAAAACTTCTCATAAATGACTCGAATATCTTCCTGGGTTGTATTCCCCATAGCAAACGGCATATCCGTAAGCACTTCGTCAAATAAATACTCATGGGTAAATTCAAAGAAATCCTTATTAATGTAATGAACAATCTGTCCTGCTTCTTCTGTATTTATCTTTGCCTTTTCTATAGCCTCTGCCATCTCATCAATACCATAAGACGTATTCCCTTTTATGATTTTCTGACGTTCAATGAGCAGTGTCCCTACTCCACAAAATGGATCTAAAATCTGAGCATCATCTATCATATATGGCTTTGCAAGTTCCACAAGGAGGGCTGCGTTTACAGGTTTCATACTCGTTGCCACAGCTCCCTTTCGATATTCAAATCGGTGATCATGCATGGTATAAAGTTTTACCATCATGTTCATACGTCCTTTTGCATTCTCAATCAAGCGAATTTCAAATTCATAATGAGAGGTACTATTAATCAATTGACGATTGGTTCCCTCTTCAATTCCTGCTGCAAGTTTCTTTGTAAAATTGCTTTTCCATTTTAAATCCCGTTTGCTTTTTATCTCAATTCGAAAATAAAATGGAACTTTTCCTTTATGTCTTTGCTTCATAAACTCAAGTAAATCAGAAGATATAATCGTCTCTGCTCCATCTTTTGGATTCATTTCACAACTTAACATTCCCTTTACTAAAAAAAGTATTTCCTGATAGGTTCGAATTTTTCGCAATTCCCCCACCTGATCTGTTTGAAAACGAAGTCCTGCCCGCATTAAAAAAATATCTTTTTCACTGGCAATATCCTCTTCTATCATCTGATTTTTTAACACTGCCATCTGCTCTCGGTTGCCTAAAACCATAAGATCTGACATTAAATGATTTCCTCGAAATTCATGATGTTTTGCCCCTTCTAACATCATAATTAACTCTGTAATATGGTGCATCTCTTCTGCAATATGCTTCCGATTCTCCGGTGTTAGCTGGATTTGTTCCAGCTCTTCTAACCTTGATTTTAATTCCGGCAAATATTTGCGATAATCAAACTCTGCAAGTGCAGTTAAATATGCACTACGGACAAACATTGTACTTTCCTTTTGATATGCTTGAAACAACTCATCTAATGTTTCTGGAATGGCTAAATCTCCTAAGAGCAGTGCTGTATTCTTTCGAATCTTTCCATCTGTACTCTTTAAGAATTTAACAATTATAATATCATCTTCAAGGTATTCAATCAATTCCTCTCTGACTTCTTCTACTTTTATTTCCTTTCTTAAAGCACTTAATCCTTGTCGAACCTCAAGGCTGTCTATATCTTCATTCTCAGTGATACTCTTATAAATATCTATTACCATGAAATCTCCTTTGTCTTATTTTGTTTTCTAAATTCCTCGTTATACAAAAAGACCTGTAAATCGTAATGATCTACAGGTCTTCTTTATAAGCGGGTGATGGGAATCGAACCCACGTGATCAGCTTGGAAGGCTGGAGTTCTACCATTGAACTACACCCGCTTGTGTTGTGAACAATTGATAGTATAGCAAAAGGTTCTATGAAATGCAAGTAAAATTTAAAATTCTTTCTGCATTTATTTTAATGCACACTTATTTTCCTCTTCCAAGCCAATACATATGCTGTTTCCTTCTATCTTTTTACTTCTTTTTTTTACTTTTGCAATTTCATTGGAAAATTCAAAAACATCCTTATACTGTTTGTTTTCATTTGTAGCTACAGAAATAGACAGACTTGCAATGGGAAATTGTTCAATAAATCCATTTCTATTTTTTGAAATAATATACCCATTTTCCCAGTCTTTCTCATTGTAAAGTATTCTGACTCGCCTCTGAAACTCTGTAATCATCCTTTCACACATATCTTTTACGTCCCAGATTCCTGCAACAACTACAAAATCATCCCCACCAATATGCCCTTTAAAATTAGAATCCGAAATACTTTCTTTCATAATATCTGCAACCAATTGAATCATCAAATCTCCATTATTAAATCCATAGGCATCATTATATGCCTTAAAATTATCCAAATCAAGATATATAATGGCAAAGGGCTTCTTATCCTCAATGACTTCTTTTATCTTATTTTGAATTAATAAATTTCCTGGAAGACCTGTAAGTGGATTAGCATCTACAGCTCTAGACACTTGAATTGTAACTGCCGCCTCAAGTAAATTCTTAATAGTAACTGTCCCTATATATTTATCATCCTTTATAACAACCACAGCATCATAAATCTGTTCCTGTACCCTTGAGAGTGCAACCTTTGATACTGACTCAATTGACGTATTTCCATCTAAAACAAGAAAGTCTTTTCTCATAATTTCCTTTACTGTTCTTTTTGAATTTAAGGAAAAACCAAATCTTCCTCCAAAAGCCTCATTTAATTCTTTTCTTGTTAAAATTCCAATGGGCACCTGTTCATCATCAATTACACAGATTTCAGAAAGGTCACTTTCTTTTCTAAATGTTTCAAAGATATCCACTGCCTTTGTGTCTTTTTTTGTTGTTATCCCCATGCTGCATAAAGTTTCCACAGTTCCAAAAAAAGAAGGCTGATATTTCATAACTTGATGCTTTTTGTATAATTCTATGATCATATCTACAACATCCACTGATATGATTTCTATTTTTTCTTTGGGTCTTCCAAGGAAAAATCCTTGCCCATAGCAAACTCCAAGTTCAATGATTTTCTCCAATTCTTCTTTTGTTTCAATTCCCTCTGCAATTAAACTAATTTTTAATTCCTTGCAAAATTCTAGAATACATTTTACGAGAGAACATTTCATAGTATTTTTATGAATATCTCTTATAATCTGCATATCAATCTTAAGAAAATCAGGTGCCACTGAGCAGATTCTGTTTAATCCCGAATACCCTTCCCCTACATCATCAATGGCGATTCCATATCCCTGATTTTTATAATGAGCTACTGTCTCCTTAAATGTCTCTTTATCGTCGATGGCTGTTCTTTCTGTAATCTCGAACATAATATCCCCAGGAACTAATCCATACTTATCCAGCTTTTTTCGAGTGAATCCACGAACAAACGCAGTATCATTAATAATATTGGCATCTACATTTAAAAAAAGCTTTTGACCTTCCTTTTTTCCAAATGCTCTTTTTAGAGAAAGGCTCCGGCACATCTCCTCTAGTTGCCATAGTTTCTTTTCCCTTTCCGCAATCTGAAATAATTTTTCTGTTCCAAAACCATTGTTTGTCACCTTAATTCGACTTAATGCCTCATATCCATAAACACTACCATCCTTTAAAGAGACTATTGGCTGATACACTGGATATATTTTTTGATATTTTAATATCTCATAAAATTGTCTGATTTTTATCTCTTCTTCATTCATTTATTTTCCCACTATCTGTATCATATTATAATATAGTCTGATTATGATAGCTGTATGTTAAATCTAAAACACAAATTATGTTAAATTTAATATATTTACTTTATGGAAAAGCATCGAATATTTGTCCACATCTGACGAATTCTTTTATCAGCATCTTTTGGAAAATACTCCATTACAACCGCACGATTAATGACCTCTTTGGTTGGATACATTGCGAATAGTTCTCCATTTAGCTGTTTCTTTGTTGTCTGTAATACGTATCTTTTATCCTCTTCCTTTCCAGAAAAGAAATATCCAAGGGAATATGAGGCATTTCCCTTTTTATCTTCATACAAAGACTTAACATAATTATAAATAGTCATGTCTTCATTTCCGGCAATGGTTGAGGTATATCCAATATAATCCATATTCTTTACTACATTTTCAGGTTTGGAGATAAAATTAATAAAGTCTTCTGCGGCCTGTTGCTTTTCCTTATTTCCATTGATTCCGTTTTTTAACATGCACCATCCATCAAACCAGATATTAGTGCAAGCTTTTGGAACTGCATATTTTAATTGCACGTTATCTTCTGCCGCTTGCTGAATGGAATATACCCCATCTCCAGACCATTGAAGATTGGCTGCCACCTTTCCAGTTACCATATCTGCTTTTCCACTATCGGTCTCAAAAGAATACACATTATCTTTCATTTGTGTTAGAACATTTTCCACCTGTTTTACTGATTTTTGAGAGGTGTCATTTAAAAGTGCTTGAAGTTCTTTTCCTGACTTTCCTTCTAATTTATCTTGATTCAACATAGATAATCCAGCAAAATAACAGTCTCTTACACTGTCTTTTGTGGTGATCTTTTTTCTATATTTTTTATTTCTCAGTACATTCCAGTCAGAGACTTCTGCTTCGGAAATTTCTTTTGGATTATAGACAAACCCCAAAGTTCCCCACATATATCCTGCCGCATATTTTTTTAAGGATTTTCCATCAATTGTCTCATTGGAAAATACTTGATCAATGTATTTTGACACTCCGTTGGTATAGTAATTTTCCTTGTTTCCTGTATCAAAAAAGCCATCCGAAAACATCTGTACTTTTCCTTCGGTCATTAATTTCATAATCATATATTCTGATGGACACACAATATCAAAGGTATCCCCAATGGTCAATTGATTATATAAATCTTCATTTGTTCCAAAGGTTGAATACTCTACCTTTATTTTTGTGTGATATTTCTTCTCATACCATGTCTGAAAATCATCAATGACACTCTCGTCAATATACTCTTCCCAGTTTGCAATTCGAAGGGTTAATACCTTTTCTTTCTTCTTTTGTCCACAGCTGGTAAGCGAAAGGAAAAGTGTCATAATTAATACAAATAGAAAACATCTTTTTATTGTTTTTCTCATCGAATTTCTCCTTTCTTCTTTGGAAGATTCATCAAAATAACACTTACTGCAACACATAAAAATATTACCGTAGACAATGCCCATAAGGCGGTTTTAATATCTGTCTGAGCTCCCTTTGTTGCATTTACAACATAGGTACTAATAGTATCAAAGGTTGCAGGTTTTGTGTAAGTGCTAATAAAATAATCATCCAGTGTTAATGTAATGGACATCATAAATCCCGCTGCAATTCCCGATAGTAATTGTGGAATGACAATCTTTAGCAAGGCTCCCCCTGGAGTATATCCAAGATCTAATGCTGCTTCATATAACTCTGGATCCATTTGTTTTAATCTTGGCACAATGGATAAATATACAAAAGGAACACTTAAGGTCACAAGTCCCACAATCAATGGAACAAAAGAAGATTTGTCCATTCCAAAAAATACAATTAGCAACACACAAATTGAAAATCCAGTGACAACATCTGCATTAACCACAGGAATTTGATTTATAAACTCAAAGGGTCTTCTCGTCCTTTTTTTCGAATAGAAAAATCCAATGGCTCCCAACGTTCCTAAAATCGTAGAAATAACAGCAACAAACAAAGCAAGAAGCACAGTTCCTACAATCATATCCCTCAATTCTGGCATCATAAATAATACTTTATAATTTTCTAGGGAAAAGCTGCGAATTGATCCAATCATTGTAGAGTCTGTAAAACTATACACAGCCAGCAATAAAATCGGAAAATATAAAAACAGCAATACCATTAGAATCCATATATTTTTACCCAAAAGATACTTTTGTCTCATAGTACTGCACCTCCCTTTTCTTCCTCAGGATTTTCCGAAAATTCTCCAGTGGCAAAAGATATAAGAAAAATGATAAGCAATAATAAAAGTGAAATGACAGAGCCACTTCCCCAGTCATAGGCGTTAAAATAACTTCCAATTAAGCTTCCCATAATATAAGTACTATTGTAAATCATATCTAGAACCACATAGTTTGTCATTGCTGGAAGCAACACCATAGTTACTCCACTAATAATTCCAGGCACAGAAAGTGGTAATATTATGCTTAGAAAAACTTCCCTTTTCTTTGCCCCTAAATCAAGAGCCGCCTCTGTAAATGAGTCATCAATTTTTACTATGGTGTTGTATAGAGGCAGAATCATAAACGGAAGAAAATCATAGGTCATACACAATATTGTATTTAAAAATGGGTGAAATGCCAGGTTTCCTTCCACAACTGTTAGTACTTCCTTAAACGCCGTTAAACGAAGGGTAAAATTAATCCACATAGGCATAACAAACAACATTAAAAGTACATTTTTGTTTTGATAAGGTCCTTTTGCAAGAATATATGCCACTGGATAAGCAATAAGAAGACATAGGGCAGTTGTGATTAACGCAATGGCAAGACTGTACCCTAAGGTTCCAATTACTCTCCCATCTCGAAATAACGTAACCACATTTTCCAGCGTAAATCTTCCTTCTCCATTGGTAAATGCATAATACAAAATAATAAGCATTGGAAGTGCCACAAATAAAATCAAGAAAACTGCATATGGAATTCCTAATCTGCTTCTGGAAAATAATTGTTTTTTCATTCTTGCCTCCAGTCTAGGACTTGATATGTCATTTTCTCTTCTGGAATTATAACACTTACATAATCCCCCACATTCCATAAGTCCTCATCATCCACTGAGTACTCTACTTTATTCCGGCTTTGTACGCGGTAGTTATAGTGATCTCCTTTATAAATAATGCTAATAATATGTCCCTGAAAGATACCTTCTTCTGGATCATCACTTAACATGGCATTTTCTGGCGAGAAAGACAGTTCAATCTTTAGTCCCTCTAAATTCTCTCTGTATTCTGCACGCCATGTTGGAATTTTCATATAAATATTAAATGGAATGGTTCCATCCACAAACATCAAATGCTTTTCATTGTCAAGAAGTCCCACAAGGCGGTTCTGATCAATATCACATAACATAATATGAATATCTTTTGGATTTACACGAACTCCAACCCTTGTCCCCTTTTCTTTCTTTTCTTTTGACTGTGCATAGATTTCATTTTTTCCAGATGCAATGGTAATGTCAAAATGCTTTCCTTTAAACGTAGAGTCCAGCACTGTACCCTGAAACAACCCCTGGTCTGGCTCCCCAATGGACATGGCCTCTGGGCGAATCATAACATCTACACCATCTCCAGCATGGTTATCACTTTCATAATCCATTTCAATCCCTGCAAATGTAACCCGATTCCCTTCTAACACCTTTCCATTGAAAATATTGCTCTCTCCAATAAAATCTGCAACAAATGCATTGCTTGGATAACTGTAGATTTCCTCTGGTGTTCCAACTTGCTGAATCATTCCTTTTGACATAACCACAATCTTGTCGGACATAGTAAGTGCCTCTTCTTGGTCATGGGTTACAAACACAAAAGTAATTCCAAGTTCCTTGTGCATTCTCTTCAATTCAATCTGCATTTCCTGACGCATTTTATAATCAAGTGCACCTAAGGGTTCGTCTAATAGAAGAATCTCTGGCTCATTTACAATGGCCCTTGCAATGGCAATTCTCTGCTGCTGTCCACCAGATAAACTAGAAATTTTTCTTTTTTCAAAACCTTCCAAATCCACAATCTCTAGAACATGCTTTATTTTCTCATCCATAATATCCTTTGGTGTTTTCTTTCGTCGAAGACCAAAAGCAATATTGTCATAAATATTCAGATGTGGAAACAAGGCATACCTTTGAAAGACTGTATTAATTTGTCTTTCATTTGGTGGCTTCTGGCTGATATCTTCCCCTCGAAGTAGAATTTCTCCCTCAGTAGGTGTCTCAAATCCTGCAAGCATCCTTAAAATTGTTGTTTTTCCACACCCTGAAGGTCCTAAAAATGTAACAAATTCTCCCTTATTTATTTTTAAGTTAAAATCATAGATGACGGGAGTATCCTTTACATAACTTTTTTTAATATGTTTTAATTCAATAAATTGTTCTGCCATGTCTCTTTTCTCCTAACCTATTGCTATACCAACAACGAGATACAAAATAGCTGAAATCACTCCTGCAATTAATACATAGGGCTGGGATGTCCTGTATTGATCATATATTTTTACACGACATGCCCTAGCTGAAATCACTCCTAAGTCAGAGACTACACATGCATTTGCTCCGAATAATCCTGCAGAAATAACTGCACCTAAACAAAGAGGTATGTTCGCTCCAAGTCCTGGCAATACCACTAACAACACTGGAATTGCAATTTGATATAGTGTGTAATTTAAACTATATAAATATTCTGAACAGCTAAAGAATACAAAGAATAAAACCGGAAGGAGACTAACAATTGGAACGGCTCCACATACAGCCTTTACGAATCCTTCCATTCCCATGGCATACATAACCTCCTGCATAGTGTAACCAATCATCAGTATAATGACCATATCCACCATGTCTATAAATCCATCTACAATACACTGGACATATTCTCCAATCGTAAAAATCCCCTGAAGTATATACAACACTCCTGTTACAAGAGCTGCAATTCCAAATGCAAGAAAACAGTCAAGTCCTGTAGCAATTAATGCAGCCACAATAACAACCATTGGAATTACCAGATTTAGCACACTGACATTTTGTTTTCTTGGATCTTCATCATCAAAGTCTTTTTCTTCCTCATCAGATCCATCTGTTAAATCCCCCATTTGCTTTCCTTCCTTTTTCATCATTTCATAGGCTTTTTTCATCGGTCCTATTTTAGGAATCAATCCCATGGAAAATAACAATGCCAACACACAGGCTACAATGGCATAAAACATAAAGGGAACAGAATGTAAAAACAATGTGGTTGCCTGTGCCCTGCTCCCAATATTTTTTGCACCTGCAATTTGAAAAATAATAAAATATCCCCAAGCTCCAAAAGGCAGCATAGCAGATACGCAGATACTTAAGGTTCTAATTACATATGCAAGTGCTACTCTTGGCTTTTTAATCACATCAATCAATGGTGAAAAAGATGCTCCTGCTGTTAAAGCTGATACATAATCATCAATGGACATAATTCCCGCATAAATTCCTGATGTGCTTAAAATTAGCTTTTCACTTTTTCCAAACTTCGAAGTAATAAAATCAGAAAATGCCTTAGTGCTTCCACTTCGTTTTAGTGCAATGATAATGCCTCCACATAAGAAAAATGACATATACATAATAATGTTTTCTTCATCTGAAAGAACTACCAATAAGTCCTTAAAAAATCCCCCTACTGCACCTAATTTATACCAAAGAATATACATGGAAAAGGTTCCCATGAGCATACTTTGGATAACATCCTTTGTCACTAAGGCATATACAAAGAGTCCCGCAAGTGGCACTAAAATCCAAATACTATTTTCAATCATGCCTTTTGGAATGCAAAATAAAATCATATTAAATATAATCCAAAATATCCATAACTTTACCATTTTCTTATCAATATGCTTTGGATTCATTCCATATGCAATTCGCTTTATGATACTTTTTTGTCCCATATTTCCATCCTCCTTTATGAACAAAGACGCTAGCGGTTCTTTTCCGTCTAACGTCCTTGTTATACACTCTTTAAATATCTCTGTTGGAATGATTCCACACTTTTAATTTTTGTCCAATTCCTTCTTTCAATGCTGTCCTGTAACATTCATAGCCCCAGGCAACATCCTCAATTGGCATTCCCTCAATGGCAACTAAAATGACTTCATCTTCCGATTTTCGTCCTACCTTTTTTCCTCGAATAATCTCTCCCAAAGAATCAATGGTATCTCTTTCAATCAAGCCATCTCTGACCATATAGGCAAATTCTTCTCCCATACATCCTGTAGCATTTCGCATTCCATTTTCATCGTATCCTTCTGCATCTTCCTCTGCATAATCATCATACATTTGAAAGTTATCTACAATCTTTCTAATACCAACTAATTCTTTCTTATCCATATTAAACACACTGGCTGAGATCATCAATGCTCCTGGCTTAAACCATTCTTTCTTGTAAAATGGCCACTCTCCTTCTCGACAGGAAACAGCTTCCGTCACTATATCCGTTCCCCGAATGGCTTCCTCTAATGTCTCACAAATAGTAATATGTTTAATTTGAGAAAAGTGTTTTTCAATATATTCCTTCATTGCCACTGCACTTTTTGATGTTGGTGAACTTCCTTTTATTTTAACTGTATCTACGTTTTTACTACTTGTCATAATTGCTGCAAAACAGGATTTACTAATTGCACCTGGTCCAATGACTGCAATAACTTTAGAATCTTTCCTTGCAAGTAATTTTGCTGCCAGTCCTGGCATAGCACCTGTTCTCATGGAACTTAATAAGTTGGCTGACATAAACGCAAGGGGTGCTCCCGTTTCCACATCATTTAACATGGCCATTAAAATAGAACGTGGAATTCCTTTGGCACGATTCCGCCCATTAGATCCATACCACTTTTCCCCTGCAATATGAAATCTTCCACCAAGGTAAGCTGGCATTGCAATAAATCTTCGATCTCTGCTGTCATTTAATGGGAAGTTTTCAATTTTTGATTTCTTAGGAAAATCAAGCATTAACCCGTGGGCATTATGATCCGGTCCCCCCATTAAGAAATCTCCATCTTCAAGGAGCCCTATGGTTTCTTCCATGACATCTACACATTTTTTGGCATCTAAGACCCCTGCTTCTATCATGTCTTCTTCATCTAAGTATAAAAAACGTAACGTTCCTGATTCAATACTTTTTAATGTTTCTTTTTCAATTGAACTTGTCATTTTATCCTCCTGTAAAGCTAAAAAAGACAAAGACCCCTGAATTTATCATTCAGACGTCTTTGTCTTATTAATATTCATGTTATCATTTTTATAAAAACTTGTCACTAGATTTCTTTGTTTTCATATGTTTTTTTGAATAATTCTATAAAGTCTTCTTTGGTCATTACTATAGGATTATCTTCCGTTTCATCTGCATTTGCTGCTGTCTCAGCTAAGCGATCAAAATCTCTTGGATTTACCACCTCCAGCTCATGGAAATGAGGAATTTGAAATTCATCTGCAAGTTTCTGCATAACATCAATTCCTGCATTAGCAGCTTCTAATGTTGACTTTCCCTGTACATCTACACCTAGGCATTCTGCCACTTTAGCGTATTTTTCTGGTGCACCTTTTACACTAAATCTAGAAACAGGTGCCAGCATCATTGCGTTGGCAACTCCATGTGCAATATCATAAAGACCACCTAAGGCTTCTGAAATGGAATGAACACAGGCTACATCCGAATTTCCAAATGCCATTCCTGCCATAGTAGATGCCGCCATCATTTCATCCAATGCTTCTGGTGTATGCTGTTGTACAGCCTCTCTAATATTCTTTCCAATCATCTCAATGGCTTTCATGGCAATGGCATCGGTAAGAGGATTTGCCACTTTACATACATAGGCCTCTACTGCATGTGTCAGTGCATCCATTCCTGTGGAAGAAAGAATCTTTCCAGGCAAGTCATCTAACATCTCCGAATCTAAAATGGCAACTCGTACATTGACCATTGGTCCCCAGATACAGTCCTTCTCCAATGTCCTTGTGTTATTTACAATGGACTCATGGGTTACCTCGCTCCCAGTTCCACAAGTGGTTGGAATACAAATTAGTGGTGCAATGGGTTTTTCTAAATTTCCTTCATACCAGTTTTCACACTTTCCTCCATTGGTCATTAATGCTCCCATTGCTTTTGCAGTGTCCATAGAAGACCCTCCGCCAACGGCAATCAAATAATCTATATTTTGTTCCATTGCATATGCTGCACCTTTTTCAATATCAACATCCCTTGGATTTGGAACAATTTCTGACCACAAAAGAAAATTAACATTTTCTTTCTCCAAATATTTAATCACCTTTTCTGCCAGACCACATTTCATCATACCTTTATCAGTGACAACCAATCCTTTTTTTCCAAGTTTCTTGGCTTCTTCTCCTATGTTTTCAAGACTTCCACGTCCAAAGATGACCTTGGTGGGTGTAAAAAATTCAAATGAATTCATAAGACCTCCTATCTCATGCTTTTAAAGCGGTTGTAATTTAATGAGGAAATGTCAACAACCGTATCTTCTCCTGCTGCCATTTGTGATAACATCAATCCTACCGATGGTGCTGTCCCAAATCCATGTCCTGTAAATCCACAGGCAATAATTAGTCCCGGTGCTTCTTCCACTTTACTAATAACTGGCACTCCGTCGTAACAGTCATCTAGCCATCCACCCCAAGTTCTTACGATTTTTGCATCTGCAAGTCTTGGGATATATCCCATAATGGCCCGGCATCCAGCAGAAACTGTCAAGGAATTGGTTCTTAATTCCTGTGGAGACATATCTATTGCATCCTCTAATCCAGATTCAGATCCAAATACAAAGGAACCATGTTGTGCTTGATGTCCATAAAAATCTGCATCTGCTGTTCCAAGCATAATATCAAACATATGAGGCTGTAATTCTGTGACCAGTGCTTCTTCAAAATATCTTGTCATTGGGATATCAATGCCTATGGTTCTTGTGATATAACGACTTTCATATCCTGCTGCCACAATAATCGTTTCTCCCTCCAAGATCTCCCCATCTTCCATGATAATTTGTCTTACTTTTCCTTTTATTTTCTTTAAAGCATTTACCCTTGCTTTTGTAAAGAAGCGAACCCCTAATTCTAATGCTCGTTTATAGTAAGCCAACGTAGTCAGCATTGGATTAGCGTGCCCATCCGTTGGACACCAACTAGCTCCAATAATCTCATCAGATAAATATGGACAAATCTCTTTGACTTCCTTTCCATCAATTACATTCATATCTAGTCCTAAGGATCTTGCATTGGAAGCTAAGTTATTTAATTTATCTAAATGAGCTTCTGTTTTTCCAAGCCTTAAGTTTCCCTTTTGATAATATTCTACATCCACTCCTAATTCTTCTGACAAAGTTGGCCACATATTTTCTACCGCATAGATTGCATATGGAAGTTCTCTTACATCTCTTCCAGACTGACGAACCCCTCCACCATTTCTTGAAGATCCACCATGTCCAATACTTTCGCTTGATTCAAGTACAATAACATCCTTAATTCCTCGTTTTGCTAAATAATAAGCTGCCGCACATCCAACAACTCCACCACCGATAATCACAACTTCTGCATTCTTTTTCATCAGTATTGACCTCCATCTCTTGCAAGTACTCTCATTTCCATTGGTCTCATAGGTGCTCTTGAAACTGCCGGCTCAATTTCCTTTGGATCAACCTTTAACTCTCGTGCTACAATGCTCTTTACTAGCTTTCCACAAGTCTGTCCTTGGCAAAGACCCATTCCACTTCGAAGAAATCTTCTAATTTCCTCAATAGTTAACATTCCTGCGTGAACTGCCATTCTAATTTCTCCTTTTGTTACTTCCTCACATCTGCAAATAAGCATATCGTCATCTGCTGCCGGAATATATGGTCCAATTTCCTTTAATTTTTCTTGAATATCTACCATGTTATGCCTCCTTCTCCTCTGTGATAAAAAATCTTGCCTTCCCTGTCATTTCCTTTGGGACCCTCATGGTAAGTAAGCTGGTATGGTCAAATGCTTTGGAAGTCTTTACTTCTATCACCTCTGCCTCACATACTTTTTCTCCATTTCGACCTAATGCAATTCCTTTTTGTCCTTTTTCAGGCAGTGGATAAAATTCATAAGGTAATGTTACCGTTCCAAATCCCGGTTTGTCTTCTTGATTTACTAAGAAAATAGCCTGACCAGAACAAGATGCAACACACATTCCACATCCAATACATTCTGTATCCATTTTTACCACTGGCAAAGAGGTTATGTTATCCCCGATGGAAATACATCCTTTTGGACAAGCATCCTGACATGGATTACATGGAATATTTTGTGTACATTCCATCACTGGGTGAACACCTGCCATATACTTTACCCCTGGATAACGTTCAATTTCATCCTCAGCAACAAATCCTTTTTCTAACAGATTCATGGAAACATCTAAGTTCTCTTCTGTCTTCGTCACAAGTTTTCCACGATTTTCTGGAGCAAACATTCCTTTTCTTAAACTGTTTAATGCTTTTTGTAAATCTTCAATCTGCTGATTCATTGTTACATCTTCTAAATATCCAAGATAATTAGAAATCACAATTCCTGCAATTCGTCCGCCAATCATTGCAGAACTTGCTTCCTCAATTCCAGATACATCTCCTGCTGCATAAATTCCAGGAATAGAAGTTGCTCCTTTTTCATCACATACTGGAACATATCCACCTTTGGTATCTTCCATGTCGCATCCTGCCTGTTTAAGAAGCTGTGACATAGGAGAAAGTCCAACAGCTAAACAGATGGTATCCACATCAAAATGTTTTTCACTTCCTGGTTTTACCTTCCAGTCTGGCCCCACTTCACCAATGGTAACTCCTGTCACTTCTTCTTTCCCTTCTGCTTCTATAATTGTATGAGATAAATAAAATGGAACGCCGCATCTTGATACTTTTGCTGCGTGAACTCCATAGCCTCCGATTCTTGGTGCTGCATCTACTAATGCAACCACTTCACATCCTGCCTGTAATAATTGATAACTTACAACCAATCCCACATTTCCAGTTCCAAGCATTAAAATCTTTTTTCCAGGCTGAATATGATGTAAATTCATCATTGTCTGTGCCGCTCCCGCACCTATAACCCCTGGTTTTGTCCATCCTTTAAATGTGACCATATTTTCGCTGGCTCCTGTGGCAACTAAAATACTGTCTCCTTTGAAATGTTTTACTTCATCTCCAACTCGAACCGTAATTTCTTTTTCTTCATAAAGTCCAATAACCGTTGCATTTAATACAACTTTTACTCCATATTTCTTTGCTTCCTCCAGCAATTCTTCTCCAATTTTAAATCCTCTGACTTTTGCCTTATGCTCTTTAGAACCAAAAAACTTATGAATCTGTTTAAATAACTGTCCCCCTGGTTTTGCATTTTCATCAAACACAATGGGATGCAACCCATTTTTTGCTCCTTCAATGGCCGCTGACAATCCAGCTGGCCCTGCACCTATTACTATCAAATCATATCGCTTCATACTTATTTCGCCTCCTCTTTTGCCTGTGCACCATACTGTGTCTCAACTGTCATTCCCTCTTCTAACGGTGTAATGCAAGTTCTAATGTTGGGCTTTCCATTCACCACCATGACACAGTCTGTACATCTTCCAATGGCACAAAAAACACCTCTTGGCTCATGTCTCTTTTTTGTATATCGGTGAATCATTACTCCTGCAACTCTTAGTGCCGTTGCAATGGGTTCTCCCTCATATCCCTTCATTTCTCTTCCATCGTATGTAAATGTAACTTCTTTTCTTTCTTCCGTCTTTCCCAAGATCGGGTGTTCTTCAATTCTACTCATATGAACCTCCTTGTTATATTAAATTAAGGTACAAAAAAAGGTACAAGCATTTTTCATTGCTCGTACCCCTTTGTACTTTCTTGTTTTTATGATAAACTAACTATATAGTCTAGTATGATACTAGAGTCAAGGAGGATTTTATGAATGAACCATTTTTTCGAATTGGAGAATTATCAAAATTGTTTGGCATTGGTGTAGATTCTATTCGCTATTACGAGAAAGTAGGGCTGTTGCATCCAACACGCAACACAGAAAACAACTATCGATTTTATTCTATGGATGATATAAGACAGCTTACAATGATTCGTGAACTATTAAATCTTAATTTTTCTACGGAACAAATCCGCCACTACGACTTGAATCGAACCTTAGAACACACAACCACTTTATTAGAAGATGAACTTACTGTCATCAATGAAGAAATAGCAAAACTATATGAAACAAAAAACAGTATTCAAGCAAGGCTTAAAAATATTTATCAAAACACATCCAGTGATCATTTGAACCATATTCGTGTCCTTGAACTAGAAGATCGTCCCTGCGTTATGGTCAGCAACGACAACCTTCCAGACAATTATGTAGATTACTACCTTGTTCAATATATGCACTCTATGCAAAAAAACATAGATACCATTGGAGCCTGCGACTGTTATACCCTGGATTTAAAAAACAGCAATCCTGATTCCCTTTACTATAGAACAAAAAATGTATTTTTCTATTCTGACACGCTGACTTACCACAGTAATTACACCTTGCCCGCTGGAACCTACCTATCTCTTATGTATCGTGGTGCCTTGTCAAAGACAAAAGAATGGGTTCCTAAATTATTTGAATATGCAAAAAAACATAACTACTCCATCCATGGAGATCCCATTGAATTTTGCTATATCGATGATTACGAAACAGAAATTCAGGAAGAATATGTGACAGAACTACAATTGAAAGTAAAACCCTAATTTTCACTTCTCTTTCATAACACTCTCCCTTTACCATTGGTAAAAATTGTTTTATTCTCAACGTAGAAAGAGTAACCGCCCACTTGGTGGTTACCTTCTGGATAAGTGTTATTTAGCTCTCAATGAAAGCCTCCTACCCTGAGGTTGAGACAGGGTAGGCATTATTTTTTATACTTGTCGTTCCTCTGATCCTGCATTTACAGTTTTCCAAACACCAAATTTATGTATGCCAATACATAGAAGCGAAAAGATTGATACCCCCACAAATGAAATCCAATAAATATGATTTGTTGTTATATTTCCATAAAATAAATTTGATAATCCTCCCAGTACAATAGCAGAACCCAATTGTCCCATTGAAATAGATACTGTAAATACTGCAGACGCCATTGCCGTAGCAATTGGTCTTACACAACTAGAAATTTCAAACATTGCCCTTGGAACAAAAACTCCTTGCGACATTCCACAAAATATTGCAGCCAAAATCAAGAAAATATAACTACCTGAGCCAACAACCAGACAAAAACATCCAACTCCATAACTAAACATTGCAAAATAAATTGTATAGTTCTTTGTATACTTCACAATGTGGTTGATTACAAGTCCCGAAATAATCTGAATTCCAGAAAATACTCCTGTAATTATTCCTGCTACCTTTGCATCTCCTGCAAGTGCTCCACTAATATGCATTGAGATATTACTTGTAAATGACATTAAAAAAATAAATTCTATAATCCCTAAAAAGCAAACATAATAAACTTTAACATTTAATTTTATCTTTTCTTTTATTTCTTTCTTAGGAACTGTTTCTTTGGGTAGTAAATATGCCAATAAAATCACACTAACAATACCTAAGAAATGCATATAGTATACATTTTCATAATGTATTGATCCAATCCAACCTCCAACAGTCGTTGCTAATAAAATTCCAATTCCAACACATGCTCCTTGAAGTCCTAAAACTGCCGCCCTTTCTTTTCCCTCAAAATAAGTTACAACAACTGCAGTATTAAGTGATGTTACAAGACCAATTCCAATTCCTAATAAAATCCTGGAATAAAAAACAACCTGAAATCCTTCAATAAAAAGCGGAAAGAATCCACACAATCCACACATCAATGCACCAAACATTACAAGGTGTTTTTTTGTAATTTTAAGAACCATCCATCCCGATGCAATAGCAACAATCATGGATAATAAAGCCGGCGCAGTTACAAGCATTTGGATTCGACTAATATCTACATTTTTATAATTTTCTTGAATTGAACTCAGTACTGGTGAAACCGTGTACTGTAGTCCCTGACATAGTGAAATAAACACTACTGCTATTTTTATATTATTCTTATTTATTTTCATATATTTCCTTTCAGTTTAAAAAAAGACTTGTCCCTTGACAAGCCTTTTCTTATTCACAAATTATTTTGTAAATTTCTTCTTCTTTCTTTGCATTCATAAACCTTTGATACTTCTCTTCTACATTTCCAAAAGAAACTATTTCTTGAAAAATATCCGAATAATCTAATTCTCCCAGTGTAGAAAAACAAAATAGAAGATTAACCTCTAATCCACCATCAAATACAATTGGTTCCTTTGAAATGAGTAAACTAAAGCCCTCCTTCTTTGCCCCAAACTCTGGTTTTGCATGAGCAATGGCCACATGTTCACCCACAATAATATATGGACCCATATCTTTTACGTTTTGAATCGCTTTCTTTATATATCGTTCCTCAATATACTCTTCTTTAATCAATGGAACTGCTGCTTTTAGAATCGCATCCTCCCATAATATTTTTTTATGATAAAGTTGAATTTGATTTTCCCCAATCATATCTTTTAGAAAACGACCATGTTTTTTATGATCCCTATAATATTGATGAAACTGTTCTACCAGATCTTCTTCCAATTGATTTTCATCTAACTCCTGAATCATTGCCAAAATACGATGTTTCAATCCATTTCCTTCAGATATTGAACCCTTTAATTTTTTCTTCTTTTTTGCAGAAAAAACATGTTCCTGCACCAAATTCAAGTCATCAATGGAAAGAAATGGATGAACTAAAATAACTGGTACCTTATCACAAGAAACTTCTACTGTAGATATCACAAAATCAATATCATCTTCAATGGCATCTTCCAGACGATAGGCTGCCACAACTCTCTTAACATTAAAGTCAAAATAGTCTTTTAGTTGCGCTTCCACTAATCGCCCTGTCGCCACACTCCCTGGACAGACCACAATTACGTTCACATTGTTTCGAAATGATTGACTCCTTATAATCGAAGCACAAATATGAATACAAATTGCATACATTGTTTTCCCATTTATTTTATAATCAATACTTTGTTCTAAAATCGACTTATTTTCATGAATCATATACAAGATGTCTTCAATTTCTTTTTCCATTAAGTTAGTACCTGAAAAGTCATAATCCATATCAAACGTTTCTGATACCGCCCCATTGGTAATATGGATTAACAATGATTCCATCAACTTTGAATCATTTTGCAATGTCAAACCCTGTTTTTCTCCAATCTTTTTTAAGAAATTATAAATATCCCGATATAAATCAATGTCATTGATTGTTCGCTTGATTGGAACTAGATTATCTTCTTTCATTACCTTTGATAGATAATTCTTCTCTTGCTCATCCATAGAAAGATTCCACACCCTGTTATACTCATCCACAATATTATTTGCAAGCGGATTTTCTTTATCTGGAATTTTTCTTAAAAAGTTTTTCTTATCATTACGATTAATTGAAACAAATAAATAGGCTGTTAATTTTGAAAAATTAAAGTCTGTTAATTCTATTTCTTTTTTCTTCAAATAATCATGTAGTATCTCACATACATCTTGATAGAAAAATTTTGGTGAGAATTTCTTTATAAGTATGGTTTGAAAATATCCTTCATCATGAACTGTTTGAAAACAAGCTTCCAAAATCAATATGATTAAAGATCTAATATCTTCTTCTTTCCCAAAAAGTATTCCTCCACGGCTACTTTTTACCTGAAGCGTTAATTCACATCGTTCTAAATTTTTACGCACCTCTTCAAAATCGTTCAATATAGTAATTCGTGTCACGCTTAATTCTCTCGCCAGCTGCTCCATTGTAATATAATCATCTGCTACTGTTAGTGCCATCATAATGTATATTTGTCTTTCTTCAGAGGAAAAACGATAGTTGTAGGAATCGAGATTATATAACTGTTCTTTCACATAATAACTATCCCTCTCTAAATTCAACACAACCTTTGCTTTATTCTCAATTGAAACATTTCCTGCTTCAATTTCCTTTAGAAATTCTTCAATTTCCTTAACATCATGGACTAATGTTCGCTGAGAAATATGATAGTACTCTAATAAATATGCTACATCTAATGACAGCCTTGGTGCCACCAATAATTTAACTAATATATCGCTATTTCTCTTTTTCATATCTATCCTCCACAAACAACTAATCAGCACTTTAAAATTTCCTCTATCATAGCATTTTTCTTGTGTTTTGAAAATACAGAAGTCATAGGAAATCCTTATATCATATAAGGACTTTCTATACTTCTTTAAAATTATAAATACAATTCAAGTTTCTGGCTCAAATTTTCTTCTTTTACTGCCATTAGTTCTTCAACCATTGCCTCATTTGAAATAAGTTGAATTAACTGTTGCAATACCTCAAGATGTTCTTTTGAATCTTTTATTGCCAAATTAAAAATCAAATTTACTTTTACAGTTTCTTCCGGATCTTCCATTCGATAAAATTCAACTGGTGTTTCTGTTCTTAACAGACAAATACTATTTTGCTTAATCCCATCATGTTTACAATGCGGAATTGCTACTGGCTTGATACTAGCAATTCCCGTAGGAAATTCTTTCTCCCTCGTTAAACATGCATTTACAAACTCTGTATCTACAAGACCGGCTTCTTCAAGTGTCGCACCACATACTTTAATTGCCTCTTCACTTGTTGTTACTTTTTTTTCAATTGCTATTACTTTAAATTTATTATTCATACCATTTCCTCAATTCTCTATCTAGAAGATACGACTTAAGAATTCAACGATAACATTAATAAAGTTTCCACCAAATCCTGCTTCTGTTACCATCCCCTTAATTCCTACTCCTGTTGCCTGTAACATTGCTGTTGCTTCTGGAATAAATACATTAGCCAATACAACGGTATAAGCACAAACAACAATAGTGCAAATTAAACTTCGAAACATGTTACCTTTGCTTGCTGCAACTGGTGATGGTGCGCAGTAACAAATAGTTCCTAACACTCCAATTGGAAAATACTTCATTCCAGGAATTAAAAGTCCCATTAAGATAACAAATGGCATTGCAAGAATCGTACATGTTACTGCTGCTGGATGTCCAAGTCCAACTGCTACATCCATACCGATTAATAACTCTGCATCTTCGCCCATGCTCTTACGCATAACTGCTGTAGCTGCATTTCCAATTGGCGTAATCCCTTCCATCATAATTCCAACCATCTTTGGAATTACAATTAAAACAGTTGCAATTTCCATACCGATGACAACGGATGGACCAACACCTTGTTTACTTGCCATTCCAAGACAAAATCCAATAATTAAACCTACAATAGATGAGTCACCAAAAATTCCAAGTTTGTCTGACAGAGATTCCATATCAACATCAACATCTCTTAGTCCAGGAATTAAATCAATAAGTTTGTTCACACCAACAGATACAAAATATCCACAAGCTGCTGGAAGTGTTGTACATGTAACTCCCTCACACTCAAATGTTTCCTGCCATTTTGGTGCCAACCACTGTGCAAAGAATAATTCTAATGTTCCTGCTGCAATTGTAACGATAGCACCTAATACCACATTATGAAACAATACATATGCCAATGCACCAGGCACAAGGAAATGCATAAAATTCCAAATATCAACATTAATTACTTTTGTAACTTTCAATTTTAAAAGTATAATGTTTATTAGTACAATCGCTGGTACTACAATTGCTGCAAATGGTACTGTCCATGACGCACCACCGACCACAGGAAATGGAAGATCTGTGACAGAATATCCTGTCCCCATTTTTCCATAGTACTCTACCACTGGTGTAATGGTTGTCATTAACAAAGAAACAATGACACTCAATCCTTTGAAACCAATTCCAACTGTAATACCTGATTTTACTGCAGCTCCAATTTTCATTCGGAAAATCAATCCCATAATTATAATGATAATTGGTAATCCTACAACGGCTCCCAAGTCATTCATGATATATTGCATTATTTTTAATACTACATCCATTTTTACCCCTCTTTTCTACTTTTCAAGTATTTTTTTACATTCTTCAACAATGTTCTCCTCGACCTTATCTTTGTTAATTCCACTAATTAAACCAAAGACACTCACACATGGTTTATCTAGAGGTTTTTTATAATTTGATGTCGTTAAGATCAAATCTACTGCCGCTTGCTTTCCTTTGATTTCATTTAAAGAACATTTATCAATACTTGCATCAATTCCATTTCTTTTTAAAATATCTTTGACTGCAGTCTCTGCAACTGTCGATGTACATACTCCACTTCCACATGCAATTAAAATTTTAACTTTTCCGTTTGCCATAATTTTAATTCTCCTATTCTTCGTTTGGTAATAAAACTACTTTGATTGCTTCTCCTGTTTTTGTTAATTGAATTCCTTCGTTAATCTTATCTAATGGTAATCTATGTGTGATGAATTTTTCACTTGGAAAATCTTTTGAAATTGCCAATTGGTATGCTTGTTTAGATTGCATATAAGAAGCTCCAAAATGTCCTTTAATCCATAAATTATTATAGTGAATATAGTTTGTATCTAACTCTGTCAAAGATCCCTTTGGAACTCCCCCAAAGAATACAACCATTCCACCCGCTTTTGCCATAAAGATACTTTGTGCTTGCGCTGCATTGGATGGATTGGCTGAAATTACCTTATCTGCTCCAACACCATCTGTTAGTTCTTTTATCCTTGCAACTGGGTCTTCTTTTAAACTATTGATAGTATAATCTACTCCAAAGCCTTTAGCCATCTCCAATCTTGAATCATTAATTTCTACCATAATGACTGTTTTTGCTCCTCGAATCTTTGCTAATTGTGACATGAAACATCCGATTGGTCCAGCTCCGATAATTACAACGACATCATTGTATCCAATCTTTGCATTGTCTTCACACGCATATACAGAAGATAATGGTTCTCCCAGAGAAGCAGCCTCAAAACTCACATCTTCCGGAATTTCATAAATTCCACCCAATTCAATTTTTCTTGCTGATACTGCTACATATTGTGCAAATCCACCAGTTCCTGCAACTCCTTCTTCAACATTGGAGCAGTTTTCGCTATGCCCGCTAATACAGTTATCACATTCCATACAATAAGATCCCGGGAATAAGTATAAACGATCTCCTACTTTGTATTTTGAGACTTCTGAATCAACTTCATCAACAACTCCTACAATTTCATGGCCATAAATAAATGGATAATTTCCTTTTCTTGAATCACATGTTAGGTTACGAATGTCAGATCCACATAATCCTACTGTCATAACCTTAAGAATAAAACCGCCCTTTGGACATGCTGGCTTATCAATTTCTTCTACTCTAATATCATTTGGTCCATACATTAATGCTGCTTTCATTTAAAAACTCCTTTCAAACACTATTACTAAGTTATATATTATTTGATTTATACTGCTTTATCTGCTGCAATCATAGCTTGAATATTAGCTACAACATCTTCTGGAAGTGCATCAAATGTTCCTAACAACTTAGAAAACATACAAATCTCTGCCATTTCCTCTGTGTAAATAGCAGCTGCCATTGCATTTCCAATGTCTGCTCCTGTACAAAACATTCCATGATTCTTTAGTAAAACAACTCTTTTATCCGCTAATGTGCTAACTACATTCTTTGCTAAATTATCACTTCCTGGCATTGTAAATGGAACAACCTTGATTGGTGTGAATTCTGCCTCTGGTGGAGAAGATGGTAATAAATCTTCTCCTGACATTGCCATAATAGTTGCAAATTTTCCATGCGTATGAACATTTGCTCTCACATCTGATCTTGCTCTCATAACTGCTGTATGCATTGGTGTTTCAGACGATGGTTTATGTGGTCCTTCAATCCATTCTCCATCCAAATTTACAATTGCAATATCTTCTACTTTCATCGTTTCATAAGGAACACAACTTGGTGTAATTGCAATGATATTATCATCTTCCCCACGAACTGAAACATTCCCTGATGTTCCATGAATTAATCCTATTTTCTGTGCCTCTAAAATTGCATCTAATACTTGTTGTTTAATATCTTCGTACATTATTTTCCTCCCCTAATATGCTTGATTTAAGATTTCAATTATTTCTTCTTTTGTAATACCTTGTCTTGGATTAAAATTAAGAACTGGTTCCATGAGTACATCATCTGCTAGCATATCAAATGAATCTTTTTCAATTCCTTGTTCTTTTAATGTCTTGATTCCAATTGCTTTGGAAATCATTAAAAGCTTATCTACAACTAACTTTGTATCTTCCTCAGCGTCTCCTGTGATATCTAATTTCAATGCTTTTGCAATTTCTGTTATCCTTTGTGGCACCGCTTCTGCATTGAATTTTACAACATATGGTAACACTGCCGCATTAGCCATACCATGAGGTAAGTTAAAGTGTGCACTTAATGTATGTGCAATTCCATGTACTAATCCTAAATTTGCGTTCGTGAATGCAAATCCTGTAATAACACATCCTAGCATCATCTGCTCTCTTGCTTCCAAATCATCTGGATGAGAAACTACTTGTTCTAAATTTTCACTTAAAATCTCCAATCCTTTTAAAGATTGAAAATCAGTTACTGGGCTTGCCATTACTGACAGATAAGATTCAATTGCATGTGTCATTGCATCCATTCCAGTTGCTGCGGTAACCGATGCAGGCATTGTTTTCGTGAAGCAAGGATCAATAATTGAATGTGTTGCAGGTACGTTCTTTCCAATAATGACGTACTTACAAACTTTTTTCGTATCAATCAGTGCAATTACGTCTGTAATTTCACTTGATGTTCCAGCTGTTGTTGGAATTGCAATAAGTGGCTTTGTTGCATTTTTTACCTGATTCATTCCACTGTATCGATTAATTGGTCCCTCATTGGTTAGCAAAATGTTAACTGCCTTTGCCAAGTCAATCGCGCTTCCTCCTCCAACTGCAACTATTGCTTGTACTTTTTGTTTTATCGCAATCTCAGCTGCTTCCTCTACTAGTTCATCTGTCGGATTTGGAAAAACCTTATCAAAGATAACTGATTCATTCCCCTCTTTTGTAATTTGCTTTTCAACTATTTCTGAAATTCCAGCAGCCTTTACCCCGCCATCATATATCAGCATAATCTTTTTTGCATTTAATTCTTTTAATAATTCTGGCAACTTTTCTATTGAATTTTTACCGAATATAATATGTGTTGATAATGTAAAATTAAAATCCATGATTTCCTCCTTTTTATTTTATTCTCATGAGCTAATTACATTATAAAATCCAATATGCTTTCTCTCAAGCCAAAAGGATTTCCTGTTTTTTTACACACTTTTTTACCTTTCAATGAATTGTCTGTACAAAAAGATACGCCTATTTTTACTAAGTAAAAATAAGCGTATTTTTTTCTCTCACTTTTTAACAAACAGAATTTTACCATGTCTTTTTCACATTTAGGAGAATTAAACCCCCTCTACTACGATGTCCATTGAAAATACACAAAAGAGACGAAGATAATGGTTCACTTCTTCGTCTCTTTTGCTCTATCTTTTAGTCTTCCATTTCAGGAATAATTGCATATTTGATTCCTTCTTGTCTTCCAATGCTTTCAAGTGCATCAATAGCTCCAGAAAGTGGATATTTCTTTGTGATGAAAAGGTTTCCATCAACTTGTCCACTTGACAATAAATCTAAAGCCCATTTTACATGGTATGGCGTATGATGGTAAACAGCCTTTAATGTAATCTCTTCATAGTGGAATTTCTGACAATCAACAGTGATAGTTGTTCCAGCTTTTGTTCCACCAAAGGCTAATACAGTTCCACCTGGGCAGACCATATTTACAGCATTTTCCCACACATTTGGGAATCCTGTTGCTTCCACTACAACTTCTGCCCCTAGTCCACCGCAAAGATCTCGAACTTCTTGAATATGTTCCTCTGATCCTGCATTTACAGTTTTCCAAACTCCAAACTTCTTAGATTCCTCTAAACGATAATCGGATAAATCCACAGCAATAACTTGGCATCCTTTTAAACTTAGTAAGTACATAAACATAAGTCCAATTGGTCCTGCACCGATGACTGCTACTTTATCTCCTGTCTTTGCTGGAATTCTGTCAAATCCATGAACAGCACACGCTAAAGGTTCAAGTAATGCTGCACATTCATAAGATAATGAATCTGGAATCTTATAGAAATTGTATTTTAAAATATGTGCTGGAACTGCTACATATTCAGAATATGCTCCATTTAAATATTGTAAGTTTGTACATAAACTATATCGTTTCTTTTTACAGTTTTCACACTCAAAACATGGTGCTGTGTTTACTCCAACCACACGGTCTCCAACTTTATAGTCTGTTACATTTTTCCCTACTTCCACAACTTCACTTGCAAATTCATGTCCAAATGTAGATGGTGTCTGTTGAATAATTGTTGGATGGCCACGACGATATGTCTTTAAATCAGTTCCACAAGTAAGAGCTGCTTTTACTTTTACAAGTATTTCATCATCTTTAATTTGTGGGATATCTGTTTCTTCAAATCTAACGTCTCCTGGTGCATAAAACATTTGTGCTTTCATTTTTCCTTGCATATTAAACTCCTTTTTTGACTTATTTAACTATTATTTTTGTCCGTAATTTTTATCTGTATCTTCTTTTAAAAATTCACACATTTGATCTTCCAAAGTGTTTACACCACCCATTTGATATGCAACATAGGCAACTTTGGCACTTTCCTCCATAATAATTGCATCATTAAATGCTTTATCAATGGTTTCATCAATACAGATCACTCCATGATTTCCCATTAAAACAACCTTATCATCTCCAATGGCTTCTGATGTTACTTCTGCCAGACCATCACTTCCTGGTGGTACAAACTTTGCACAATTGATTTTTCCTCCAACCAAGCCTGCTGCCTCTGATGTAATACATGGCATTCCACCATCTTTACATGCCCAAGCAGTACAATAGGTTGAATGTGTATGCACAACTCCATTTACATCGGGGCGTTTTCGATACATTGCTGTATGAAGAGGCATTTCAATGGATGGTCTTCTTTCTCCATCTACAATTTCATTATCAAGATTTACAACCACAATATCCGATGGATGCAGCGTATCATATGGCATTCCACTTGGTGTAATACATACATATCCTGTTTCTGGATCACGTAAACTGAAATTTCCAAAGGTTAATGGTATCAGTTTTTCCTTTTTGATATTAAGTGCAATTTCAATTACTTTTTTTCTTTCATTTTCTAATAACATACTTTCCTCCTTTTAATTAAAAGATCATTTGAATAAATTCGCTTATTTTATAAAGTACATATGGCACTAAATGAGCCCCAGCATCTAATGATGATACAGCAGTTGCTCCCTTAGGGAATGCAAATCCTGTTGACTGTGCAATTTGTGTTACTGTTGGTGCTAAGTTTGTACCAATGTAAAGAATTGCTATCATCATTAACGTTCCTGTAATTAAGGATCGGAACAGATTTCCTTTAGATGCAACAACTGGCCAAATCATAAAGAATGGTAATGTTGCTAAATCCACCAATGGTAACAATTTGTTTCCTGGTAAGACAAATGCAAGTAATAAGGTAATTGGAACCATGATTAATGCTGCTGAGATAACCATAGGTGATCCTGTGGCAATGGCTGCATCCATTCCAATATTAACTTCTTTTCCTGGGAATTTTTTTGCCATAAACTTCTTCGCGTCTTCTGATAATGGCATTAACCCTTCCATTAAAATTTTTACCATTCTAGGTAAGATAAACATAACGGCTGCCATGTTTACTGCCAATGTAATAATTGCACTTACTTCATATCCTGCCAAAGCACCGATTCCTGCTCCAAGGATAAGTCCTAACATCATTGGTTCCCCGATGATACCAAATCTTTTTTGTATTGTATCCCCATCAAGATGAACTTTGTTAAATCCAGGTATTTTGTCATATACCTTATCCAGCAAAATACACAATGGTGCCCAACTGACCGTCTCTGTATGAGGCAGTGATACCCCAGGCAAACCGAAATACTCTTGCACTCTAGGCGCTGAATAATCTGCCATTTTCATAATAATGATAAATGTTACTCCTGCCGCTACAACTCCTGCAATCATACTTCCTGTTAAAAACTGTACCAAAGAACCTGTCAAGATAAAATGCCAATAATTCCAGATATCAACATTTAGTGTCTTTGTAAAATTTGTCGCCAGCATAATGATATTAAGTGCAAAACAGACAATAAATACAAAAGGTACAATCTTTGTGGCAAATGCAATGGATGAGCTAACTGGCCATCCTACATCAACCACTGATAAGTTTAATCCAAACCTTTTAACCATCGCTTGTGCCGCTGGACTGACGAAATTTCCCATTAATCCAATAACTAAGTTAATTCCAATAAATCCAATACCGATTGTCATACCTGAACGAAATGCCTTAGATAATTTTTGTCCTAAAATCAATCCAAGAATTGTAATAATCAAGGGCATTACAACCGATGAACCTAAATTTAATACATAATTTAACGCTGCCATATATATCCTCCTTCTTCTTTCTAATCCTCTTTACTCCTTAGATACTCTGCAATTTCATCTGCAACTTCCTCCGCCCCAAAGCCTGTAATAAACTGTAACACTCTAAATGCCCTATATCCTTTTAGTTGATCCAGTGGAATCTCTGCTGTATGTATAATAACGTCTGGGTTTATAACTTCTGCTTTTCCAACAATCTCAATTGATTTACATTCTGTAACATCTACGTTTTCAAAACCTCTTTCTGCCAATAGTTTTTTACACGTCTCTGCTGCAACTGTTGATGTTGCTACTCCTGTTCCACAAGCTGACAAAATTTTAATTGTTTTGTTCATTTTGCATCTCCTTTTCTTTGATAATTTGAATTACTTCTTCCGAACTTCCTGCCCCAATCAACTTAAGTAACACTTCCTTGTCTTGAATTAACTGTATTGCCTTCTGTAACATATCCAAGTGATTTGTTCCCACTATCGCAAGCATAATTATAAATTGTACTTGAACTTCTACGCCCTCCTTTGGATTCGTTCCCATATGATAAAACCTCACTGGTTTGTCCAAGTTAGCAATAGAAATCGTTGACTCATTTACATGCTCTGGATCTGTATGTGGAATTGCAACTCCAATATCATCACACAATATTCCAGTTGGAAAAACCATCTCCCTTTCTTCCAGTGCTTTAACAAAACTGTCTTTACACCTTCCAGCGTTTACCATTCTCTGTCCAAGTTCTTCAAACACTTCTTTCTCCGAATTTGCTTTTAAATTTGTTATAACAAATTCTTTTTTTATGTTCTCCCAAAACATTTTCTGCTCTCCTTTCTGTTTATGAATTCATTATATTTTTATTTGTCTTTATCATAAAGACCAAACTCTTTCGCTATTTTTTGCAATAATTTGTTCTAATGAATCAAATTGCACAAAAAAAAGACATGTTAAGAAACTTATATTTCTTAACATGTCTTTTTTAATCTCTAAAGCTACATATAAATTCATACATATCTTGACTATTTTTTATTTCATTCAGCTTTTCTATTCTCTTTGGATTTTCAAACAATTGAACTAAATTGTAAATAACAAAATTAACACTTTCAGCACTTGTTACACTTAACCCTGCCACATACGTGACTGGATTATTCTCTGTATTTTCAAAATAAACTGGGTTCTTTAGCCGAATAAGGCTTATTCCCTCCTGAAGAATTCCCTTTTCTTCTTCTGCATGTGGAATTGCAAGACCCGGACAAATAACAATATAGGAACCATTTTCACGTACTACATCCACCATTGCTTCTATATACGTTTCTGTTGTAATTCCATCTTCATATAATGCCTGCCCAGAAATCCTTACTGCTTCCTCCCAGTTTTCTGCCTCTACATCAAGCATAATTCGATTCACAGGCAAAAATTTTTCCATGGTACGAACTTTTAAAACATTTGCTTTATCAACAGCAATGGCTTCTTTGATTTTTTCTTTTTCAATCAATTGATGGGTTTCTTGTAATTCCATTGCCATCATACGAATTTTATAAATATCTTCTTTTTTTAGAATTGGGCTATCAATAATTACACATGGTATTTTTCTAGAGAAAAACGGCACTAAAGAAATAATCATTTCTATTTCTTCTTCCTTAATATGTTCTATTTCGTGAACTGGTCTTATTTCTACAATTTCCAAGATATCATTAAATTCTGCCAATCCTGCACGTAATAACTGCATGGTTCCACGACCTGTGGCTCCAACAATACATACTGAAACTTTCTTTTTCTTCTTGTCTTCTAGTCTGTTTTTCTCCATAATCGAAGCAAAATACATTACTAAAAATGATATTTCATCATTTCCAAATTTTTCTCCTATATATTCTTCTATTGGAGTTAATGCATCCTTTGTTATTTCTGCAATCTTGGGATACTTTTCTTCAATTTCTTTTCCAAAAGGATTTACCAACACTTCTCCATTCTGTAATCGAAAAATGGCTGATTTCATATGATCAACTAACACATCATACAATGAAAAGTCCAAATAGAAACTAATTTTTAATTGTCTTGAAATTTTATGAATTGCCTCTCCAATCATAATTGGAATCACAACTTCAGCAATATTAGTTGTACTACTTTCAATATAACTTTTACGCCTTAAACATCTAACAAAATATTTTCTTTCAATTTGGGGGATAACGATTTGATATTGTTTTTCTATCTCTGTGAATATAAAGTGACTGATTGGATACTTTGAACTGTTTAAAATCTCATCTCCAATTTTTTCAGCTATGAGTTTATTTGACCGGACTCTCTCTAAAACAATGAGTATTTCGTATACTGCTTCTGTAAAAGAAAAGTCTGAAAATCTTGTATGATATGTCTGTTCCGCTTTTTTAACAATTTCTTGAATTCTCTTTATTATCGTTTCATAGTGTAGCTGTTTTAATAATAGATGTTGAAATGCACTGGAAACTTCAGAATTTTCATATTCATAACAATCTAAGTTTAATTCAATCAGCTTTAGAATTCCCTTCCGAATGTCCTTTTCCTTGCCTGACACAAGATATCCTTTTTGTACTAGTGATTCCAATTTCAACTTGTTTTCCAGAAACCATTTTTTCATTTCATCAATATCTTTTAAAATGGTATTCCTGCTGGTCCCTAAGTTTTCAGAAATTGTTGCCGCTGTACAGTAGTCATCCTGATTTAGTAAAATCATAGCAACGATTGTCTTTCGTTCTGTTGGAGATAAGCGATATGTATAAAAATCCTTGGTAATAATAAACTGTCGTATTCGTTCTTCCAACAATTCTCCCGTTTCTTCAAAATAAATCTGTCCATCTTTAGAAACTACAAGAAGTGGAAGTCCTTTCTCTTTTAATTCCTCATTTAAGTCCTTAATAATAATTCGGACCATTCGTTCTGACAAATAAAAGGTGTCAGCAAAATATTTTACGGCTCCAGTCCCTTTTTGAACAATTCGATTTAAAATCTTATTACTTCTACTATCCATTTTAAACCTCCTTTTTATCCTCTCAAATCTTTCATATTACAAAAAATCTATTTATGTTATTTCATAAACATAAATAGATTTTCCCTTTTCTCACTAAACTCTTACTTCGTTAGCAGATTTCTGCTCCTGATGGCATATCTTTGTCTGGCACCATAAGTGCAAGCTCTCCTTTTTCATTCTCGGCACATAATAACATACCCTCTGAAAGAACTCCTGCAAGCTTGGCTGGCTTCAAGTTGACTAACACCATAACTTTCTTTCCAACCATATCCTTTGCACTGTAGTGTGCTTTTATTCCTGATACAATCTGTTTTACTTCGCTTCCAACACGAACTTGTGAACAAAGTAATTTCTTTGATTTCTTTACTTCTTCACATTCAATAATCTCACCAACTTGGAACTGCATTCCCATAAAATCATCAAACGTAATTTCTTCTTTTGCTTCCATATCAATAACTGGTTCACCCATGGCTTCTTGTTTTTGTTTTTCAACTAAAACTGCCGCCTTTTCTAATACTTCTTTTTCATCCAAACGGGCAAATAAAATCTCTGGCTGATCAGTTACCTTGGTTCCGTTCTTATAATGTCCAAATGTATCTAAATCTTCAAAAGTTCTAGCTTCTCCATTCAACTGCTTTAAGATTCTCTGTGAAGTCTCTGGCATATATGGTTCAAGAAGTGCTGCTCCTGTTAAGATACCTTCTACTAAGTTATAAAGAACAGTTGCTAAGCGATCCTGCTTATCTTCATCTTTGGCAAGTGCCCAAGGCATAGTCTCGTCAATATATTTGTTACATCTCTTAAACAGGTTAAAGATTTCTGTCATAGAATCTGCAACTCGAAGTTCTTCCATCTTCGCCTCAACCTTCGCCTTTGTTCCAGTTACAACAGCCTTTAACTCAGCGTCTACATCTTCTGCTACACCCTTATCCTCTACGATGCCATCAAAATATTTATTTGACATAGAGATGGTACGGTTTACAAGGTTTCCAAGTGTGTTAGCAAGATCAGAGTTCATACGCTCTACCATAAGCTCCCATGTAATAACTCCATCATTTTCAAATGGCATTTCATGAAGAACAAAGTAACGAACGGCATCAACTCCAAAGAAATCTACTAAATCATCTGCATAAAGTACATTTCCTTTTGATTTACTCATCTTTCCATCTCCCTGCATCAACCAAGGATGTCCAAATACTTGCTTTGGAAGAGGTACATCAAGGGCCATTAAAATAATCGGCCAGTAAATCGTATGGAATCTAATAATATCTTTCCCAATCAAATGTAAGTCTACTGGCCAGAACTTGTTAAACTGCTCTGTATGATTCCCATCACAATCATATCCAATTCCTGTGATATAGTTTGTAAGTGCATCTAACCATACATAAACCACATGATCAGGGTCAAAATCAACAGGAATTCCCCACTTAAATGATGTTCTTGATACACATAAATCCTGAAGTCCTGGTAGTAAGAAGTTATTCATCATCTCATTCTTACGAGATACTGGCTGAATAAATTCTGGATGTGTGTTAATATGCTCAATTAATCGATCTGCATACTTGCTTAATTTCAAGAAATAAGCTTCTTCCTTTGCCGGCTGAACTTCACGTCCACAGTCTGGACATTTCCCATCCACTAACTGACTCTCTGTAAAGAAAGATTCACATGGAGTACAGTAAAGTCCTTCATAGTGTCCTTTATAAATGTCTCCCTGATCGTATAACTTTTTAAAAATCTTTTGTACCTGTTTTTCATGATCTTCATCTGTTGTACGAATAAACTTATCATATGAAGTATTCATCAAATCCCAGATTCTCTTAATTTCCCCAGCAACATCATCTACAAACTCTTTTGGTGTAACTCCCTGCTCTTCTGCCTTTAGTTCCACCTTTTGTCCATGTTCGTCAGTTCCTGTCTGAAAGAATACATCGCATCCTTCCATTCTTTTATATCTTGCAATACTATCCGCTAAAATAATCTCATATGTGTTTCCAATATGAGGCTTTCCAGATGTATACGTAATTGCCGTTGTAATATAATAAGGTTTCTTACTCATCTCTTTCCTCCAATTTCTACTCTTAGTCTATATAATTATAGTACATCTTTTCAGTATAGTCTATTTTTTTCCTCGAAAAAATAGTATAATACTAGAAGGAATCTAAGTTGAAGAGGTTTTTGAATGCATTTTCGTTTACAAAGACGTATTTTTACTTTTTTTCTTATGATAATTTTCTGTTTTTCTGGGTGCTTTCCTTCAAAAACAGACACAACACAAAAAGATTTTAAAGCTTTCACAAAAGATGTTTTTCAGGATATGGCAACCTCTGACACGTTAACACTGCACTATACGTTAGCAGAGCCAGAGTCTTATGGAATATCTTCCAAAGCTGCAACTTTTGGAGATTTTCATCCATCCTCCTTTTCATCGAATCACAAAAAATTAACAAAGTATCTGGATACCTTAAAGCTGTTTACATACGATGAGCTTTCATCAACTGAGAAAGAAACTTATCTTACATTAAAGGACTACTTAGAAACACAACTTATGTTAAGCAAAATCCCCTATTTAGGATCTATTCTAAGTCCAACCTCAGGGGTTCAGTCTCAACTTCCAATTTCTCTGTGTGAATATTCTTTTCAGCGTAAGAAGGACATTGATATTTATTTATCCCTTCTTTCCAAAGTACCATCGTATTTTGATTCTGTTTTATCTTATGAGAAAGAACAGTTAAAACATGGCTCTTTTATGTCAGATACTACACTTCAGAAAGTTTTAGTTCAAATCAGGCGATTTACGAAAAATAAGAAGAACAATATACTTCTTACCTCTTTTTCTTCAAGGGTGAAGAAGTTGTCTTGGATGACACCGGCTATGACGCGCTCATATACCGCGAAAAACCGCAAATTGGTTTTAGGTAAGGTGTTCCCTGCCTTTCATTCTTTGGCCGCTAATTTGGAGCGTTACAAGGGTCTAGGCGTAAATTCCAAGGGTTTATCCTATTACAAGCAAGGTCGGGCATATTATACGGCACTGGTTCATTCTTTAACGGGAACAAAGGATTCCGTTTCGGTTTTAATTCAAAGAACAGTAGATGATTTAAACACAATCAAACAATCTCTCATGTTCCTTGGTACAAAAGATCCCTCCGGTTTCCTTTCTTATGAAAAGGCCGTCGCAAAGTTTGATCCAAAGACCAGCCCAAAGAACATTTTAATGCAGCTAAAGAATTATACAAAGGCTTCCTACCCAGCCCCATTGAATTCTCATATTTCTATTAAGTATGTAGACTCTTCTATGGAAAAAGAGGCAAGTCCTGCGTTTTATATGGTTCCTACCCTTGACTCATATAAAGAAAATACAATCTATATTAATAATGCCTATTTTACGGAACCACTACAGTTATTCAGCACATTGGCACATGAAGGTTATCCTGGTCATTTATATCAGACCACATATTTTTATCACAAGAAGAAGAACTTGATTCGTTATGTTTTAAATTTTCCAGGTTACTGTGAAGGATGGGCAACCTATGTAGAGAATCAAAGTTACTCCTTTCTTGATTTTGGAAAACATACAGCAACTATTCGTAAATTATTGACTTACAATAATTCTCTTAGTTTAGCACTTAGCTCACGTATTGACTTAGGTGTCAACTATGAAGGATGGAATTTAAAGCAAGTACAAAAATTCTTAAAGACTTATCACATACAAGACACGAAGATTGGGACACGACTTTATCAAGAAGTCATAGAAAACCCCGGTAATTACCTTTCATACTATATTGGATTTTTAGAATTCAAAAGATTGAAAGTATGTTATAAAAAAGTAATGGGAAAACAATATCAGGAAAAATCATTTCATAAACTTATTCTTGATACTGGACCAACCAGCTTTTCAGTATTAGAAAAATGTATTAACAGTCAAAAACATTAGGAGGAATAATTATGTCAACAAAAGCACATTATAACCATGATGAAATCGGAAAAGGGAAACCAGGTTTTTCAAAAACTCGTTCCATTATTGAGGCTGCATTCTACGGAAACAATGTAATCGAAGTAAAAGATTTAAAGCAGGCTTATGACTTAGCAAAGAATTCACCAGGAACGATTGTAACTGATATGCCAGTTTACAAAGGTGAAGATTTTGGTCTTGATGAAGATGCAAAGGTTTTACTTTTCAATGATGGCTCTGTAACTGGGCGCTGCGCTGCTGCAAGACGTATCGCTGGAGAACCAGGTGTAGATGAAAAGGATTTAGATTTAAAGTTAATGGACGCTGTTTACGATACCCGCTGGACGACTCTTTATCATGCACAAGTATATATTGGTCTTGACCCAGAGTTTATGGTAAAAGCACACTTGTTAATTCCAGAAGGTGAAGAAAATATTCTTTATTCTTGGATGTTAAATTTCCAATATCAATCTGAAGAATATATGAAGATGTATGAAAAATCAGATTCCATTGATGGAGAATCTGATATTTATATTTTCTCTGATCCTCAATGGACACACAAAGAACATCCTCTTGGCTTAACATACTTTAACACAGAAGAAAATTGTGCTGCATTATTAGGTATGAAATATTTTGGTGAACACAAAAAAGGAACTCTTACCATTGCCTGGGCAATTGCAAATCGTCATGGATATGCTTCCTGCCACGGAGGACAAAAGGAATTTCAAGTTTCAGATTCTCCAAAACATCATTTTGTTGCTTCTTTCTTTGGACTATCCGGTTCTGGAAAATCAACTCTAACCCATGCAACACATGGTAATAAGTATAAAGGAATCACTGTATTACATGATGATGCATTTATTATCAATACAAAGACAGGTGCTTCCATTGCCATGGAACCAACTTATTTTGATAAAACCGCAGATTATCCAACCGGCTGCCCAGATAACAAATTCCTTCTTACAGCACAGAACTGTTCTGCAACAGTAGATAATCAAGGAAAAGTAGTATTAGTTACAGAGGATATTCGAAACGGAAACGGTCGTGCCATTAAGTCAAAACTTTGGTCACCAAACCGTGTAGACAAAATTGTATCTCCAATCAGTGCTATTTTCTGGATTATGAAAGATCCTACAATTCCACCACTAATTAAGATTAATGGTTCAAACTTAGCCGCTGTTATGGGTGCAACACTTGCAACAAAAAGATCAACCGCAGAACGTCTAGCTCCTGGTATTGACCCAAATAAACTTGTTGTAGAGCCATATGCCAACCCATTTAGAACCTATCCATTAGTTAACGACTATAAGAAGTTCCGTTCTCTTGTAAAGGATAGAAATGTAGACTGCTATATTTTAAACACAGGAGATTTTATGGGAAAAGATATTACTCCTTCTGTTACCCTAAACTCTATTGAGCAAATTGTAGAAGGAAGTGCTCAATTAAAGCCTTGGGGACCTTTCAGCAATATGGAAGTTTTAGAAGTCGAAGGATATATTCCGGATTTTAATGATGAAGTATATGTAAATACTTTAAAAGCAAGAATGACAGAACGCCTAAACTTTATCTTTGAAAAAGATACTGAAAAAGATGGTTATGATGCTCTTCCAACAGAAGCAAAAGAAGCTTTGGCAAAAGTAATTAGTGAAGCTCATAATCACGTAAAATAAAAGGAGAGCTACTGTGACAAAAGAAGAATTTAACAATCTTGTTGTTGACTTATTTCATCAAATTTCATATGAAGAAGAAAAGGCAATCATTACAAATGAATTTAAGAATATTTCAAATAAAGATTTGCATATCATAAATGCCATTGGTTATGATGCTTCAAAGAATATGTCCACAATTGCAAAGTCTCTTAATATCACAGTTGGCACTTTAACAATTGCCATTAATAATCTTTTAAAAAAAGGTTATGTCAAGCGGACTCGAAGCGAAAAAGACCGTCGTGTTGTATATATTTCACTTTCAGAGAAAGGAAAAAAAGCTTTTTTACACCACCAGTCATTTCATACACAAATGATTAGTGGTATCCTTGATTCTCTGTCTCCCGAAGAAGAAAAGGCTTTAATTAAGGCCTTACGATATTTTAAAGATTATTATGAAAAAAAGAACTAGCAAAAAGGCGATCCCAATTTTTTGGGGTCGCTTTTATATATTTTGAAAAAATATACTTGCTGCAATTCCGGCAGCTGTCGCAAACAAAGCTCCAGGAATTGTATATCTTGTTTTCGTAATTTTTACTGTAGAAAAATAAATTGAAACAACATAAAAACAACTTTCTGTGCAGCTTAACATAATAGATGCTAGATTCCCCACTCCACTATCTGGTCCTTTGGTCTTAAATATATCCAGCAAAAATCCTGTTGCCGCCGAAGATGAAAATAATTTTGCAAATATAATAGGTAGTACTTCTTCTGGAAGTTTTATAATTCTCGCTAAAGGTGACAATGCATAAACAGCCATATCAAGAGCTCCAGAAGTTCGAAACACCTGCACTGCCAAGAAAAGTGCAAGCATTGTAGGTACCAATTCAAATACGATTTGTATTCCTTGTTTTACCCCTTCTAAAAAGGGATTATACATATCCCTCCCTAATATGATTCCATATAGTAAAATTCCTAGAATAAGAATTCCTATCATATTATTTCCTCCTCATTGCCATGCAAAATAAAATTGCTGCAATTGTACTCACTGATGTTGCCAATATTGAAGGTAATAGTATTTTCATAGGATTCAAGCTTCCATATTGACTTCGATAAGCAATAATATTAATTGGAATCAACTGCAATGACGAAATATTGATAATTAGTAAATTACACATTGCATTACTTGCAGTATTTCCCGAACCATTTTCTTTTTTCAGTTCTTTCATTGCCTGAATTCCAGAAGGTGTGGCTGCCCACCCAAGACCAAGAACATTGGCAACAATATTTAAACTTATATATTCCTTTGCCTTTTTATTTTTTACATCATAGAATATTAAATGAATCAATGGTTGAATTAGTTTTTCTAATTTTTTTGTCATGCCTAGACAATTTGCCACATTTAAAATTCCATTCCACACTCCCACAATTCCAACCATTAAGATACAAAGTTCAATCGCTTCTTTCGATGAAGTAAGAATACCATCTGATACTTGAGCTAAGGTACCATTAAAACATCCAACAATAATTCCAGCAATAATTAAGACACTCCATAAATAGTTCACTTTCCCACCTGACATTGGACTTTTTTATAAATATATGCAAAATAATTATATTTTTATTACAATTACACATATTTTTTATAGAAAATTGACATCTTTTTTTAGATGTGCTATTCTTTGTAATGAGATTGATTTTATTAAAAAGGAGGTAGCGAAATGAAGAGCACTGGAATCGTAAGAAAGCTCGACGAGCTTGGACGAATTACTCTACCAATTGAACTGCGTAGAAATCTTGACGTTAACGAAAAAGACCCTCTAGAAATTTTTGTAGACGAAGATACTGTTATTTTGAAGAAGTATTGTCCAGCTGACATTTTTACTGGCGAAATGGATAATCTTGTTGAATATAAAGGCAAGAAAGTATCAAAAGACTCAATTATTGAATTAGCACGACTTGCTGGACTTGAATTTAAATAAAAATAAGGACCATAATCATTATGATTTATGGTCTTTATTTTTTTGCAATAATTCTTGATAAATATCTCGTTTCCCAACACCTCGATCTTTTGCCACCTGTTTCATGGCATCTTTCTTTGAGTGTCCTTTCTCCAAATATAGATTCATATGATCTTCAAGATCCATTGCCAGATAATTTTTTTCTTCTTCTTTTTTCTGTTCTTCTAAAGATTTTCCTTCAATGACTAAAACACATTCCCCTTTAATTTGGTTCTCTGTATAGTACTCATAAATGCTTTTTATATCAGATAAAAAAATAGTTTCATACTGTTTTGTTAATTCTCTGCACAATGTCATAGAGCGATTTCCTAGGTGGTCTAACAGTTCATCTAAGGTACGAAGCAGTCGATGAGGTGCCTCATATAAAATAATTGTACGATCTTCCATCTCTAAACGATTTAATATTTGCTTTCTTTCCTTTTTATCCATGGGCAAAAAGGCCTCAAATGCAAATCTCCTCGTTTCCTGCCCTGAAGAGACAAGTGCATTAATCAGTGCACATGCTCCCGGAAGGGATGTCACTTGAATCTTGGCTTCATGACACAATCTTACCAGAACTTCTCCTGGATCAGAAATACCTGGAGTTCCTGCATCTGTAATCACCGCAATATTATTCCCCGCTTCTAAAAGCTCAACTAGATATTTTGCCTTTTCCACTCGATTGTATTCATGGTAACTTGTCATTCTCGTCTTAATATCGAAATGATCTAACAGCCTCCGGCTGTGTCTCGTATCCTCCGCTGCAATCAAATCTACTCTTTTTAATGTATCAATTGCACGGAACGTCATATCTTCTAGATTTCCTATTGGTGTTGCGCATAAATATAATATTCCTGCCATCTACCTCTCCTTATTCATTCCATAAATCTCATATATCTCATCTGTATATTCATTGGTATCTTTGTACACAATTAATGGTGGCTCTACAATCATTCTTGAATTTCCACCCTTTACCCCTTCTAATAAAAAAATATTTGGTTCTTTATCAATGAATGGATGTACAAATCGTATTCTCTTTGGTTCTATTCCATCTTCCTGCAGCGTCTGTATTATCTCAGCCAGACGAAAACATCTGTGTACAAGAAAAAATTTACCTTTGTTTTTTAATAATTTCCGACAGGTTTCTGATATATCCTTAAAATCACATAAAATTTCATGACGTGCAATTGCTTTTTCTTCTTCTGGATTCTGCAGCCCATGATTTCCAATCATATATGGTGGATTAGAGGTAATTACATCAAATGAATCATGTGAAAAAATCGTAGAAGCTTCTTTAATATCACCTTCTACGATTTGAATTTTTTCTTCTAAGTGATTTAGCTTTACGCTTCTTTCAGCCATCTTAGCCATCTCACTTTGTATTTCCAATCCAAAAAAATGTTTTCCCTTTGTTTTTGCTTCCATTAAAATTGGAATAATTCCAGTTCCTGTTCCCAAATCCAGTACCTTGGAACCATCTTTTACCTTTGCAAAAGAAGACAATAGCACTGCATCCATACCAAATCGGAAACCATGTTCCTTTTGAATAATTTTATATCCACGAATACCTAAATCATCTACCCTCTCATCTGGCAGTAATCTACTTTTCATGTTTCTTTTGATTTCCTTTCGGTTTTCTTTTCTGGGCTTTGAATTTCTTTGGTTGATAATCTAAATCATCAATCTTGAAATCTTCAACTGTTTTGTCCCCATTCTCATCTTCAATAATCAATCTAACTTTTTGTCGAAGAACATTTACACGCTGAACATCTCCTGATATTCCATCAAAGGTTTTTACTTTCTCACCAATCCTTGGAAGTTTTCGGTTTAGAAACTCATATGTGTCCTGCTCATTTTTCAAACAGCACATAAGCCTTCCACAAATCCCTGAAATCTTAGTAGGATTCAAAGATAAACTCTGCTCTTTTGCCATCTTAATTGATACTGGTGCGAATTCTGATAAATAAGTACTACAGCATAATGGTCGCCCACACACTCCAATTCCTCCAAGCATCTTCGCTTCATCTCGCACGCCAATTTGTCTCAACTCAATCCTTGTCCGGAAAATAGTTGCCAAATCCTTTACTAATTCACGGAAATCTACACGCCCATCTGCAGTAAAATAAAATAATACTTTATTATTATCAAAGGTATACTCTGTAGAGACAAGCTTCATCTCCAGCTTATGCTCTTTGATTTTTTCACTACAAATACGATATGCATCTTTTTCCTTCTCTCGATTCTCTTCTGCTTTCCTTTGATCCTGTTTTGTAGCAATGCGTATGACTGGTTTTAGTTCATCTGTCACAGATTCTTTTTTAATCTGCTTTCTTGCAGATACAACTTTTCCATATTCTAAACCTCTTGCAGTTTCTACAATAACACAATCTCCACACTTTATGTGAAACTCTTTGGGATCAAAAAAATATACTTTTCCTGCAGTACGAAAACGCACTCCAACTACATCTACCATACTTTGCCATTCTCCTTTATTGTAAGTAGCAATAACTCTAATGCTACATCAAAATTAACATTAGCATCTAAACGAACTCTAGTCTTTGAAATCTCATCTAAAATATGTGTAATTCCTTCAAAAGAAACATAGATTTCTTGTTTATTCAACTCCGTATACTTATCTTTAAATATCAGGTGATTCACAGAACCTGTTGTTTTAAGCATTAATACATCTCGATACCAGGCTGTTAAAATATCAAGAAAATCATAGATTTCTTCTCGGTATTGATTTAATGATTTCAAATAAGAAATCACTTCATAGATTTCCATATCATTTAAGTATTGAACAATTCTCAACGATTCATTCATCATATCAAAAAATTTCTCATTTACAAGATAATGTTTTGCTCTTCCCAAATTCCCAAGAGAAAAATCCACACAGAATTCAACTCGGTCTTTAGAACCATCTGTATTCTTTAACAGATAATCCATCATTTCTTTTTTTGCAATTGTTCCCAGTGCCATAGACACACATCTTGACTGAATTGTGTCCATAATCTTGTCCTTGTTGTTTGCTAGTAATAGGATAATCGCATATTCAGGTGGCTCCTCTAAAGTTTTAAGCAATGCATTGGATGCACCTTGATTCATTCTTTCTGCATCATCAATAATATAAATTTTGTATGGACTACTATATGGTTTTGTAAAAATAGTTCCATTCACCTGTTCCCGAATATCATCTACCCGAATATCATACTTTTCATGTTTCACATAAATCAAATCTGGATGGTTCTCAGATTCAATTTGAAGACAAGACTGACATTCTCCACATCCATCATGATGCTCACACAACAATGCCTTTGCAAATGCTGTTGCAACCGTCTTCTTTCCTGATCCTTTCTCTCCACTTAATAAATAAGCGTGAGAAATCTTCCCACTTTGAATTGCTTCTTCAAAATGAAATACAATATTCTTATGTCCAATAATACGCTCAAAACTCTTCATAGTGTCCTCTTCTAACTTTCAATTAACTTATTGACCAGTTCACGAATGCGCGTCTGAATTACATCCACTGGCTGCATTCCGTCTACTGTTTTTATTCTGTCTAGTCCTTGATTTAGCAGACTGCGATATCCATCTACTACTTTTTCATGAAACTCAATACTCTCACGTTCCATGCGGTCCAGTTCCGTCTGATTCTTCTTTCTTTGAATTCCTTCTTTGGCATCAAGATCTATCATAACCGTTAAATCCGGCATCATATCTCCAATTGCATATTCATTAACCTTATAAACCAAATCCATACCCATGCCTCTTGCAATTCCCTGATAAACTACAGATGACTCTAAAAATCGATCACAAATCACAACTTTGCCTTCTTGAATTGCTGGACGAATCACCTCTTCTACCAGCTGTGCTCTCGCTGCTGCATATAAAAGTAATTCCGTCATATTGCCCATCTTCGTATAATCCTTATTTAAAATAATTTGACGAATTGATTCACTAATCTCGGTGCCGCCTGGCTCCCTACATACTATTATATCATAACCTCTCTCTAATAAATAGTCTCTTAATAAATCGATTTGGGTTGATTTCCCAGCTCCGTCTGGCCCCTCCATTGTTATAAATAATCCCATTCTATTTCCTTTCATTCACAATATATATCTTCTGGTCTTTTAACCCAATTACATTCATTCCAGCACTTCTATATTCGTCTATTTTAAGAATCGCCCCTTTTGTTATTTCCTCTCCAGGTACTATAAGTGGTATTCCCGGTGGATACAAATAAACAAAATCCACTCCTATGCTTCCTTCCGCTTTCCTATAATCTACTTGTTTTTTTTCTTTTCTCCTTGCTTGGTTGGGTGTCATTTGAATTTTATTTTGAATCAGCCAGCATCCCTTTTTATTTTTAATAACATTCCCTAATGTCTTATCAATTTCAAACAATGCATCACTTAATCGTTGTAAATCTTCAGAATCATCACAAATACTCGTCATAGCAATTACATAAGATGTTTCTGCCATTTCCAGTTCTAAATGATACTTGTCTCTCATCCTTTCAAACAATTCTTCCCCTGTTATATTTGTATTCTCTGTAGAAATTACAATCTTTCCTATGTCATCACTATTGATCAATGACAAATATTTTAAATTCTTTAACTCTTTTCTCAAATCCAACAAAGAATCTACATACTTCTGAAATAAATCTTTTCTTTGTCTACACATCCTAACACAATGATCTATAGATGCCATAAGTATGTAAGACGGACTACTACTCTGATAAATACCCAAGTATTCTTCCACTTTTTCTTTTTCTATTATCTGAGAGTTATAGTGTAATAATCCTGTCTGGGTTAATGATGGAAGGGTCTTGTGAAGACTCTGAATAACAATATCCGCTCCCTGTTCCACTGCACTTTGTGGGAACTTCTCATGAAAACAAAAATGAGCTCCATGGGCCTCATCTACAATCAATGGTACACCTTTTTTATGAAGTATCCGTGAAATTGACTTAATATCACTAACATTCCCTTCATAGGTTGGAGACACAAGCACCACTGCCTTAATCTCCCTGTATTTATCTAATACTTCCTCAATTTTCCTTATATTTACCCGGTTACAAATTTCATGTTCTATCTCTGGATATATATATATTGGGTTCAAATCCAACAATTGTATTGCATGATATACTGATTTATGACAATTTCTCGAAATTAAAATGGTATCCTTTGGGTTGCATACGGCAGATATTGCTGCTAAAATCCCTGCTGTACTACTGTTTACCAACAAATAACTTTCCTTTGTTCCATATACCTCTTTCATAAAATCCATGGTATCTCTTATCATTCCCTGTGGATGATGTAGATCATCAAATCCTGTTATCTCTGTAATATCATAAGAAAATAAATCTTGTCTAAATATATCCTGCTTCTTTCTCTTATGTCCTGGCATATGAAATGGATAGCATCCATCTATTTTTAATTTTTCCAACTTATCTATGATGGGATATTTCATACTTTAACTCCTTAAATCTCTTATATTTTATCATATTGAATATACAAAAAAAAGAGTAATTCAAATGAATTACTCTTCATGCCCAGAGCCGGAATCGAACCAGCGACACGAGGATTTTCAGTCCTCTGCTCTACCGACTGAGCTATCTGGGCTCATGACATACTCTGTCAAACTGGAGGGAGAAGGATTCGAACCTTCGAAGGCGTTGCCAACAGATTTACAGTCTGCCCCCTTTGGCCACTCGGGAATCCCTCCAAACTATATGATTAACTCAAAATAATCATTTCAAAATTATTTCAAGGTAAGCCGTTGACCGGACTTGAACCGGTAACCTGCTGATTACAAATCAGCTGCTCTGCCAATTGAGCCACAACGGCATATGCACTTTATATCATATATAAAGTAAAAAATTAAAGACTATAAACATTCATGTAAATTCGTTTGTGGTCTTTTATTAAAAATGGGACCAACAGGGCTCGAACCTGTGACCCCCTGCTTGTAAGGCAGGTGCTCTCCCAGCTGAGCTATGATCCCATAAATACTTATTAAATTAACGACCCGGATGGGAATCGAACCCACGACCTCCGCCGTGACAGGGCGGCGCTCTAACCGGCTGAGCCACCGGGCCATACT
>JAQWFL010000053.1 GCA_028704435.1 Anaerostipes sp. | reverse complement strand
CATTATATTATTAAGTAAAAAAAGGGGCGTCAAACAATCCGAAATTGCTTGACACCCTCGTCATTACTTCTTTCATGTATTAAGATACAATGATTTCGTTAAAAAATCAAGCATTTTTTTGTATTTTGTTAAAAACATGGGGTGTTAATCAGCGATTTGTCGAATCTCTTGATTCCCCTCTTCATAGCTAATCTCAATGGTGTCTCCTACCTTCCACTTAATAGAAGTTTCATTCTTTGAAAATTCTTGTTTATACACGTAACCCTTCGTGTCTGTCACATATACATAGGTATTTCCATCGATTGGAACAAACTGAATCTGAGCAATCTTAATCTTCGTCTTTTGATTAATGCTATTATCTATGTCTTTGCTGGTAACAATTCCTTGTTCCACTAACAGTCTATTATATTCTTTTAAAACACCCTGCTGAGTTGATGATGTGGCAACAATGTTGTACTTTTCTACATTGACCATGGCGTACATCTTCACTAAACCACCTTTGTCTTTTAATATCATAACATAAGTTGGCTTTCCTGCAACATTAATTAATGCCGGAAATGCAGATGAATATCCAAGATGCTGTACCTGCCCTTCTGCAGCTTCCATAGCAGACTGCTCATTTGCACCTGAGACTGTATAATATTTGGATTCTGCTGTTCTCATATTCATTAGAACAAAGGCAATATTTGAAGAATCTCCATTTACCGATGTTACTCCTGTATATGCCCATACATCCCCATCAATCACTCGGTATCCATAATTGTCTGTTGCTACCTTACATCCCTTTTTCCCAAGAATGCTGTTAATATATCCCCCAGACAACAACCCTTTCCAGTTGTATTTTTTAAGGAGAAGTTTTCCATCGTAAACGTGGTCTACCCAGCGTGGAATATCTTTCACTGCATAATATTTGCTTTTTCCTGTCACTGGATTACAAATGACTGCCCCCTTAACATCTTTGGCTCCAAACAATCCTGCATTAGATTTTAGCACAGGACAAATAAAGTATGGATTCCCTTTGTTATCAATCTCAAAATAATATCCTTCGAAAATTGCAGTTGGATACTGAAATCTCAAATGACGTTTCAAATTCTTATTAAAATATGCCGATGGTGAGTACTGCATTGGCTGCTTTAACTTTATATACTTTGCTTCATTGGTAATTGGATCTACCTGAACATATCCTGGAATTCCATTTTTCTGATTGTTTATATAACGAATAAAACTTGCATAATAAAGAGGTGCAACTTTCATAGGCTTTCCATTATAATCAATCTGACTATATGATTCACTTACCTCATACTGACTTACCACATCAGATAAAGAACCAATGGCTCTTTCTCCAATAATCTGTGCTCCTTCTGTATCCATCAATGCAATATCTGTAATCTTCTCTGTTTCTTTCATATCTTTTTCAAATGTTTTATTTTCCACTTTCAAAAGGCTGGAATACTTTCCAGACGAAAATAGCTGAGAAGATAATATCATTCCTAAAAGAAATACAATAATGACAACCACAAGGGCTGCTGCTGAAGCTTGAAATGTTTTAGACCTTTTTGGTCCTCCTAGATGTTTTAGGGCAAGTATCACTGTCAAAATCGCTAAAACAGTAATAATTAATGACCAAAATCCTGTTTCCTGATAATTAATTGATGGCAAGGTTACATAATAATAAGCAGCCACAAAAACTAAGGCGACTAAAATCATAAAAGCCACTGACTTTTTCTGTGGTTTCTTTCCATGGCTTTGCCCACCCCACTGTGCAAAAGCTTCTCTAATCTGCTTTATAATCTCTTCAAATAACATAGTAACATTCTACTCCTTTTGTTTATAATAGATTTATCTTATCATAAGAGAGAAGAGATTCCAAATATAAGATGCTATTTTCTACTTTTGTCTCTGTCTTCCATTTGCATCAATATAATATTTTTCCTTGTAAATTAATTTTGATACAGGAACAAACAGGTATCCTTGCTGCTTTAGATTTTGAATCATCTTGGCCAAGGCTTTTTTTGTATATTTTGTTCCCGTGTGAAGAAGCAAAATAGAGCCATTTTGAAGATTTTTATGATTACAAACTTTATCTATCATTTGATCCACCCCATACTCTTTCCAGTCAAGACTATCTACATCCCATTGAATTACTTCATATCCAAGTTCTCTGGCATTTCTTACAACCGATGCATCATAATCCCCGAAAGGTGCACGAAACAATCCCATGGTTTCTCCTGTGATACCTTTTACTTTTTCTTGTGCCCCGATAATTTCTCTTTTTTGATTTTCTTTTGATAATGTAGTCATATGCTGATGGGTGTCTCCATGATTTCCAATATCGTGCCCTGCTTTGGCAATCTTTTTTATATCCTTTGGATACTTTTGTACCCACTCTCCAGAAAAAAAGAAGGTTGCTGTTACATTCTCTTTTTTTAAAATAGACAAAATCTCTTTCATATCTTCATTTCCCCATGCAGTATCAAAGGTAAGGCTAATAACCTTTTTTGATGTTTCTACGCTGTAAATAGGAAGATCTTTGGATACATTAGGATTGAGTACCGTTACTGTGGATACTACTTGTTTTCCTCCCCTGATTCCCACAAAGAAAATACCAATAAAAAAAATCCATAATAAAATACGCCGCATCTTGAACACCTTTTTTTATAATCTATGCAAAAAAGGGTATGAAAAAAACACTTGAAAGAAAAAACCTCTTTCAAGTGTCTCTTTTTTAATCCTATGCTTGTGGTCCTTGGTATCTTGCATTCCCAAATCCTAAAATCAATTTAAAAATTGGGTTTAGAAAAACTAAGCCAACTGCAAATCCAGTTCCCTTTCCAAATGCTTTTGCCATCTTTCCATTGTACATGCAATAGATAACAATGTTTACAATCATAATAACACCAGCGGCTATAGTCATAAATCCAGATTCACCTTTGGCTAGAAGATTATACACAATTCCAATTGCAAATGTAACCCAGAACATCATTGAATTCCACGCAATCTTATATGAAATATAAGAACTATAAATTGGAATAATTGACTTCCATCCTGGTTCTCCTGCCTTCTTAAAAATCTTCCATCCTGCAATTACCTCTAAAACCCAGATAATAATGGCTACGATAAAAAATACCCCTAAACTAACTCCTAATGCAGCTAATTGTCCGTTTGATAAATTCTCCATATAAATTTCTCCTTTGTGCTATCTTATTAATACTGTCTCTCAAGGTAAATTATATCTCGAAAATGTGCTTATGACAATTATTTTTTTACGACCAATGTATCATAGCCTTGTTGTTTTAACTGTTTTTCCAAAGAAACAGCTTCATCCAAGGTATTATACTCACCTAGTTGTACTGCATAATAAGGTGCCTCATATACAATATCTCCATCGTATCCTTTTAAAACTGCTTGTTGTAAGGCATAACTTGCATTAGAATAATTTCGATACAATCCAATCTGAACCCGATATATACCTTGAAGCACCTGTCCTGCCCCAACGGTTTCCATAATTCCGTCTGCAATGGCTTTTGCAATATCATCAAATCGCTCATCAAACAATGCATTATCCTGATCAGAATTCAAAAATCCTGCTTCTACTAGAACCGCAGGCATTTGTGTACTATTTAATACTGCAAGATTTGGACGTTCCTTCACTCCAATATTTCGGAATCCAATGTTCTCCATGTTTGCATTAATATTTCTTGCAAGCTGTGCTTTAATTCCATTATCATCAAAAACTAAAGTCTCCACCCCATTATATTGATTGGCATTTGGACTAGAATTTCGATGAAATGAAACAAAATAATCTGCACCACTTCGATTTGCAATTCTCGCTTTTTCATTGGGTGACTGATAAATATCATCCTGTCTTGTGTAGGAAACAGGGATTCCATTTTGAGAGAGAATTTCTCCTACCGCCAGAGTCAACTTTAAGTTATCATCCTTTTCCCTGCGTCCATTGTATTGGGCTCCGTTATCATAACCACCATGCCCAGCATCTAAAATTACACTTGCCATAATTAACCTCAGCATATATTTCTCTTTTTAGTATATTCAAACTGCCAAGATTGTTTCTATCTTTCATTGACAAATTATGTTTACTTAGCTGCCGTGGTCTTTGCCATTTTAATACTTTTTTCTTTTGTCCACTTGCTATAGACTCTTTTTCCCTTTTTATCTAATTTAAAGGTTCTCATCTTAAAGTAGTAAGTCTTTCCTATGGTTTTACCATTACTTAAAAATCTGGTTGTATTTTTCGTTCCATTTTTCATGCGGATTGTGGCATTCTTTTTGGTTGAGACACGATTGGCAACTTGATATCCATCGACTCCTTCTACCTTTTTCCATGTAACTAAAATTTCATGTTTTCCTGACTGTTTTAATTTGAAAGATAACGTTTTTACTGTGTCTTTTTTCGTCTTTGCTTTTACAACAGCAGAATACTTTCCAGTTCCGTACTTCTTTGCATACGCAGCCACTTTAAAATAATATGTCTTGTTTGCTTTTAATTTTTTAATTGTCTTTGTTAGTTTTGTTGTTGTAGCAGCAAGGGTATAAGTACCCTTTTTCTTTGTTGCACGATATACTTTGTATTTGGTTGCCTTACTTACCTTTGCCCAGCTTACTTTGACAGAACTAGCGCCCTTGGTCTTTGCACTAACACTCTTTGGCGCAGCAAGCTTTACCGTCTTTGCATCAACATTTTTTGCAGGCATCATTGCTGACGGTACCATAGATACTGCCATCACTAATGATGTTATGACACAAAATGCCTTCTTTTGAATTTTGTTCATTTTGAAATACCTCCTTAAACTTGACAATCACTCTTTGTTACAAGTCCAATTATATTCTCATCAATCACAAAGAACAACGGATTTTCTCTTCTTTCAGAAAAATGTAAGATTGCATTTCAATTGTATTACATTTATATCATCCCTTTTTGTTTCCACTTATCACCTCGGTATCTTACATATCCCATAGCAAGACATACAAACCATCCAATTGGCAATGCCCACCAAATTCCTTCGTATCCAATTTGATCTGCCAATATATAGGCAAATGCAACTCTGCAGATAAAATTACATAGGGTTGTTACCATAAATACAGTTCCATCTCCTGCTCCTCGAAGAATTGCATTAGTTACATTCATCCACCCCATTAATACATAAAAAATAGAAACTACACGTAGATAAGAGACACCTACCTGGATCACTTGTATACTTGTATTTTCATTGGTAAATAAAGAAATAAGAAACTCACCTTTTACAAACAAAATCGTGGCAATCACAATTGCAATGGAAGATACAAGAAGCATCCCTGCATGATAACCTTTCTTTACTCGTTCTGGTTTTTTTGCCCCTATATTCTGGGCTGTAAATGTAGATACTGCATTTCCAACATTAATCATTGGCACAATGGTAATATTGTCTATCTTTGTTGCCGCCGTATAACCTGCAAGCACTACGGAACCAAAACTATTTACCAGTCCTTGTACCAGCAGACATCCAACTGACACTATGGACTGCTGTACCATAGATGGCACTGCGATTCTGCCCATTTGAAGCAATAGTTTAACATCAAAATATCGTTCTACTTTTCCCAGTTTCATTTCTTTAATTCTAATATATAAAAAAATCAGTGAAATCACGGCCGCCACTCCCTGAGAAATTAAAGTAGCCCAGGCAACGCCTACAACACCCATGTGAAAATTCAGTACGAAAATAAGGTCTAAAATAATATTTAACACAGAGGAACAAAACAAAAAACAAAGAGGAATTCTCGATGCTCCTAAAGCATTGTAAACTCCATTTAAGGTATTATATAAAAACAAGAAAATCATACTCATCATATAGATAATAAGATAATCATTGGCGCTCTCATAAATCTTTGCTGGTGTATTCATAAAATGAAGCAGTGGTCCACTAAAAACAGCACCAAAAACCATTAAAATTCCACCGAAAGCTACGGAAGCAATCAGTGATGTGGTAATTGCTGTTTTCATCTGTTTCATCTCTTTTGCACCGAAAAACTGTGATATTACGACAGAATATCCAATACTTGAACCAATTGCCAGTGCCACAAATAAAAATACAATAGCTGTAGATGCGCCCACCGCTGCAAGGGCATCTTCCCCCACATAACGACCTACAATCATAGAATCAATCACATTGTATAATTGTTGAAACAAATTACCAATGACCATAGGAATGGCAAAGAAAAACAGCTTCTTTGCCGGACTTCCCACACTCATATCATTCACTAAATCTCTCTTTTCTCCCATCTTTCATATCCTTTCAGCCCTTTTTCTATGATGAAATCATAAGATACATGACACACGACAGGAGGGAATACATCCCAATACAAATCCATGCTGCCACGTTCCACTGCTTATTATCCATCATATCTATGCCCTTTGCAAATAAAATTGGGACTATAATTCCAAGAGGAATCAAATACCGAAAATCCATACTACAGCCAAAGGGATATTTTATATTAAACCATACATTACTGGCATACAAGACAATGGAAAATAACAAGATTATTTTTAGCTCAATTTCCGGTCCTTTTTTCACAAAATACCAGATGATAACAATTAACATCATAAGGACTAAAAGGATTTCTGCAAACAGTAAAAGATACGGAATAACAGAAGATATATGAAAGGTAAACTCACCATAAACAAATACCATTCCTCTTGTATTAATTTTAATACATATTTTTTATATGTCTAAAATTTAAAGGGAAATTTTAAAGACCGTGTATTCTGTATGTTATTTTCAGAACCGAAAAATGCATTGCAGCTTTACAATGCTCTAAACGACACAAATTACACCGATACAACGAATTTGAAAATCAACACATTAGATAATGCTATCTTTTTAAAGATAAAAAATGACGTGTCCTTTCTCATTAATAACTTTATGAATCTGCACAAAAGGTAACCTTTTATCGGACAAATTTAGTAAAAATTTCCACACTAAAGGTGGTTGTGTTGTATAATGGAGAAAAGGAAATTGGCGAAGAAGTAGAATTATATTTATCTGATGCATTTGAACAACCACAAGAGAATCCTCAACTTGAGTTAAGAGTACATGTAATCAACATGAACTTTGGGAAGAACGAAAATCTTCTTAACAACTGTTCCACATTATATAAATATTCTGCTTTTATTGTTAAAACCCGAAAATATGCAAAGATTCTATCTATTGAAGATGCCGCCATTAAATCTATTGACGAATCTATTGAAGAAGGAATCCTAGCTCAGTTTTTAAAGGTTCGGAGGGCAGATGTTATGAAATCTATATTAACAGAATATGATAAAGAATTTGTAATGAAAGACTTACAAGAAGAAGCAAAAGAATTGGGGCTTGCTGAAGGGCTTGCCAAGGGACGTACCGAGGGTGAATCCCGATTTTCAAGATTAACGGAATTTCTTTTAGATGATAATCGATTGGATAATATTACTGTTTGCTTTCATTATAAGTTATTTTCTTATTCTCTCTCCTCATCTTGTACAATAAATGTTACAATATAAAAAACAACAGTAGGAGGGGGTTTTATGTCTAGCAAACCAATTTTATATCTTATTATTCCATGTTATAACGAGGAGGCAATTCTTACCCAGGCATCTTCTTATTTCTTTGAAAAGATTCATTCCCTAATTGGGCAAGATATCATTGATAACAACAGCAGGATTCTATTTGTAGATGATGGAAGTAGTGATCAAACCTGGGATATTATTCACTTTTTAAGCGTAAAACATGAACATTGTATGGGCATATCATTAAGCCACAATAGTGGACAGCAAAATGCTTTACTGGCTGGCCTTATGGAAGCAAAAAATCACTGTGATATTACGATAACCATTGATTGTGATGGTCAAGATGATATTCAAGCTGTGGATGAGATGATAAGTGCTTTTTTGGCAGGCAATGATATTGTCTATGGAGTCCGAAATTCAAGAAAAAGCGATCACATTTTTAAACGAACAACAGCACAGCTTTTTTATAAACTTCTTCATTTTCTTGGCGTTGAAACTGTCTCAAATCATAGCGATTATCGTCTTTTATCCAATCAGGTATTGTGCGAGCTTTCAAACTATAAAGAGGTTAATCTTTATCTTAGAGGTATGATTCCTCTCCTTGGTTTCCAACATACCTGCGTGTATTATGACCGAAAAATACGAATGAACGGAACAAGTCATTATCCTCTTGGAAAAATGATTTCCCTCGCTCTTGATGGTATTACAAGCTTCTCCTCCAAACCAATTCGGATGATTTCCTCTTTTGGAATTCTCGTTGCTGGATTTAGTTTTCTTGGTGTTCTCTGGTCTATTATTGGAACATTTCAAGGACACACAGTTCCTGGCTGGGCATCTACCACCTGTTTCATCTGCTTTTTAAGCGGTGTACAAATCATAAGTCTTGGAATCATTGGTGAATATATTGGAAAAATATATTTAGAAACAAAACATCGTCCAAGATACATTATTTATAAACGTACCAAAAAATGAGCAACCCAATTTTGGGGTTGCTCATTTCTTTTTTCCTATTTTACATATTTACCGTAAATATAAGATGTCTTTCCTTTATACTTTACTTTTAACCATACATAGGTTTTCTTCGGTGTCTTCTTACGAATTACTTTGGTTACTTCTAACTTCTTTCCCTTTGAATAATGGGCAATTACTTTTGATTTACTGCTGGCTTTCTTGTGTCCTGCCAGACCTCCTGCATCTACTTTGTAGATTCCCTTGGCATAGACCCCTTTCTTTCGAGTCTTAATCTTAAAGGTAACCTTTTTGGTTCCGGTATAACTTCCTCTTCCTTTGATTGTTACCGTTGCCTTTCCAACTTTCTTATTGTTCTTATAACTAACTCAAACTTCGCACATAGATTTTAGCTATGCACCTTGAAAATTCAATATCTGGCAGTTATTCAGTTGTCAATGTTCAGCAGGTTATGCAGCTTGCAGCTTCGATTTCAAAAGTGCAGGTATTGT
>JAQWFL010000026.1 GCA_028704435.1 Anaerostipes sp. | reverse complement strand
ACCCACTCGCTTAGCACCCTGCATTACTGCAACGCACCGAGTTTGGCTACACGGCTCACTGGTGATTACCGCGACCGGACTTACACCGGCTAGTGTGGTCCAGCTTTGCTGGACACACAACGCAAAAAAGGACAAAAAAATAAAGGTTATAGCAGTAAATATTTGTGCCATAACCTCCAGATTATAAAATAATATTTGGCAGAAAGATTTTCACTTTAAAAGTATCATCTTCACTTTGATATTGAACTCTTCCTTTGTATTTCCTTATAACATCTTGAATATTCTCTAGCCCAAATCCATGATTATCCTTATCTTTCTTTGTTGTTTTCAATTTTCCTTCTATCATGTCAACCTTCTTTATCACTGGATTTTTAACATTCAAAATCAAATCATTGTCATATTCTTTTACTTGAACCTGTATTTCTTTTTCTTTTGTTTGTTCTGTCGCCTCCAATGCATTCTTTAACAAGTTAGATATTAAAACACAAAGATCGCTCTGTTCCATCTTTAATTCGTTTGGACATAACCCTTCCCAATCAAGCTTTACTTCCCTTCCTTGCATCAAATTATTCACTACAATATCAATAATCTCATTCCCAGTAGAAATAATAGATATAAAGGATTGTACCCTTGGCAAAATTCCCTCTATATACTCATGAAGTTTCTGGTATTCTTTCTTTTCTTCAAATTGCCGAATGCAATACAAGTGACTTTTAATATCGTGACGAATTTTTCTTGTCTCCCTTCCCTTATCTAACATCAGTTGATAATATTCCTTTTGTTGAGCTAGCAATTTTTTTTGTAATCTAATTTTATTCTCATAAGACTCATTATCAAGTCTCATTCTATGATATCTTTTGTAAATTAGGGTAAAAACAACAAAAATCAATATAATCCCGATTATTACCTGCCCGCGTCTTTGAATTTTATTTGTTTGAAATAACATGCTTAAGATAGGTACCCCACATGCAAGAACTCCAATCAAAAGACAATTTACAATCATTATTTCTTGCTTATACAGTTCGCCATTTTTCTGTGACATTTTTCTACTTCGATATATGCTGAAACATAAAACAACAACCAATCCTACAGTGGAAACAGTAATTGAATATAGATTACTGTGATACGCCTCTTGATAGTTACCCTCAAAAATCCAAATAAAAGTGAGACCAATTACATAATCTATCAATGTAATTAGCAAATAGCCCAAAGTTGATAAAAATATATTTTTAAATCGAAGCATATAAAACAAGATTGAGGTAGGAATAATCACTTTAATTTGATGAAATTGCATATCAGAAAACCACGTCACAATAAATATTTCTATTATGATAAATATATGCAACAAATATGTTTTGTCATTTCTCTCCCATCGTAATTTCCCACCAAAGAAATATCGTATCACTAAATACATCTTAAACATCTCTACACAATATAATTCTATCCACATTCCAACTTCTTTTACATATTCCATCATAGCCCTCAATTCCTATCGATATTTCGCATGTGACACGGCGTATTCAATATAAGAATTTTCTATATCCTTTGTCTTCCTAGTAGAAATTTTGTATTCTGTCCCATTTTTCAAAATAACTTTATTATTCTCTATCATCTTAATTTTCTGAAGATTAACCAAAAATCCTCTGTTGCATTCTGTCATTCTGCTATCCATTTGATTTTTCATAGATTTCATCGTACCTCTTGTAACAACATATCCATCTTTCAAGTGAATTATAACAAATTCTCCCATCGATTCTAATGCATAGACATCTCCAAATCTTATATATCTAACTATTTTCGTCTTTTGTTCCTTCACGAGAATACCCTCATTCTCTGATAATTCATGAATGGCATCCATCATAACATTTGGAATTTTCTCCATTTGCTCTTTGGTAAGATAGCGAAAAGCCTTTACTTCAAATGCATGTTCCATCCATTCTCCATGGTTGGTAATATATATTATCTTACTTGTAAGCTTCTCCTCATTTATCTGTTTTGCTGCTTCAAATCCATCTATGTCACCCATCTCCACGTCAAGAAAAATAAGATGATATACTTCTTTTGATTGTAATAACTCTATCCCTCCACTATATACAGAGTAGTCTGCTTCTATTTCTTCTTTTTCTAGTCGCTCTTGGCATAATTGTAATACTTGATTTCGATATATTTCTTCATCATCACAAATTGCAATCTTCCACTTCATATAAATCCTCCAACCTTAAAATGTGATATTATCACATTTTTTCTTTCTTTTGTGTATAATCCATTTATTGTCACAAAAAAAACACAAAAAAACTGTCAAAATTAATTGACAGTTTTTATCTCGAAGGAAATTCTGTTTATAATGCTGCTTTATAAATCTCAATAACATCTTCTTTTGTTAATTCTACAAATGACCCTGCACATCCATTGGCTGCTTTTTCTGCCATTTTATCAAAATACTCTTCATTAATTCCCACTTCTGCTAATGTTTTTGGAAGATTCATCTGGGCAAAAAACTCTCTTGTCTTAGCAATTGCTTCTTTTGCAACTACCATATCATCTTCACCAACGATATTCCACACATTTCTCCCGTACTCTGCAAATTTCCATGCTGTTTTATCTGATAAAGCAAAATCCATCCATACAGGCGTTAAAATGGCAAGACCTTCTCCATGGGTAATATCATAAAATGCACTTAATTCATGTTCCATTGGATGTACGCACCATGCTACTTCTGCACCATCTTTAATCAATCCATTGATTGCCATACTTGATGTCCACATTAAATTAGCTCTTGCATCATAGTTATCTGGTTCCTTTAATGCAATCGGTCCATACTTAAAACAATTCTTTAACAAGCCTTCTGCAAATCTTGCTTGAACGTCTGCTCCCTTTACATTTGTAAAATAGTTCTCAAAGGTATGACTGATAATGTCTGCAGTTCCTGCTGATGTCTGTTTTGGAGATACTGTATATGTATATTGTGGATCCATAATGGACATCGTTGGTTTTAATAACTCACTTGCAGTTCCCCATTTTTCATTTTTATTTAAATCTGAAATAACAGCGAACTCATCCATTTCAGATCCTGTGGCAGCTAATGTTAAGACACTATAAATAGGAAGTGCTTTCTTTATTCTATCTGGATGAAGCACTAACTCCCATGGGTCTTCTTCGCTGCACGCACCTGCTGCAACAACTTTTGCGCAATCAATGGTACTTCCGCCACCAATTGCAAGAACCATATCAATTTCATTTTCCTTACATGTACTGACACCTGCTCTTACAGATTCAATCTTAGGATTTGGTTCTACTCCAGATAATTCATATACTGTAATATCTGCAGATTTTAAAATCTCCATGGCATTGTCATAAATTCCAGATTTTTTGATACTTCCGCCTCCATATACAAGCAAGACTTTATCTCCACTTTCTTTTAGCTCATTTAAATGTGAGATTTGATCCTTCCCAAAATGGATTTTCGTTGGTATTGAATAGGTAAAATTGTTCATCTGATATCCTCCTTGACTAATTATCTTGTAAATATCTTGCTACTTCTTCATCTGTAATTAATACATTAATTAAATGTCCCTGTAGAACTGAGCGAATAGCTTCTGCCTTTTCCATTCCATAGGCAACGCCAACACGAATTGGAATCTTTTTAAACTTATCTAAAGGCATACAGGTAACTCTGTCTTCGTATGCATCATTTATAACTTCTCCATGCTCATCAATTATATGCATCATGATTTCAGCTTTTCCACCTTTTTTTCGTAAATGATGATACTCTTTTGTTGATACAATTCCTGAATTGATACCTGCGGAAGAGTCATCTAAAGTTCCAATTCCAACTGCAACCATATCTGCCTGCTCAATTCGCATCAATACCTTGCGAATACTCTCCTCCTTTAAAAGTTCTTCCTTCATCTCCTTTGAAGACACCAAAGGTGGCAGCAGCAAATGATAACTATGTGCATTCAGCAACTGAGCAATATTTGAAACATTGCGGTTTGAATAGGCAATTCTATGATATTCATCTACATTCGCTGGCATATTGTAAGATGGAATTAATGGTAATACTTCCACACCTTTTGCCTTTAAAAACTTCAAGCGAACATCATCTTTCATAAAATCATCAACTTCATTCAATGACCGCCCATTTGATATTGCAATTGTCATATTGCTTTTTATAATTCTCAAAATATAATCTGAAACATAGGATGCAACTTCACTGTGTATATTGGTATCTAAATTTCCACCAGCTATAATTGCCTCCCTTAGATTGTACTTTTCTTCTAGCAAACTCTCTTGTCTTGGACAGGCATCTGCTGGATAATTAACCTTAAATTCAATATATCCCCTCTGCCTTGCCTGTGCCACCGTTCGTGATATGGTTGTTCTGGACACACCAAGTTTTTTTGCAATCTCAACTTGAGACATTCCTTGAATAAAATGCATCTCTACTACTTTAATAATAAATCTTTCTTCTCTCAATTTGCACACCTTTACAATTCATATGGATTATCTATCTATTTATTATTTATCATACCATGTGCAATTGCTAAAATCAAAGCTTTCTGCTTATTCCTAACAATCCAAAAGCACACTCACACGATACATTCCTGGTTTACTTGCCAACTCATAAGCTTCTTGAATTTGATCTAAAGTAAATGTCTTTTCTTCCACAATTTTTGAGACATCTACGACTCCTGTACTTAACGCCTTTGCTGCTTCTGCAAAATCTGTAGTATTCGCTCCAAACGTTCCAATCACTTCTATTCTTCTATAATGTGTTTCATTGGAATCTATATCTAATTCAGGTGCTGGATATCCTGCTGCAAATACCAAAAGTCTTCCATCTTTATTCTTTAACATTTCAAGTCCCTGCTTGTTTGCAATGGTTGCTCCCACAGCAACGATAACTGCATCTGCTCCTTCTCCATCTGTTAATTCTTTGACCTTTTCTACTGGATTATCTTTGTTACAATCAATTACCTCTAATCCCATGGCTTTTGCTGTTTCAATTTTCTTTTCCATCATCTCAGATACAATAACACGACATCCATAAGCCTTTGCTACTTGTGCATTAATTAACCCCATAGTTCCTGCGCCAATAACTACCACTGTTTCAAATGGCTTGATTCTAAGTTTATTAGCTCCATGGATAACTGTTGCAAGAGGCTCTAAAAATCCAGCTTCAGAAGGATTTACCGTAGATTTAATCTTGTATAATCCACTTACTTTTTTTACAGTGTAGTTAGAAAATCCAAAGAATCCCCACTTATATCCATCTTCTGTATCATGATTCATATCAGCACACTGATCCACTTCCCCTTTTCGGCATGCCTCACAATATCCGCATCCTGTGTATCCAGTTGCAACTAAATCCCCTGGTTTTAAATCTACCACTTTTGTACCAACTTCTTTTACAATTCCTGATGCTTCATGTCCTCCAGCCATAGGATATCCCTGATGTTCTCTTAACCCTAACCACTGTTGATAGTCTGTCGTACAAATATTGCACGCTTTCATATCTACTAATACATCATAATCTCCCAATTCAGGTAATGGACGTTCTCTAAGTTCTGCTATGCCTTTTTCCTTTAAACATGCAAATTTCATCATTTTATCACTCATAATCTAAATCCCCCTTATTTGTCTTTCCCTACACTTTGAAACAATCTCATATAATGCTCTAATTTTCCTTTATATCCTTTAGCTGCTGCAATATCTCCATCCCACATATTTGCTGATGGATTTCCAAACTCTCCTAGTTCTTTATTCTTCGCCATACTTTCATAATCTACACCTAAATATTCTTTCAATGCTTCCATTCCGGCAACACTTAAATCTGTACAAAGATTTACTTTTTGAATTCCTGTTTGTACCGCCTTTGCAAGGTTGGCATCCCCTGTTCCTGATCCTCCATGAAGCACTAATGGAATTTGGACTAATTTATCTAATTCTGCCAGTAATTCAAAGTCAAGCTTTGGAGTTCCTGTATATGTACCATGAGATGTTCCCACAGAAACTGCTAAACAATCAACTCCTGTTTTCTCTACATACTTTACTGCTTCATCTTTGTTCGTAAGCCCTGAGTCTCTCGTAGTTTCATATTCATATCCCTGTCCCACATGTCCAAGTTCCGCTTCTACTGATACGCCTAAAGCATGTGCCATCTTTACAATTTCAGATACTTCTCTTACATTCTCTTCAAAAGGAAGTGTGGAACGGTCTACCATAACAGAACTGAATCCTAATCTTAATGCTGTGACAATTTCCTCATAATCTCCACCATGGTCTAAATTTAAAGTTGCAGTTACATCTGTAAATTTCTTTTCAAAGAAACGAACTGCATCTACTGTCTCTTCAATCTTGTGTAGGGCTGCAACATCTAGTATCACTGGTGATTTCAATTCTCTTGCTGCTTCATATGCAGACCTTACCGTATTAAAACTCCATACATTTGGTGCTGCAACTCCATAATGTTCTTTCTTTGCTTTTGATAAAAGTGTACCCATATCAATGATCATAATAAATCCTCCTAAATGAAATGTGTATTAATTTCCCTATAGTGGTATTATGTATCACTTTTGTTTGTTTGTCAATGCTTTGCATCAAAATCTATACAAAAAAAGAACGCAGCCAAGTTTCATAGACTACATTCTTCTCTTATACTCCCTTATTTATTCTTTAATTTCTCCATCACAAGTAATAGTAACTACCTGCCAGGGAATCATCTTTCCACTTTGTTTCATTGCTTCAATGGCCGCTTGTTCAAGTCCGCCACAGCAAGGAACTTCCATTCGAACAATCTTTACGCTCTTAATATTATTTAGCTTTAAAATTTCACATAACTTTTCACTATAGTTACCTTCATCTAGCTTTGGACAACCAATGACTGTCACATGATTTTTTATAAAATCTTCATGGAATCTTGCATAAGCATATGCTGTACAATCTGCTGCAATTAATAAATTGGCATTTTCATAATAGGGTGCCTGCAGCGGAAGAAGTTTTATCTGTACTGGCCATTGTTTCAACTGACTTTGTGTTGGTGTTGTTATCATAGCTTCTTGAAGATTTGAAATCGGCTCTTCTTTCTTTAATGATCTTGCCATACTTCCTGGACATCCAGCCGATGTACATCCCAACGGCTTTCCCTGTGCTGCTTTTGCTGCGATTCTTTCCTTTACTGCCTTCTCATCATAGGCATTGGCTTCTCTTTCAATAATCTTTATGGCATCTGCCTCACAAGCTGGAAGACAGTCCCCCAATCCATCACAATAATCATCTTTCATTAATTTGGCTTTCCCATCTACCATAACAATGGCATGTTCATGGCAAGCGTCGGCACACGCTCCACATCCATTACACTTTTCTTCATCTATCTCTACTATTCTTCGAATCATCTTTTTCTCCTTTTTGACTGTTTTTTGTTACGGTCTTATCTTATCAAAAAAAGAAGATGACTTCTGTAATATATGTTACAAAAATCATCTTCTTTTTTAGTCGTTATTACCTATAGAGGTGGGAGTCAACTCACCCCTAATATAAATCTTTTTCCCTTTCATATCAATCAATCCTTCTTTTTTCATCTTTCCCAGTTCTCTTGACAAAGAAGGTCTTGTGACGTTTAAGTATGCCGCCCATTCTTCTCGCTTTGGAAGCAGAATTTCAGTTTCCTTTGGATAAAACTCAAAAAAGTAGTTCACTACCTTTTCTCTTAAAGACGCCCCACCAAGAATCTTTATCTTTTGATTCATTCGATAAGCCTTTGAGGCAAAAATTCTCATTAAATTTTCTTGAAGTTTCAGCACAAGACTCGTTTTCAATTCTGATTGAATTCCAAATACCGATTTAGAAATTGCTAATACTTTTGTTTCTTCCGCTGCCAATGCATACATCTCATAAGATTCTTTTTTTATAAACAAATACACTTCTCCAAACATATCCCCCGCTTCTTCAATCTGAGTTATGATAATATGCTTTCCAGACGGTGTATCTTTGCCAATGCTTACTTTCCCATCTAGCAAAATATATATTTCCGTTGGTTCTGTGTCTTCTCCAAATATAAACTCACCTTTTTGGTATACTTTTGTATGCTTTCCAATTTGCTCTATAATCTCTTCCAGATCACAATCCTCTATTCCTTGGAATAACACACACTCCTTCCACTGTTTTGTCTGCATTGGCACCATATCCTTCCTACATTTCTTTTACTCTTTTTGCTATCTCTTCGATGCAATCTGCTGTTTGAGGCAGACTTCCCAATCGATCAAAAAATCCATGATCCAGCCCCTCATAGAAGATTACATCTACATCTACATTTTGTTCCTTTAGTTTTCTCACAAATTCATCATTACAGATTCTATAATAATCAAACTCTGCTTCTATCATCAATGTTTTTGGCATCTGCGTCATATCCCTTTGATAAATAGGAGAAATATCTGGATTGGTTACGTCATCGCCATCATTCAAGTATAAATACTTCATATACGTGGAAAGTTCTTTAAAACGGTACAGACGATTCATAATATAATCTTTGTCTTCTTCGTCCATCTTATACTTAGAGTAGTCCCATTGATAGTAAGTTTCCCCCGCTTCTGAAACATCCAAAGCTCCATAAATTAATACAGCAAGTTTAATATCCTTATTCATATCTCTAAAGCATACATTTGCTGCCAGCGTACCCCCAGCACTTTCTCCCATAACTGCAATTCGATTCAGGTCAATCCCCAATCGGTCTGCATTTTGTTTCATCCATTCTAGTGTTCCCATTCCGTCTTCAATGGCCCCTGGGTAGGCACACTCTGGCGATAAACGATATTCAGGAGCTACAACCACAGCATCTGACTGTTCTGCAAGATATTTGCACTGATTCTCTTTTGTCTTTACATCTCCACCAAAAAATCCACCACCATGGAAAAATAAAACTGCTGGATTTTTATTTGAAATGTCTTTTTTGTGATACACATATACTACTATTTTGTGATGCTTTAATTGTACCACATATGACGATGTAATAATTTGATTTTTTGTAATATCATCTCCTTCTTTTTTCATATCATTCCGAATTGCCAGTACATCTAAGTTTTCTGACATTTTAACACTCCTATAAAACTTATCTACCTGGGGTAATCCTTTGTTCATTTCTCGTTCCAATACTTTTTTCTCAAAAGCATATGGCTTTGTCTCCTCTAATTTTTCTTTTTTTATCATTTTATTTTCACCTTTCTAATCAATAAAAAGAGAACCCCAATAACTTGGGATTCTCTTTTTTTTCTACTCTTCTATATCCGCTAAATATTCAGCCACACTATCGTCTGTAATTAAAACATTAATAATCTTACCTCGAAGTGCTGCCAAAATAGCTTCTTTCTTATAAGCTCCACAGGCAACTCCAACACGAATTGGTATCTTCTTCAATTCATCAAGTTCAAGGCTTATTAATCGGTCTTCAAATTCATCTTTTACCACATTGCCATCTTTATCAATTCCATGAGACAATATCTCCCCAACTCCACCATTCTCCTTGAGACGTTCAAATTCCATCACCGGAATTAAATTGGCGTTTACAATGGCAGAATTCTGATCCAAGGTACCAATACCCATAACCGCAACATCTGCATTCTTTGCCATATCCATGACTTCCTTTACACTGTCCTCTTTTAAAAAGCTTTGTTTTACTTCTCCAGATGCAACATACTGTGGTGCTAAAATCTGAAATCCATTCCCATTAATTAATCTTGCAACCTCTTCCATTAGATAATTGGAATATGCAAGGCGATAACTCTTTTTTGCGGTCACTGGTACATTGGTTGTTGCCATAAGAGGTACTACATTTACATCATCTACTTTTAGAAACTTTAATCGTACATCCTTAGCCATACACTCTACCATCTTCTGCAGAGTTACACCTCTAGTTAGGGCAAATGTCATATGATTCTTCAAGACTCGGAAAATATAATCAGATGCATAAAATGCAACTTCATCCTGAATATCCACACCATCCCGGTCACTTGCAACAATGGCTTCTTTCAGTTCATACTTTTCCTCAAGCACTGCTTCAATATTCGTCATAGAGCCTTCTGGATAATTAATCTTAATCTGAACATATCCTTCTTTCCTTGCCCTTGTCAATGCTCTTGACACTGTCGTTCTTGAAACATTCAGCTTCTTTCCAATCTCAACTTGTGACATTCCCTGTTTATAATGCATTTCTAAAACTTTAATTATAAATCTTTCTTCTCTCAATACAACACACCTTTTCCGCTTTGTTTTCTCTATTTATTTACAGTATAAGCGTATTTCATGTACCTTGTCAATTCAAAGATTCCTTAGATTAAGACTCCCAAACATCCTAATACTAAAGCCACAATAGTTAGCCCAATAGTTGCTGCAAAATAGTTTCTTTTTACTTTTGCAAGATATCCCCATACACAACATACAACTGCTAATGGCAACAATCCTGGCGCAATAGAATCTAAAATTCCCTGTAATGTAGTTGCATATGCTCCTGTTGCAAATTTAATTGGTGTTGTTACTGTTACATAAGTAGATGCTAATCCACCCATCATGAACAATCCAATAACGCTTGCTGCTGCAATAATTTTATTTACGATTCCTGACTTTAACATATTTTCTGCAAAAGAATATCCATATGTATAACATCTTTCTGTTAAGAAATATCCGATTCCAAAGCAAATCACAGTTAGTAATACGATTGGTGCAATCCCACCAATTGGATTTCCTTTTTGAGCTAGTGGTAAGAATAATCCAATAAATAAGTACATCAATGTTGACCATGAAATTGTATCTCCAAGCCCTGCAAGTGGTCCCATTAATCCAGTCTTAATATCAATGATCATTTCTCCTGGAATTGCATCGTGATTCTGTGCTTTCTTTTCTTCAAGAGCTAAAGATAATCCTAAGATTGGTCCTCCACCCCAGTGTGCTTCTGTATTAAAGAATGTCATATGACGCTTTAATGCTTCAATATAATGTCCTTTTTGCTCATCACCTTTATAAAATTTCTTTAATGCACCATTCATCGCTGTTGTAAACATTGGTGCCTGCATTCTTTCAAAACTATGTCCAACTTCAGCAATAAACCACCAAATAGTCCAAGACTTTAAGATATCTTTTTTTGTAAGAATTTTAGTTCCGCCTTCTTCCATCACAACATCATCTTCGTCCTCATCTTCATCTTCATCCTCATCACTATCTATTACTGCTGCATAATCATTTGCAGTAAATGTTATATACAAGAATGTTGTAAATGCTCCTGCTAATAATAGTGGAATCGTACCAATTTTTGTATATTGGATTAAAAAGAATCCTGCAAAGAAAAATGGCATAAATTTAGGTTTTGAAATCAAACTTGCGATAATTGCAAATCCAACGGCTGGTAAACATGCCCCAACAGCTGACAATCCATTGGTTACAAATTGTGGAATATTATCTAATACACCTTGAAGTGCTCCACTACCAAAGTAAAGTGCAATTGCAACTGGTACTGCAAATACCAAACATCGAAGAATTCCTACATATAATACTGCCCATCGAGTCATTCCTCGCGCATCACCTTTTTCTACAAACTTATCACCTTTTTGAGCAAAAAATCCTGCTGCTAAGTATAAAAGATTTGAAATTTGTGTTCCTAACAAACCAATTGGTACCGCTAAGGCTACTGCTGCTGTAGTATTTAAGTTGGACACCATGGCAAATGGAATTGCAATATAAGCTGCCAAACATGGATCTGATGGTTGATTTCCACCAGCTGAAATAACACCTAAATAAATTAATTGAACAGATGCTCCAATAATCATGGCTGTTTTCATATCACCCATAACTGCACCTACAAGTACTGCATTAAAAATAACTGTGTTGAAATTAAACGCACCCCATGTATATGGAATACAAGTTTTGGCAATTCCGCATAACAAACCAAGCATAATCGCCTGCATTAATGATATTGACATATAGTTTTCCTCCTACTCTCTCTTAGCTTAACTTAAATTTGGAAATGCTTTTTTTAGTATTTCCATAGACTCTTTTTTATCTGTGGGTTGTGTTTGAAAATAAAGCTTTATTCCTGACTTCTCAAGATCAAGTAAAACTTGTGCTTCCTCCTGCGTAAATCCTGTAGACTTGTAAAGCTGTTTTCTTCCATCTTTAATGGACATATTTCCAATTGTAATCTCATCAAAAGACAATCCCTTTTCTTTTAATTTTGCAATCTGTGTCACATCCCTAAAAAGAACAAAAACATTCTTATCTCCAAACTGATTCTTATTCCAGATTTCAATTGCCTTATCCACAGAAAGGATACTTGACTTCATATCTGGTGGTGTTGCAAACTTTAAAATATTCTTTTGCATCTTATCCTTTGCAACCACATCATCAATAACAACAATCTTTTGTGACTTACAAACTTTTACCCATTGTGTCATAACCTGTCCATGAATGAGTCTATCATCTACTCTTACTGCAATTTTCTTTGCCATAAACCTGCTCCTTTCTATTCATCCTCATCATCGTCTTCTAAAAATCCTTCCACATCAACTCTCCTAATGCCTTCTGTTCCGCTGCTCACTGCATCCAGACTTAATTCCGTTCCTGAAACTCCTTCTCTTGCAAGAAATGCATTTACCAGCATTGGCAGATTCATTCCAGATACAATCTCTAAAACCTTTTCTGTCTCTTGAACATAGCGAAGCATTTGATTGCACGGTGATCCTCCAAAAAGATCTAACATTACGATACTTCCTTCTGGAAATGTCTCTAATGTTTCAACAACCGTCTTACGGTACTCATCTACATCATCTCCCTCTTCAAAAGAAAATGCTGCAACATTCTCACTTTCACCAAATACCATCTTTGCTGTCTCCACTAAAACAACTGCAAATGGTCCATGACTCAGCAATACAATTCCTGGCAAGGATTCTCTCACTTGCTCCTGTTTATATACCTTCATCTCCTTCTCCCTTTCTCTTGTGTGTGCATTCGTGCACTATAAAGTGCATTTGTTATTTCTAAGATTATTATAGTATTACCGATCCCAAATGTCAATAGTTTTTGTGCATTATTTGTCTTAAGTGTGCATATGTGCATCCAGCTTTATTTATTGGATTTTAGATTTCCATATTTTTACCATTTCTGGGGTAGGTTCTTCAAATTCTTGACAGCAGATATCTCCAATTCTTTTACTCTTTGATACTCCCATTTTATGATATGGCATAATTTCGCACCCAGACAAATAAGGCATCTTCTGTTTCTTCTTTCTAATTGCCAAGAAATTCTCCTCAGTATCATTAATTTCAGGGATCATTGGACATCGCAGCCTTATCTTCGCCCCAGACTCATATAGTTTCTTTAAATTATCTTCGATTAATTCACTGCTTACGCCTGTTAATTTCTGATACTGACTGTTACTTCCCGCCTTGTGATCCCACAAAAATAAATCCACATAATCTAAAATCTTTTTATAATTCTCCCATGAAGAATACCCACTTGTTTCTATGGCAGTTGATAACTGATTTTCCTTGGCTTTTTTTAGAATTTCCAGCACAAAATCACTCTGCATCATAGGTTCCCCACCAGAAATCGTTATTCCCCCTCCACTGTGTTTAAAAAAGCGCTGATCAATCATAACTTCTTCTATTACCTCATCTACAGACATTTTTTGTCCAATTTGCTCCAGTGCTCCATGATTGCATAAATTTAAATATCTCATTTTGATATCTGTGGTTTGTTTTTTTAACCAATCCAATTTTTCATATATCTTTTGACACTTTCCACACTTCGTACATTTTCCTTCCAAGTACTGTACATCTATTTGTGGTGATAATCCTTCTGGATTATGACACCACAAACATCGAAGAGGACATCCTTTCAAAAAAATATTACTTCGAATTCCTGCTCCGTCGTGAATGGAAAAATGCTGAATTCCAAATACAATTCCTTTTTCATTTTCCATAATTTCTCCTATATTTCTCCATATGTTGTCCTCTTTATAATTTCAGTCTGCAATACCCGATCAAGATTTACAAAGAATTCACAGTATCCACCAACACGTACAATTAAATCCCTGTGCTTTTCTGGATGAACCTGTGCATCCACCAAGTCTTCAAGCTTTGTCATATATGCCTGAATTTGAGGACCTTTTTCCTCTATATATGTCTGGAAAAGATCACACATCGCTCTCTCCCCTTCTTCACTGTTCATAATCCCTGGACTTACCTTAAAATTAAGGGCATAGCCTCCTGTTACATAGGAATTATCCAAATTCAATACTGAATCTAATAAACGAGTTTGCCCCTTTTCATCCTTTCCTTGACTTGGCCCCATACTATCGCTAAAAGGTTCCCCTTTTCGTCTGCCGTTTGGAGTTGCCATGGCTATTTCTCCGTGATAAATGTGAAAGAAATATCCAAAGAGCGTGGACACAAATCGATCTTGTTTTTCCAATCCCTCATTTAATTCAAATACTTTCTCTGCATAATAGGTATGTACATGATTTCCTATTTCATCTACCTCTTTTTTTCCATTTCCGTAACATGCATTTAGATTTTCAATGGCACACAATAACTCTTCATATCCTTTAAAATCACACAATAGAGCGTTGTGCATTTCTTCTAATGTAAATTTTTTATCCTCAAATACAAGTTTTTTAACTGCATATAAAGAATCCGTCACCGTTCCTATTCCATAGGCATAGATAGACCAGTGGGTTGCACCTCTACTACCTCCCTGAAATACATCCTTCCCATTTTCCAAACATCCATCAATAAATAACGAAGTAAATGGGTCATATGCCTTTCCCTGCATATTTTTCTTCTTTGATAGCCCTTCTTGATAATCTGCCTCAATTGCTCTTTCCAGTTGAGCTTCATAAGCTTTCATATAAGCATCAAAATCAGTAATAGAATCTTTTTTCTTCTGCCATTGGTCTATAAGATTTTCAAATAGAACCGGAAATGCTATTGCCTCAGTGACACCCCAGTTTGGCTGAATTCCTGGAACCATAATTTCAACACATCCCATATTGTAATAATTATTTGCATCTTCCTGACAGTATCCCAATTTCTTTGTATTTTCGATCCACACATCATCATTTAAAAGCATAGGTTGTCCACATCCTGCTTTCACAGTTTCCATTGCCTCTTCATAAACCCATAACGGATTCTTCTTATTGATTCGAAGACCAATATTAGGATATGGCATTCCTACTTCCTGTGTTACCTTCAAACACTGTCTTGTTAATTCCGTTACCCCATTGGACCCATCTGCTTTGATTCCTCCAAGGGTAATACTTTGTACCGTCCGCATCTTTGGCTCATTGATTTTAAGCCATACACAAGCCAGAATTTCTCTTACTCTCTCGTTGGTTATGGCTCCTTTTTCTATATCCTTTTGATAAAAGGGATGCAAGTATTGATCCATTCTTCCAAAAGACAATGCAGAACCACCTTGAATATTTCCAATAATATGAATCATCCAAATAAGCTGCACCGCCTCGTGAAAATCAGCTGGAACTTCTGTGGCAATATGCTCACAGTTTTTTGCCATAAGCTCTAAATCTTCCTTTCTATTTCCTTTCGCTTTTCTTGCAGCTTTTTCAATGTTTTTTGCATACCTTTGTATAAATTCAATCACTGCATCTATAGTCATATGCTCACAAAGATAAAATTCTTGTTTCTCCTTATCTGTCTCCTTGGATTGTTTCTGGACAACCTCATCTTGAATCTTTCCTAGCCCCTTTGTTACAATGGTTTCGTAATCATAGTTAATATGATTTCCGACAAACCATGGCAGTTGATTATATAAATCCTTATCCTCACCATAGGAAAACTTAAATGTCCGTTCTAATTCACGTCCAATCTCATAATCTTCAATCTGTTCATTCTCCTTATATCGATTCTTCATCTTCTCAATGACATCTTGCAAATCCTTATATTCAATATTAGCTTCGTGATGAACTCTTGACATCAAAGACCAACGGCTTTTTTTGCTCGTGAAATCATCCTCAAAACTCTTGACATGTCCTTCTTCAAACTGAACTTCTTCTACTACGCTGTCATATCTTTTCTTTTCCAAGTAATCTTCTATTGTTTGAACTGCAACTGCTTCTTGCTCTTCTTTTGTCATCTTATCTTCATATACTGGACACATACCCAGCATACTTCCCGCAATAATCTCATGATTTAAAATAATCTGATTCACTTGCTCCAACACATGTACAAACCCTTTGGCACGCCTTACAGGTATGCTCTCTCCTTTTGTTGTCCGTAATGACTCTGCAATATACTTATAGATATAAGTTTTTCGAATTCCCTTATCATTCAACTTTTGTATCTCATCCTTTAATTGTTTCATTCTTTCCTCCATTTCATTTCACGTGTGCATATGTGCACTATAGTGCTCTTTTGTATCTACAATGTACAACACATACCTTTTCTTGTCAATGCTATATACAAAAAAAGACAACCACCTAAGTGATTGCCTCTATAATAATTACTTTTATTCTATTTTCTATTTGCTGGTTCCATACTAACGCTTTTCCCTTTGATTTTAGCATGTCTCATTCCGTAAAGAACGTCTTTTGCCACTTCTTGAGGTACTTCAACGAATGTGTATTGGTCATGCATATCAATTGCTCCAACTAAATCTCCTGAAATACTAGATTCTCCAGCGATTGCTCCTAGGATATCTCCTGGACGAACGCCTTTCTTCTTTCCAATATTAATGAACAGACGAACCATTCCTGCTTCTGCTCCAGTGTCTCCAAAATCTTCTTCATTCTTAGAAATTTCTTCATTTTCACTAAATTTCATTTTCAAAAATGCTGCTGCAATTTCAAGTGCTGTGTAGTCTGTCTCATTGATAAAATCATCAATAATTTCTACATACTTTTCTAAACTATTGTCTTCAATTGCCTTTGCAACATCATCTAATGTATTTTCTGCTCTTGTTGCCTGCACATCATTTAAACTTGGAATTGGTCTCGCTTTAATCTTTGTCTTACAATATCTTTGAATATCACGAAGTTTGTAAGTCTCTTTTCCAGAAACAAATGAAAATGCATTTCCTTCACGTCCTGCACGTCCTGTACGTCCAATACGATGCACGTAAAATTCATCATCCTGAGGAAGATCGTAGTTAAATACTGCATCTACATCATCTACGTCAATTCCACGAGCCGCAACATCTGTTGCAACTAAAATGTCAACTCGTCCATTACGAAAACTTTTCATTACTCGGTCACGTTGAGACTGCTTTAAATCCCCGTGAAGACCTTCCGCAAAATACCCTCGGTTCTTTAACTGAGTCGCCACATCGTCTACCATACGCTTTGTATTACAAAATACAACAGAAAGCTTTGGTGCGTACATATCTAATAAACGGCATAAAACTTCAACTTTTTGTTTTGGTCTTACTTCATAATAATATTGCTCAATATTTGGTACGGTTAATTCTTTCTTTGTAACCTTAATGTGCTTTGAATTGGTTTGATACTTCTTTGTAATATCAAGAATTGCCTTTGGCATGGTTGCTGAAAATAATAATGTCTGACGTTCTTTTGGTAATTCTTTTAAGATAGTTTCAATATCTTCTCTAAATCCCATGTTTAACATCTCATCTGCTTCATCTAAAACAACCGTATGCAAGTCATCTAGCTTAATAGTATGTCTTCTCAAATGATCCATAATACGTCCTGGAGTTCCTACGATTACATTCACTCCTGCTTTTAAAGAACGAATCTGATTTGTAATATTCTGTCCACCATAAATAGGAAGAACCTTTGCTCCATGCATAAACTTTGCAAGCTTACGAAGTTCATCAGAAGACTGAATTGCCAATTCTCTTGTTGGACAAAGAACAATTGCCTGTGGTTTCTTATTCTTTGTATCAAGCTTTTGTAACAAAGGAATTCCAAAAGCTGCTGTCTTACCAGTTCCTGTCTGTGCCTGTCCCACAATATCATTTCCTTCTAATACTGCTGGAATGGCTTTTGCCTGAATTGGAGAAGCTGCTTCAAATCCCATTTCCTTTACGGCTTTTAATATCTTATCATCTAGTTGTAACTCATCAAATCTAATTGTATCCATATTTCCTTCTTTCTGTTTCCCTGTTCTCGGAATATCTCCGCATCTTACTCGATAATTCATCTAACTTATTATTTATATAATAGTAATAAAAAAACCCTTGTTTCGTTGATGAGAGTTTTCTGGTTCTCTCAATTTGAACAAGAGTTAACATTCCGATATATTTCACTAACTTAATTAGGATACCACAGAAACACAAAAGAAGTCAAGGGATTTTCCTTGACTTCTTAATCTTTTGAATATTCTTCCTATTACAAAAAAATTATATAGATTTCTCCATAGGTCAACTTTATTTAATACCATATTCTTGATACATGATTTCTCGAAACTTTGAATCATTAATGGCTTTTTTTACATCATTTATTCTTTCGTCTTCAAACAAACGGTTCATTAATGTAGATAAACGAGTTTCTCCTCGTTGTTCCCCATACTTTTCTCCAATTGCCCTTCCTCTAGCTTCTCCACGTTTTTCTCCTATTGCTTCACTGCTTTTTTTCATATCTTCAATTGCCTGGCACACATTTATCACTCCATTCTCATTCTTTTCCATATATTTTCGTATTTCTTTTGTATTGGTTACTGCTTCTATTGTACTGCATGTCTCTAGTGGGACGCAAGAAAATATTTCCTTATTTTTACTAATAAATTGCTGTAACTTTTCTTTATCCTTTTGATATTTTATGAAACCAAACAATACTTTCATATCATCACTATATGCATCTAGGTTATCAATCTTACTAACTTCTAGAAGATTAATTTTATAATTTTGAATTAACCCTTTGAATGGTTCCAACTTAGGAGACACTTCTAACATTTCGTATAATTCTTTTGGTGCATTCCACTCCCTGTCTCCATAATAGATCACCAGGGTAATGATTGGACTTAACTTATCATTTTTTGAAAAACTAGAAATATATTCGTCCCCTTTTAAATCTTTGATGTCTTTGTGACTCTTTGAAATTGTTTTTCGCTGATCATTGTAAAAATCAGAATCGTACAGCATGTTCTTTAATGGCATAAAGTATTGAATATTATTTTGATTTTCAATTGCCAAGATGGCAAGTTTGGTCTCCTCATACATGTACTGTTTTACTAAATCTCTCCCGCGATTTCCTCCTCGACTCTGTTTACTAACGGAGTCAAGTTCTTTTAACTCTTCTGGTAAGATCTTAATTTCTCCTTGAAAAACTCCCTGATTAAACACATCTGCAAATCGTTTGGGGTCTTTTAAGTAGCTTCCTAAGCTAGTGTCTGGTCTTCCCATATGTTGCCTCCTTATAAGTATTTTATTCTTTTACATATATTACCATTTGTTTAGGAATTCAGCAACAGTTTTTCCAAATTTATCTAGAAGAAATCAAATTAACATTTCTGCATACAAAAAGCCCCGAAAAATCGAGGCTTTTGTTTCACTTATTTGGACACATCTTCAAAAATAGTTGACAGAAATTTCCCTTGACTTCTTTTGAATTACTATTTTGATATTTTAATTGACGTTCCTTTTCCTGGTTTACTTACACTAACTTTAAATTTTTCATGTGATTTTGGAAGATATACATGAACATTCTTTCCCTTGATCTTGGCTGTTTTATATCCAAATGCACTTCTAAGACATTTTACTAATTCGCTTCTAGATTTAAACTTTGTATCGTCTTTCTTCAAATTTGATTTTTTACTATATGTAAACTTCCACCCATCAATTTTAAATGTTGTTTTGTTATTACGCATTGATCTATAATAAATCTTAACTTTTGTGTATGGTCTCCAATGCATTTCATACTCAAAAACTTTTCCTGTTTTCTCATTTTTAAGCAAAATGCCCAAGAACGTATCGTACTTGCTGAATTTGTAAGTAGTTTTTTGTTTAATTGTTTTTCCATATTCAAGTGGTCCATCTTCTAATGCATCACCAGATTCCGGATCTGTATAACATAAAAGTTTTAGTTCTTGAATCTTCCACCCACTCTTTGGTGTTACCGAAATCTTACCTTTGGTTGCATTCTCATTGTACATAAAAGAAGCATATGGTTTTGTTCCATTACCTAGAGAAGTTGACTTGCTAAAAGTTTTACTTCCAATCTTGATAGACTTAATTGCATCATAACTCTTCTCTGCTGCCTTTGCTTTTTCTGCTGGTAATATACAAATAAATGCCATTACCATACATAATGTCACGGCTAAAAATCTTTTCATAAACACCTCTCCTTTCAAAGTTCTCTATCTTATAATTTTACTATAATTTTTCATTTTTGTATATAATTTTAATGTAGGAAAACACTCTAAAAAAGGAGAAGCCAAGGAAATTTTCCTTGACTTCTTTTTCTTTATTTCTCTTTAATTATTGTACGGCCACCATTCTGGCGGCCAATTTATAATATCCATTTTTTCACCTCCCATTTTCTATATTTTACAATATTCAATTCAAAATTTGTGTTTTTTCTGATAAGTGATTACTTTTTTCCGTCGAATGGTCAATCCCTTATAAAAAATATGTTGTAATTATATAAATCTAGATGATCCAAGAATTTCCCTTGACCTCTTTTTCATTACTTCACTTTTACTTTTATCTTGTAAGATTTTCCCGAGGTACGTAGTTTCACAGTAATGGTTGTCTTTCCCTTTTTCAATGTTTTAATATTACCATGGGATGTCACTTTCGCTACCTTAGGATTGGAAGATGTGAACTTTAAAATATCATACTGCAAATTTCCAGTTTTCTTTTTCTTAGAAATATAAACTCTCGTATAAATCTTTTGTGTTCTTTTCTTCTTTAATGTCATGCTTTTTTTCGTTCCTGCAATCTTTGTGATTGCTTTTGCCTTATAACTTATTGCTTTATCTTTCCCTTTTCGAGGAATCTTTACAGTTGCCATTGCGTAATAGTTCTTAGTCGACGAACCTGTCTTTTTCATCAATTTTAAATATGCCGGTTTTGAAAGTTTTACTTTCGTTCCTTCAAACGCGAGTCCACTAATATAAGTAACAGAATCAGGAATCTTTAACGTCTTTAAACTTGTGCAGTTGTAAAATGCATAGAAATCAATACTCTGTAATTTTTTAGATAAAACAACTGTAGTTAATGCACTACATCTATAAAATGCGGTTTTACCAATATAGGTAACATTCTTTCCAAGTGTTACCTTCTTTAACCTCTTACAATTTGAAATACACATCTCATCTATTGATGTAATTCCATCTGACAAGACAAGTTCCTGCACATCACTTTCAAAAAGTTCCCCCATGTCCTTGATTGATTTATTGTATATTAATTTAGTAATCCCTGTTGTATAACGAAAAGCAACAACATTAACCGAAGTTACCATTGAAGGGATTGTAAAACTTGCCGCCTTCTTAGCTCTTGGATAATAAATCAATTGTTTTCCACTCTTATTGTATAGGATTCCATCCTTAGAGATGTATCTACTATTCCCATCTTCAACTTTAATTTGCTCTACTGTTGAAGCAGTATCAAAACAATCTCCAGCATTCGTCATACCCTTGGGAATTGTAATGCTTTTTACTGTTTTATTGTCCCTAAAAACTTCCCATGAAGTTCCATATACAGTATAACCATCCAATGTTTCCGGAAGTACAATGTTCGTGGCATTCCCAATATATTTAATAATACATGCTGTCTTTTTCCCATTATAGGTCTGTGTCGTATATTGGTAATCACCTGAGGTATACACCTTATCATCTCCCGCTTTAACATTAACTACGGTAATACACGTAGCTGCCATGATAAAGCAAAGTATAAAGCTTAAAAATCTTCTCATAAACGTCTCTCCTTTCAAAATTATCTGTGTTATAATTTTACCATGATTTTGCATTTTTATATATGTTTTTATTTAAAAAGCACTCTTAGGAATTCTATAAATATATTGTTCTGTTGCCTTGCACGAAGGTTTGCTGATCCCAAAATAGATATAATCTCCTTTTAGCTGAATTCCTTCTGGTTCAGCATCCTTAATTAAGGCTGTATTTGTCACTGTACATTGTGTCGAATATTTATAACTAGATCCACTTCCAGTTAATTTTGAAATTATAGGTTTATCATCAGACTTTCCACCAATAATATAAACAGAATCCGCATCTGTAAATTCCACTCCTTGATTAGATCCGTTTGGAGCAACTTTATTGGATTTACTCTGCCTAAACGAACCATAACAAGCAGATTTTATCGCACTACTATCCATTTCTACAGATTTAGAAGACGCTGATTCAACCTTATCAAGTGCAGCATTTATTTTCGACATGTTGTAATAACTATATTGTACCTCTCCCGTATTATCCTCAACCCATAATAACATCTTTGCTCGATCACTTGATAATGCAGAATCTGAACGTTTAATTGCACCAAATGATGAACCCGCTTTATTTGCATAACTTAAATGAGATAATCTACAAATCTTAGTGTAATTACTAATTGTTGTGCCTGCTGTATATTGAATTCTCCCTACCTGTGTTGCCCAATCAATGTCAGGCCAATTTACATTTGGTTTACACCCTACCCAAAAATAATCTTTTCCATTATGCTCAAACCACTCTAATGTTTGAGAATGTGCAAAATTAGTTAAATGCATTCCATCTTTTTTCTTTAACTCATTACCATTTATGGTGCAACGCGTAATATACGTATCTTCATTCTTTCTCTGAGTAATGTATACATATGTAGATCCAATATATGCTCTTTGAATTGCTGTTTTTACACTAAAATTTTGCATATTTATTTTATAATGTAATTTTGCACTTGCATTGACATTTTTATTTGCTGTTGCTGCATATGTTTGGATTTGCTCTTCTGGATGCTCCTCCAGATACTTAGCATATTCTTCCGGCGTATCAAAATCATCCTTTTCGAAAACACCTGTTACACCATTTCCTTCTCCGGCGTCATTAACGTCTCCCTCAATGGGAGGTGCTGCTCCATCAACTGCTGCATAACTTGTCGTTGTAATTCCCTCTAATAAAACTATGCTCATTGCAACACAAGTAATCCATTTAATCCCGTTTTTTAATCTCATCCAATTTCCTCCTTCTCTATTTCTCTTTAATTACTGTACCGTCACCATTCTGGCGGTCAAGCTATTGTTTCCATAGTTTCACCCCTCCTCAAACATTTTTATAATTTCAGTATATCGTGTTTGAGGTTAAATTTGTTTTTTTTCAGATAAGTGATTACTTTTTTCCGTTAAACGGTCAATCCCTTATAAAATATATGTTATAATTATGTTACAAATTTTTTGGAGGGATTGATTGTAATGTTATGGAAAATAGCAATTTGTGATGATGAAATTATGTATTGTGATAAAATTCTTCAATTATGTAAATCTAGGTTATCCGAAGAGAATTTTGAAGTTGATTTTCAAACATTTCAAAATGGTGCCGATTTATTAGCAGCAAAAGATAGATTTAATCTTATTTTTTTAGATATTGAAATGCCTGGTTTGGATGGCTTTGAAGTGGCAAAGTCACTTATTTCATCTGCCAAAAAACAGCATCGTTCTGTCTATATTATCTATATAACAAGTCACGATGAATGGATTCAAAAAGCTTTTGAAGTGAGGGCATATCGTTACATCTATAAGAAGGACATTTTTCAAATTCCAGATATTATGATTCATGCGTTGAAGGAGTTATCCGAATCCGCTGGCCTTATCCTTAAGATAAGAAGTGACGGCATTTATAGTTATTTTTTTCAATTCTCTGAAATCTATGCCTTAGAATCTCTAGGTGATGATACAATTGTGTATTTTAAAGATACAGAGCTAATTAGTAGTGAAAGCATCAAGCAATTATTTCCTCGATTAGATAGTCGTTTTGTAGAAATTAAGCGAGGAAAAATTGTCAATTTACAAAAAATCAGGTCAAAAACGAAACTTATGGTTACTCTAAGAAACGGAAAAAGCTTTCAAGTATCCAAGAGAAAGGATAAATCTATTCGACAATCTTTTCTTGCCTATGTACTAAAAACGTAAAGGAATCATTATGATGAATATATTAAATATTTTACCGGAAAACATATATTGGATTGAAAAATATATAATTGAAACCTTGAAAAAGTATTTATTTGTAAGATATACTTTTAATAGATCAATTAAAATAGATGAGAAACAACACCGTCTATACTTCATCCATATATTCGCATTAATTTGTATTGTATGCTCTCCATTTATATCTTTGCCCTTAACTCTTGCACAAGTTATATGCATTATACGAATTGTATACATATCAATTAAATTCAAAAATATCCTTCTATCTTTTTTATCTTATTTTCTAGTTACATTTATTGATTATATTATTGGGATAATCTTGATTTGGATGTTTGAACTAAATTACAACATAGCATATAAAAGCACTGTCTTCTCCGCGATAGTTGGTTTTATCAGTTTTGTTATTTTAATCTTGTGTTCCATTTTAATAAGCAATAAGAGGATTCAAATAAACCAAAGTGATGAATATCTTATCGGAAATATTTTTTGTTTCGGTTTGATTACATGTATCCTTCCTATTGTGAGAACCGTTTTCGAATCTACAAAGCTTCATTATCGGGGACAAGCCATAGTTGGAATTACTCTAGTTCTTATTATGTGCTGGGCCTTGTATCGAAGATACCTAAAGATGAAACGTGAGAAAATCAAATATCAAAATCATATATTGATACAAGAACAATTTTTAAAAGAACAAGAAAACTATTATGAATTATTGTTGGAAAAAGAAACTGAAACCAGAAAGTTTCGCCATGATATTAAGCAGCAGCTACGATGTATCCATGAATATGAATGCCAAGGTGAATATGATAAATCAAAGGCTTACATTGAAGAATTATTGAATCAAACTGAGAATTTTAAGAAAACAATTTCTACTGGAAATAAAACTATTGATATTGTTGTCTCTGACATTCTCCATACCTCCAATGCCACCATTCACTGGAATGGTGTAATGTCATTTCCATTAAAAATGAAGGATGTAGAAATTTGTACTTTGTTTGCAAATTTAATTAAAAATGCAGTAGAAGCCGTAGAACAATTAGAAGAAAAAGACATTTGGGTTACCACAAAATACTATGAAGAGCATCTTGTAATTTCTGTAAAGAATCCAGTGAAACGAAAAATTGAAATTAAAAATAACAGAATTTCCACTTCAAAATCTAACATTTACAACCATGGCTATGGACTTTCCAATGTGCAGGATATTGTATCAAAATACAATGGAACCCTAAAACTAGACTGTGATGAGTCATACTTTACTATCACTGTTATGTTACAAGATGTAATTGAAAATCAAGCTGCCTCTTAATTTATAAGAAGCAGTTTTTGTTTTTTTGATAGTTTTTTTATAGCAGCTTCTCGCTTCATTGCCTGCTCTTTTGTATCAAAAACCTCAAGATGAACTAAGGTAACTGGTCCACGACCTCTTGTATACTTGGCTCCCGTTCCATCATTATGTGCTTTCATTCGTTTTTCTATATTATTGGTCCAGCCAGTATAAAGACTGTCATCTTTGCATTTAATAATATATGTATAACATTTCATGAAATAAACCCTTTCCAAATCATATTATCTCTATTATACATTATTTTTCCTTTAAATCAGCAACTAGTATTTTCTTAAGTTTTCATAAACTTTATTTTTTTCTATTGCATTTCCTTTGACAGCGTAGTAGTATATAACTAAATCAGATGTAGTTATTGATACTACGTTGAAAATTATTTTAAACTATTTGCTTTGGAGGTTGTACATAATGAAACGATTAAAGGAACCTGGAAGTGCAATTACCCACTTCATTGGAATGATTTTAGCAATAATTGTTGCCATTCCACTTATACTTGTTAATATTAAAACTGGAGATTATGTCCGAATTATATCTCTGACTATTTTCATATTAAGCATGATTGGTCTGTATGGTGCCAGCACCGCTTATCATTCATTTTATATTTCGCAACGAGTTTCAAATGTATTAAAAAAACTAGATCATTCTATGATTTTTGTATTGATTGCGGGCTCTTACACCCCCATTTGTACTCTTGCTCTTGGTGGAAAACTTGGATATAGTCTTCTTGCCATTGTTTGGGCTGTTGCTATCTTAGGAATTGTATTTAAGATGTTCTGGGTTACATGTCCAAAGTGGGTTTCATCTGTGATGTACATTGCCATGGGCTGGCTTTGTATCGTTGCAATTGCACCAATTATTCACAGCCTATCTCACAGTAGTTTTCTATGGTTATTAGTGGGCGGAATTATCTATACCGTTGGAGGAATTATTTACGCACTTAAGATTCCATGGTTTGAGCACCACTGGAAGGATTTTGGACTACATGAAATATTCCATTTATTCGTATTAGGTGGGAGTATGTGTCACGTAGTATTGATGTTCCAACTATAATTCATTAAAAAAAAGAGCTGATGCACGAATTAATTTGTGTATCAGCTCCTTTTTTCATTCTTTTAAATAGGAAATTGGATTCATTGTTTTTTTGCTCTTTTCCAATTGTAGATACAGATTGGCACCTTCTAATGTATAGTAATCTGTCGGTTTTGCTACCTGACCAATCACCTGCCCTTTACTGACGAAATCTCCTTCTTTCACTGTTAGATTCTTCATCTGACCATAAAGAGCTGTATATTCATTTCCTAAATTTAACACAACCATTTGTCCAAACTCTGCATTTTTACGAATTTCTTCAACTCTTGCATTTTTTAGTGCTTTTACATCTGTTCCTGCCTTTGCTTCAATTAGAATTCCCTTATTAACACGATATTGATCTAAAGACTCAAAATATACAGTTGTGTCAACACTGTAAGGCAAAATAACGTTTCCGACTACTGGCCATGACATTTTTGTCTTTCCATTATAAGTTACCGTCTGATTCATGGTCTGCTGACTCTCTGCTTTTTCTTTGGCTTCTGTGGTTTCTTCTGTTGTCTGTGTGGTCTTATTGGTAGCTTTTCCCTCCACATCCACTGATTTTTCATTTAAATTAATTTCTTGTTTTGCCTGCTGCCGCTTTGCTTGAAACTGCATGCTATAGTATGTCATTATTCCAAGAAAAAGGACGAACCCGGCAATCATGACTCCATAATATTTTTTCTTTAGAGACATGGGATTTTCATCTTTTCGCTTCATTTTCATCTTTTCATCACCTCAGTGATAGTTTTGCCCAAATCATATTCTTTATTCACTGAAAGCTTTTATTTTTGTTTTTGGAAAAAAATACTTTAAAATCTGTTCACATGTCTTTTCTTTCTCTGCCATTTCATTGGCTGTATTTTGGCTCATGCCAAGTCCACTTCCCTTTCCAAGGGTTAGTATCCGAAACTTTCCATCATAGTGTTCAAAATAAAAATTTGCCGAAGGAAGCTGAAAACAATTTGCAAATCTTGTCCCAGAAATTTTGGATGTCCCTGCCTGTATCTTCCGCACATATCCATTTTTTGTAGCATCTACTATTGTAAGAGATTTTTCAGCTGTCTCTGTGGTAATTTTTATTTTCAGTTTATTTTCCAATATTTCTACTACTTTTCCATAAGTATATTCTCTTGTATCCACATAGTCATCTGATTCCGTATCATTAAATGCAGCTTTTTCTTTTAAATATGGAATCTCCTTTTGAAACCATTCCTGCCCATCTAAGGTAGTTCCAACACTAAGTTCATGATAGTAGGCATCAATTAAAACATCATTATATACAAGACATTTTCCTAGTGTTTCAATCACAGCACGCTCTCTTTTTTTATTTTTTGCAACAAAGTTTTCTGCACCAATTTTCTTTTTCAACATTTTGTCATCTTCATATTCATAGGGAAGTTCTTTGGCTGAAATTGTTTTATTGTCCCCCATTTTCTTTCGAATTTGAGTTCTTAAGATGACTGCCTGTGCCTTTAGGACTTCTTCCCTTTTTTCCAAAGAAATTGTGGTTGGCAAAATTCCTGCAATAAACTGTTCCATATCCACATTTTTCCCTGTAATTTTGATTGTATATCCACTGCGATATGTATTTAAATCCACCATATGTTTCTCCTGTAGTTTAGAAATACTTACAGTCAGCATATATGGAATCATTAAAAATAATGATAATAAAAATAATATAAAAAGCAATAATCGTTTCATAACATCCTCCCATTGATAAAACAAATCCTAGAAAGAGACAAGCCCCTTCTAGGATTATATGAGTTATTTTGAAATTGTATACCGAAAGTTCTTTTATTTGCTCTTATCTGCAACTGCTTTTGCAACAACCTGACAAACTCTCTCATCAAATGCACCTGGAATAATATAGTCTGCATTCAATTCATCTTCTTCTATGGTACTTGCAATGGCTCTTGCTGCAGCAAGCTTCATCTCTTCCGTAATCTGTGATGCCCTTGCATCTAAGGCACCCCGAAAGATACCTGGAAATACCAATACGTTGTTAATTTGATTTGGATAGTCTGACCGTCCTGTTGCAACTACTGCTGCCCCACCTTTTTTCGCTTCTTCTGGCATGATTTCTGGTGTAGGATTTGCCATAGCAAATACAATGGCATCCTGTGCCATAGTTGAAATCATCTCACCGGTCACAATATTTGGTGCAGAAACTCCAACAAATACATCCTTCTCCTTTATAATCTCTGATAAAGAACCTCTTTGCTTCTCTTTATTTGTCTTTTCTGCCATATCCTTTTGTGCATCATTCATCCAGATTTCTCCTGGACAAAGGGCTCCCTTTTGATCTACTAAAACAACATCTCCAACGCCAAATTGGAGCATTAATCTGCAAATGGAAATTCCAGCGGAACCTGCCCCATTTATGACAACTTTGGTATCTTTTATATTCTTTCCAACAAACTTAAGTGCATTTAGAAGACCTGCACAGACAACAATGGCTGTTCCATGCTGGTCGTCATGAAACACCGGAATATCTAATTCTTCTTTTAAACGTCGCTCAATCTCAAAACATCTTGGTGCCGAAATATCCTCTAGGTTAATTCCCCCAAAGGTTGGGGCCAGATACTTTACCGTCCGGATAATCTCCTCTGGATCTTTGGTATCAAGACAAATAGGGAATGCATCAATATCCGCAAATTCCTTAAATAAAATAGCCTTTCCTTCCATAACTGGCATGGCTGCTTCTGGACCAATATCTCCTAGTCCTAGAACTGCACTTCCATCAGATACTACAGCAACAAGATTGCCCTTTATTCTTCTCGTGCATCTCTAACGCCATTTGATTGTAATCCATAGTCTAGTCTCCTTTATGCTATTTTTCTTAAATTTAGCATAGCATATCATTGACAAAAAGTCATAAAAAGTTTTAAATTAATGTATGTAATGATACATGCAAATACCACGGAGGATATTATGAAACAAGATATTAAACTCATCGCTATTGACTTAGATGGAACCTTGATTAATAACGACAAGATTTTGACAGATTATACAAGAGAAACTCTCCTAGCTGCCATTGATTCTGGTGTAAAAGTCGTTCCTGCCACAGGACGTGCAATTTCAGGGATTCCAGATTATTTGAATGATATTCCTATAGAGTATGGAATCTTCTGTAACGGAGCATCTGTATACAATATAAATAAAATGGAAGAATTATATAGTGACCGCTTCACCAAGGAAGAAGCTTTGACTCTTCTTTCCCAGTGTGAAAAACTTGAAACCATTATTAGCCATGCAGCCAATGGTTCTATGTATTCTTTAGAAGAAGACAAGTCACGGCTGGCTCATTATAATCTCCATCCAAGAACTCAGGATGTTGTCCTAAGCACTCGTACATTTGTAGACGATCTTGGAGAAATCATTCAGCAGGCAACAAAGGGTGTGGACAAGTTTGTTTTATTCTTTAATAGTCAAGAAAAGAAAGCCGCGGCTCGTGAGTATTTTGAAAATATGGGCATTTATCATGTAGTATCCTCTCTCTATGAAAATCTGGAAATCGGAAAGAAGTCTTGTAACAAGGGACACGCACTTAAGTTTTTAACAAGTCATCTGGATTTAATGCCAGAACAAGTTATGTCATTTGGCGATGCAAGCAATGACTATGAGATGATTGACTTTGCCGGAACTGGTGTGGCAATGAAGAACGGAGAAGACCACGTCAAGGAAATTGCAAATTACATAACATTATCTAATGATGAAGATGGTGTTGCCAATGCAATTCGTAAGTTTGTTTTATAGTTATTTATCTCCTGTCATTTTTATGTTATATTTAAATTATTATTTTAACAAAGAAAGGAATTTATTATGGGAAATCCAAAAATTACAATTACAATGGAGAACGGAGATCTGATGAAAGGTGAATTGTATCCTGACATCGCTCCAATCACAGTGGAAAACTTCGTGAAATTAATCAAGGAAGGGTTCTATGACGGACTTACCTTCCACCGTATTATTCCAGGATTCATGATTCAAGGTGGGTGTCCACAAGGAACTGGTACTGGTGGACCTGGATACTCTATCAAAGGAGAATTCAGTGGAAACGGCGTTACAAACAATCTAAAGCATACAAAAGGTATTCTTTCTATGGCTCGTTCTATGATGCCAGATTCTGCAGGATCTCAGTTCTTTATTATGCACGAGACATCTCCGCATTTAGATGGACAATATGCTGCATTCGGAAAAATTACAGAGGGATTAGATATTGTAGATAAGATTGCAAATGTTGAAACTGATTATTCTGATGCTCCAATAGAAAAACAAGTGATGAAGTCAATTACAGTAGAAGAATAAAGATAAGGAGGAATCTTTTTTGGTTCCTCTTTTTTTGAGGAGAAGTATATGGGGAAATTATTATTTTTTGATGCAGATGAAACTGCCTTCAGCAACAAAACCAACTCTGTTCCAGAAAGTGCAAAAAAGGCCTTCCGTCTCGCTAAAGAGAATGGACATCAAATTTTTTTAAACACTGGACGGCCTTTAGGATATCGGGGTCATGAACTTGACAGCATTGGTTTTGATGGATTCTTATGTAGCAACGGTAACTGTATTGTATATCACGATGATTTACTGTTCCATAACATGATTCCTTCCACTATCTGTCAACAAATCATTCCTTTGATTCCCAAACATGATATCCGGGCTGTATTAGAGACAAAGGAGCGTTCTTACCTTTTTGATCAAGATGATACATTTCATCCTTACCTAGGTAACGTGATTCACGCATATGAAGAAGACGATACCATACCAGCTCAATATAGTTATGGTGGTTTATCCCAATTTGAGAAATTTATCTGTTTTTCAAGAAATGCCTCCCACATGGATGCATTTCTTCAGGATATGAAGTCTCTGCCTTATTCGTTTACCTATATAAAAAACAGTGATACCTTTTATGAAGTTATTCCTGCTGATTTCCATAAAGGGACTGCCATAAAGCACCTTGCCACTTACCTAAATCAGACCCTCGATGACTGCTATGCATTTGGTGATTCTCCCAATGACGTTTCCATGTTTCAAACTGCTGGACACAGCATTCTTATGGGAAACGGATACAAGGAGCTAGAAAGCCTGGTAGAATATATTACAACAGATATTGACGAAGATGGAATCTACAACGCTATGAAACATTATCATTTCATTTAAAAAAAGTGCCAGAAGCAAATCACTTCTGGCACTTTTTTGTATCAAATAATTATTTTTTTAACTTATTATAATTTTCAACGATTGTAGCTAAAATTGCTGCATCTTCAATTCCTGTTACATCTTTTAATGCTGCTTCTACACCTAAATCTGTAATTTTTTGTTGTAATTCAACACTTTGTGCATCTTCTTCATTCTTGTATAGAAGTGCTGCTGCAATTCCAACAAGAAGATGGTCTACTGGAAGTCCAAAACCTGCTGCTGTTGTTGTTGGATTTGTCAAACGGTCTGTTGGGCTTAATTTACGAAGTGGTTCTCTACCAACACGAACTACATCATCTACTAAATGTGGATTTCTAAAACGGCTGATAATTTTGTCGATATATTTCATATGTGCATCTTTATCTAAACCATGTTTCTTTACAAGTCCCATACCACTTTCTGTCATGGCTGCCTTTACAACTTCATAGATTTCTTCGTCTGCAATACTCTCGTCAATCGTCTTATGCCCTTTTAAGTATCCAAGGTATGCTGTGATACAATGTCCTGTATTTAGAGTAAATAACTTTCTTTCAATGTATGCCATTAAGTTTCCAGCTAAATTCATTCCTTTAATTTGTGGAACTGCTCCCTTAAAAGATGCCTCTTCTACATTCCACTCAAAATAGCTTTCAACAACTACATCAATGATATTTTCACATCGAACTGGTGGTACAATTCTGTCAACAGAACAATCTGGGAATCCAACATACTTGTCTGCATAAGCTTTTGCTTCCTCAGAAAGATTGTTATAAACTGCTTCTTTTAATTGAGAACTTGCCTTAATTGCATTTTCACAAGCGATAATATTCAAATACTCTTCTGATCCTGCTTCCATTCTTGCCACAATTCCTTGTGCAATTGCTGGAGCGATTCTTGGTAAAATTACAAGACCTACTGCTGTTGTGATAATTTCAGCTTCTTTGATTTCATCAATCATAGCTGGTGTTGTTGAATTAACAGCACTAATATCTGTGATAACCTGCTCGCTGCTTTCTACATCCATAACATGAATGGTATAAGTTCCGTCTGCATTGATTTTGTCATTAATTGTATCATTTACATCTGCAAATACTACATGATATCCTGCATCATGAAGTAATGCTCCAATAAACCCACGACCAATATTTCCTGCACCAAATTGAATTGCCTTTTTCATAATGAATACTTCCTTCCGATTGATAGAGTCAAGGGGAGGGGAATCCCCTCCACACTTGATTATTTAAACATTGCTAAAACTTCTTCTACACTCTTTGTTGCTTTTAACTTTTCTAATTGTTCTTCGTCACCGATTACTGTTGTGATCTTTCCTAATAATTCAAGATGTTCATCACCGATTCCTGCGATACCAATAATTAAGTTTGCTTTCTCATCTCCAAAGTCTACACCATCTGGATACTGAAGTAAAACAATACCAGTTTTCTTAACGCGATCTTTTGTTGCTGCTGTTCCATGAGGAATTGCAACACCCATTCCCATGTAAGTTGTTACTGTCTTTTCACGTTCAATCATTCCATCAATGTATTCTTCATCAACATATCCTAATTCATTTAATAACTTACCAGCTGCTTTGATTGCTTCTTCCTTTGATACACTAGAAAGACCAACTTTAATTCCTTCTTCTACCATAATTTTGTCATTGAAAGAACCTGTTTCTTCTACTTCTTCCTCTACTGCTGCTGCAACTTCTTCACTTCCATCTGCTTTTGCTTCTAATTTAGCAAACAACGCATCTAAATTTGGATCTTGTAAGAAGTTGTTGATAGTTACTAACTGAGCCTGTGGAGCACTTTGTTTTGCACGATCTTGTAATACAACCTGACATACTGCAATATCTGTGTCTTCTGGAATATTATCTACAGATGTATTAATAACTGTAATTCCTAAATTTAATGATTTAATTCTATTTCTGAATTTGGTAGCCCCCATGGCACTTGATCCCATACCTGCATCACATGCAAATACGATTTTCTTAACCTCTCCAGATACATTTGCTGCAATTCCTTTGCTTTGTGCTTTCATATCATTCATTTGGTCTTCCGCATCATCTAAACTCTTTGCACCTGACATCTTAATAATTGGTGATGCTACCAAGAATGAAATTCCTGCTGCAATTAAAATTCCAATTAATACTGTAAGCTGTGTTCCCTTTGGCGCCATAGCAAGGAATGCAAAAATTGATCCTGGTGATGATGGACCTGAAAGTCCTGTTCCCGTTGCTGTATAAAAGAAGATTGCTCCCATTGATCCAAGGATTGGTGCGATTAACACTACTGGATTCATCAATACATATGGGAAATAAATCTCATGAATTCCTCCAAGGAAGTGAATGATGATTGCACCTGGTGCAGAGTTCTTTGTTACTTTATCTTTTGCAAATAATGCATATGCAAGAAGGACTCCAACTCCTGGTCCTGGATTTGATTCTAACATAAACATAATTGATTTTCCTGCTTGTTGAACCTGCTCTGCTCCAATTGGTGAGAAAATACCATGGTTAATTGCATTATTTAAGAATAATACCTTCGCTGGTTCTACAAAAATTGCTACTAATGGAAGTGCACTATGATTAATAAGGAATTGAACTCCACCATTCAATACATGCAACACTCCTGTCATAACTGGTCCGATTAAATAATATCCGATAATTGATAAAATCAGACCGATAATACCAATGGAAAAGTTGTTAATTAACATTTCAAATCCGGCTGGCATATGACCTTCCATTGCCTTGTCGAACTTTTTGATAACCCATCCTGCAAATGGTCCCATTGCCATAGCTCCAATGAACATGGTAACGTTACTACCACAAATAACACCGATAACGGCAATTGCTGCGATAACTCCACCACGATCTCCTGCAACAATCTGACCACCTTTGACACCAATTAATATTGGTAATACATATGTAAGCATTGGACCAACAATTGAATTTAAATCTTTGTTAGGTATCCATCCTTTGTCAATAAATAATGCTGTTAAAAATCCCCATGCAATGAATGCACCGATATTTGGCATTACCATGGAACTTAAAAATTTTCCAAATTTTTGTACTGCATTTTTCATATTATTCTCCATTCTTTTTCATAACTTTTTGATAATAACTCCCAAGGCTCTTTTCTAATTCCTTGAGTAATCCTTCTCGATTTCTCTTTTGCAGATTATGAACAATGTTCTCGTTGTCTGCCAGTGCTCCACTAATCTCACTCATGACACACTTGTGTATAAACTGACGTTCTTCGTCTTCTGGAATTAACATAATGATAGCCCCAATAACAAGTCTCCCTGATGAATTATGTGGATTTTTTAAAGATAAATATCCAAACCTACAATGATTCACTGCTTCAGTAATACAGTGATAAAACTTCATTTGAAAACTAGAAATGTATGTATCTGAAACCTTTTCTCTTTCCCGTAAATCATTCTCAATCATAACGGCATAGGAATCATTTCTTGCAAAAAGCTGACTTGCAACTGTCAATAACTCTTCCTCTGAACACACTTGATCTTCATTTGAAATTTTTACATTGTCAATAACCTGTAGTATCTCTTGTCCTAATGTGACAACATACTCAATTTCTTTTCTTCCAATGGAATTCTTCTTTGAAATTCTTTTGGGTCGTATAGACTGTCGTCTCTTTGATATCTTTTGAATGGTTTCACGGATTAACATTCGATCTTGCTCTAGCAGCACTGGATTCACACATACATGTTTCACTGGTGTATCAACATCCATGGTGGAAATTACTAGGTCAATTCCATCTAATATTCCTTCCTTTTGAAGTTCTGAGCTAGAGATTACATTTCGAACCTCAATCTCTGGAAATTCATTGGAAAGATATACGGAAAGCATTCTCGATGTTCCGATTCCATTGGGACAGGCTACAACCACTGAAACTTTCTTTTCTTCTGAGTGATATTGTTCGATAGAAACGCAGAAGTACATGGCAATAAATCCAATCTCTTCTTCTGGAATCTCTCCTACTCCAATTTCCTCTTTTAAAACATCACAAGCTTCCACTGTTGCCTGATAAACCTTGGCATATTTTCCTTTTACCATATCAAGATGTGAATTCTCAATCCTGATATTCAGTTTAATTCGACTAATGGCTGGACCAATATGATTGCATAACCCATCAATGAGCATCTCATCTTCCATAAAATTAAGCGAGAGCTTTTCTTCCATCTTTAGGATGACTCGAATCACTGCCTGTCTTGTTTTAAAATTCTCAGCTTCATACTTTGTTCTCAATGATGGCTGCCAAATCTTTGCACTGATTAATTGAACTGCGATAAACATAATCTCTGCTCTTGAAACTTTGATGTTAAATACTTTTTCAAGTTCATTGGCAACTCTGGCT
>JAQWFL010000052.1 GCA_028704435.1 Anaerostipes sp. | reverse complement strand
GTATTTGTAAAGTAAATATCGGGGTGTGGCTCAGCTTGGCTAGAGCGCTTGATTTGGGATCAAGAGGTCGCAGGTTCGAATCCTGTCACCCCGACTTTGCGGGTGTAGTTCAATGGTAGAACTCCAGCCTTCCAAGCTGATCACGTGGGTTCGATTCCCATCACCCGCTTATACCTTTAAGGTATTTTGAGTCTGTAGCTCAGTTGGATAGAGCAACGGCCTTCTAAGCCGTGGGTCGGAGGTTCGAATCCTCTCAGGCTCGTTTTTCATTGAGTGGTTCAGCAAATTAGTTTTATATGGTGGGTATAGCGCAGTTGGTTAGCGCGCCAGTTTGTGGCACTGGAGGCCGAGGGTTCGAATCCCTCTATCCACCTTTAGATATTGATGGGCTATCGCCAAGCGGTAAGGCACAGCACTTTGACTGCTGCATTCGCTGGTTCGAATCCAGCTAGCCCAGTTTGTAAGTGTATGCTTACAATAGTTGAATAGAGTGTATATACGGGTGTGTAGCTCAGGTGGTAGAGCACTTGACTTTTAATCAAGTTGTCCGGGGTTCGAATCCCCGCACGCTCATTGATTGTCTATTAGATAATCAGGTATGCGGATGTGGCGGAACTGGCAGACGCGCTAGACTTAGGATCTAGTGTCTTTGACGTGCAGGTTCGATTCCTGTCATCCGCATTCAAAAAGCTTTAGACTGAGATAAGTTTGAAGCTTTTATTATGAAAAAAAGTGTTGACAGTGATTGCTGTTTCATGTATACTATTACTTGTCGCTGTGAAAAAGAATGTTTGTTTTTTTAGGTGATTTTACACTTATACCGGGGTGTGGCTCAGCTTGGCTAGAGCGCTTGATTTGGGATCAAGAGGTCGCAGGTTCGAATCCTGTCACCCCGACTTTGCGGGTGTAGTTCAATGGTAGAACTCCAGCCTTCCAAGCTGATCACGTGGGTTCGATTCCCATCACCCGCTTATACCTTTAAGGTATTTTGAGTCTGTAGCTCAGTTGGATAGAGCAACGGCCTTCTAAGCCGTGGGTCGGAGGTTCGAATCCTCTCAGGCTCGTTTTTCATTGAGTGGTTCAGCAAATTAGTTTTATATGGTGGGTATAGCGCAGTTGGTTAGCGCGCCAGTTTGTGGCACTGGAGGCCGAGGGTTCGAATCCCTCTATCCACCTTTAGATATTGATGGGCTATCGCCAAGCGGTAAGGCACAGCACTTTGACTGCTGCATTCGCTGGTTCGAATCCAGCTAGCCCAGTTTGTAAGTGTATGCTTACAATAGTTGAATAGAGTGTATATACGGGTGTGTAGCTCAGGTGGTAGAGCACTTGACTTTTAATCAAGTTGTCCGGGGTTCGAATCCCCGCACGCTCATTGATTGTCTATTAGATAATCAGGTATGCGGATGTGGCGGAACTGGCAGACGCGCTAGACTTAGGATCTAGTGTCTTTGACGTGCAGGTTCGATTCCTGTCATCCGCAGCAAAAGTCTTAATTCTTTGTTTTAAAGAGTTAAGACTTTTTTTTATAGAAAGACTATGTTTTTTTATAGAAACACTTTGTTAAAAGATTGACAATAAGAGCAACCTCATGTATAATTTTGTGTGAAATAGTATGTTCGATATGTTGAAAGGAGAGAGCTATGAACGCAGATGAAAGCGTAATTCAAATGAAACATGATGTATTAGACCTTGTAGCAAAGTATGCATTTGAGGGGATTTTGGAGGAGAAAAGAGATTTTATTCCTACAGAACTTATTCCAGGACCAATTGCTAGATATAGATGTTGTATCTATAAGGAAAGAGAAATTATTCGTCAAAGAGTGAAACTAGCCGAAGGGAAGTCTCTTGAACAAGAAGACGATGGGAATGTTATTCAGGTTATTGGAACAGCTTGTGAAGAATGTCCAATCTCAAGTTATGTAGTAACACAGAATTGTCAGAATTGTTTAGGAAAGGGATGTATTAATGCATGTAAGTTTGACGCGATTCATCCAGGAATCAAGCAGTCAGAGATCGATCCTAATAAGTGTAAGGAGTGCGGACAATGTGCCAAAGCCTGTCCATACAATGCTATTGCACATCTAAGACGCCCATGTAAGTTTAGCTGTCCTGTGGATGCCATTACATATAATGAATATGGAATTTCAGTAATTGATAATGAAAAGTGTATTCGATGTGGTCAATGTATTCACAAATGTCCATTTGGAGCTATTGGTTCAAGAACATCAATAGTAGAAGTAATTGAAGCTATTAAGAGTGATAAAAAAGTTTATGCTATGGTAGCACCTGCAACAGAGGGACAATATGGTGCAGATATTACAATGAAGAGTTGGAAGAATGCATGTAAAGAAGTAGGATTTACTGATATGATTGAGGTGGGTCTCGGTGGAGATATGACAACCTTTAGTGAAGGGGAAGAGTGGCTTGAAGCTTACCGCGAGGGAGAAAAGAAGACGACTTCATGTTGTCCTGGATTTGTGAATATGATTCGTAAGCATTATCCAGAATTAGCGGATAAGATTTCTACAACAGTATCGCCTATGTGTGCAGTATCTAGAATGTTAAAAGCAAAAGAGCCAGAAGCAGTTACAGTATTTGTTGGACCATGTATTGCCAAGAAATCTGAAGTTAAGGATCAAAAAATCGAGGGAAATGCAGACTATGTTCTTGCATACAGCGAACTAGAAGCAATTTTCAAAGCAAAAGAAGTTAAACTTGAACCAGCAGAGAATGATTATCAAGAATCTACAGTATTTGGAAAACGTTATGGTAATTCAGGTGGAGTTACAGCTTCAGTTCTTGAATATATGAAAGAGACAGACCAAGAAATAGATGCCAAAGTTTGCAAGGCAAATGGTTCAGCAGAATGTAAGAAGGCGTTATTAATGCTAAAAGCTGGAAGACTGCCAGAAGACTTTATTGAAGGAATGGCTTGTGAAGGTGGCTGCGTTGGTGGACCAAGTCAGTTTAAAGAGCCTCGTTTAAGCAAGAAGAATCGTGATCAATTAATTAGCGAAGCAAAAGAATGTAGTATTGTAGACAATCTTAAGAACTATGATATGGATTCATTTTCAATGCATCGATAAAATTGTTGACTTTTTCTAAAAATGAAAGTATGATAAGGATAATAAAAGGGAGTAACTAGCGCTTGGCGTTTACGATGTCGTCAATCTCGATAGTTCTGTTAGGATTATCCGTATCGTGATGAAATAGTGAGACTTTTATTGTAACTTTTGTTGCAATAAAAGTCTCTTTTTTATTGCAGGTTATTGAAGGAGGAATCATTATGAATGAATTTTATCGCATGGATATCAACGAGGTCAAACAATCTGTAGAACATGATTCTACAGAGAAAAATGCACTGGTAGAAGTGAAGCGTAAGAATGTACTTCAAGTATTTTTAGAACAATTTAAAGATTTTTTAGTTATTATTTTAATCTTTGCAGCAATTGTATCTGGGTTTATGGGGGATATGGAAAGCTCTGTAGTAATTGTTTTTGTTATTACTATGAACGCAGTAATAGGTACTGTACAGACAAGAAAAGCAGAATCTACATTGAATCGATTAAAAGAATTAACAGTTCCAGATGCCAAAGTAATGAGAGATGGAACCTTGATGACGATTCCGTCAGTTCAAGTTCAAATTGGAGATGAAGTTCACTTGGAAGCAGGGGACATGATACCGGCCGATGGAAGAATTATAACTGCTGTAAATTTGAAAGTTGATGAAAGTGCCTTGACAGGAGAAAGTGAACCTGTTGAGAAGTTTGAGCATACAATCAATGAGGAAGTTCCTTTGGCAGACCGAAAGAATATGCTATATTCAGGGAATTTTGTAACCTACGGAAGAGGTTCATTTCTTGTAACCAATGTGGGAATGACTACGGAAATAGGTAAGATTGCGTCTATGCTTCAGAGTGCGTCAATACAAAAGACACCTCTTCAAGTAAAATTAAATGAATTTGGAAAAAGTCTGTCTATTATAATTTTAATATTCTGTGCCGTAATTTTCGGAGTGGATGTATTTCAGGGGCAGAGTATGGGAGATTCCTTTATGTTTGCAGTGGCTTTGGCTGTAGCTGCAATTCCAGAAGCACTGTCATCTATTGTTACAATTGTTTTAGCTTTTGGAACAGCCAAGATGGTAGATCAACACGTGATTATGCGAAAGCTACATGCAGTGGAAGGCCTTGGAAGTGTCTCAGTTGTCTGTTCAGATAAAACAGGAACGTTGACACAAAATAAAATGACGGTACAAAAATACTTTGTAAACGGAAAAATTTATCCAGTGAATGAGATGAATATGAATGAAAAAATTCAACGACTTTTAGTGAAAGCAAGTATTTTGTGTAATGATGCCGTTGTACAAAAGGATCATGAGATTGGAGATCCTACAGAAGTTGCAATGGTGGCAGTAGGAAGTGTCCTTGATATTTCTCCAGAAGAAGAACGAAAAAGATACGAGAGAAAGGATGAAATTCCATTTGATAGTAATCGAAAGTTAATGAGTACAGTTCATGATATTGAAGAAGAAAGATACATGATTGTAAAAGGTGCATTTGATATGATGCTTCCAAAAATAAGTGAAATTTATCTGGAGGACGGAATTCATAGATTTGATACCCAATGGAAAAACAAATTAGAAGATGTTACCAAGGAATTATCCAATGAAGGTCTTAGAATCCTCTCTGTGGGATTTAAAAAAATAACTCATAACAATTCTGTGCAAGAAGAGGATGAGCAGGAACTTATTTTCATTGGATTTGTTGCTATGATGGATCCACCAAGAGAAGAGGCAAAGGATGCAGTTGCATCTTGTAAAAGTGCTGGAATTAAGACGGTAATGATTACAGGAGATCATAAAGGAACAGCAGCGGCCATTGCAAAGAAGGTTGGAATTCTGGAAGATGAGAAAGAAGCATGTGAAGGAAAAGAACTGGATTTACTTTCAGATGTCCAATTGGAAGAGTGGGTGAAGAGAGTGTCTGTGTATGCAAGAGTATCACCAGAGCATAAGATTCGAATTGTAAAAGCATGGCAGAAGCAGGGAGCAATCGTTGCTATGACAGGAGATGGCGTTAATGATGCACCTGCTTTAAAACAGGCAGACATTGGAATTGCAATGGGAATGACAGGAAGTGAAGTTACAAAAGACGCAGCAGATATGGTGTTAACAGATGACAATTTTGCAACTATAGAGGTTGCTGTGGAAAATGGAAGAAATATATATGAAAATATTAAAAAATCTATTCAATTTTTATTGTCTGGAAATTTTGCTGGCATTTTAGTTGTTCTTGCAGCAGCATTATGTTTCCTTCCAGTTCCTTTTGAACCAGTACATTTGCTCTTTATTAACTTATTGACAGATAGTCTTCCAGCCATTGCACTAGGACTAGAACCTCATCAAAAAGAAGTAATGAATGAAAAACCAAGACAAAAGGATGAAGCACTTTTAAATTCATCTATGTTAGGTAAAATAGCATCAGAAGGATTAATTCTTTCTATGGTTACAATGGCTGGATTTTTATTGGGGAACCATATGAATGGTCCTGTTCTTGGAAGAACTATGGCATTTGGTGTTTTATGTTTGTCTAGATTATTTCACGGATTTAGCTGTGAATCTAATGAGTGTATTTTTGATAGCAAAGGAAGATGTAAAAATAAGTATTTAATTGGAGCATTTTTAATTGGGGCCTGCTTAGTGACTGGAGTATTAATGTTACCAGTATTTGAAACGTGGTTTAGAGTAGAGTCTTTAACAATGAACAATATATTGATTGTATACGGACTTGTACTTGGGGGATTTGCTCTTGTTCAGTTAAAAAAGAAGATTGTGTCAATTTTAAGAAAATAAAAAAAAGAATTCAAAAATTGAACTCTTTTTCTTAGGCTTCTGTTACTAAAAATGGTTTGATGACATCGTTGATTGCATCAACTTCCTCATCACCATATACAATTAACGTAATTGGACTTGATAGATTTAAACTAAAAATTCCCATAATAGATTTTGCATCTACAATGTATCGTCCCGACACTAAGTCAATGTCTGATTGAAAACGATAAATTGAATTAACAAAAGCTTTCACCTGCTCAATAGAAGCAAGGGATATTGTAAATTTGTGTTCCATAGTATGACCTCCTTTATCTAGACAACTATACTGTTTTTGAGGTGAAAAGTCAAATTTGTATGGGAAAGTAAGAGAAATAATGATAAGATAGAAAAATAGGAGGATGTGAAATGGGATTATTTACAAAAAAAAATGACAATCATCCATTAAGTGATGATATTGATAAGCTTCTAGAAAAAGCAGAAGTGAAATTGAATGAAAAAGAAGATAAAAGTTATGAAGATGAAGTGAAAAAGTGGGATGATAGAATTAAAGAGTTAGGAATTCTTGAAGAGGAAGAAGGCGAATAAGCCTTCTTTTTTTAAAACTATTGTCAACTTGTAAATATTTATAGTTGACAATTAAAAAAAGATTGTGTATACTTCAAAAAAGAAAAGGAGAAATTATTTATGAAAAAAATGGACATGAGACAGATGACACTTGTAGGATTAATGACAGCAGTATTATGTATTTTAGGACCACTTTCAATTACGTTGCCATTTACACCAATACCGATTTCGTTTACTAATTTAGGAATATATTTTATTATTTTTATTTTAGGATGGAAGTTATCAACAATGAGCGTAGTTGTTTATATTTTATTAGGGATGGTAGGACTTCCAATTTTCTCAGGTTTCTCAGGGGGTGCAGCAAAGGTTGCAGGGCCAACTGGAGGATATTTGATTGGATTTATTTTTATGGCTGTCATTGCAGGATGGTTTGTAGAAAGATTTGAAGGAAAGATTTTGATGTATATGGTTGGAATGGTTGCTGGAACGGTGGTAACATATGCCTTTGGAACGGCGTGGTTATGTGTACAGATGCATTTGACGCCAATACAGGGATTGACCGTTGGGGTTCTTCCATATATTCCAGGAGACATTGTAAAAATGATAATTGGAACCCTTCTAGGAAGTAAAGTTAAAAAAGCAGTTAGAATATCAGCTGTATTTGAATCATAGAACAAAAGAGCACCTCAAAAGCTAGTTATATATTGCTTTTGAAATGCTCTCTTTTTATCTTAATTTAAAGTTTTGACGATCCGTTAAGATACAGCGAATGATATATGCAATTCCATCATCGGTATTTTGTCGTGTTTGATAAGTACAGATTTCCTTAATATGTGCAGAAGCATTGGCCATTGCAACGGAATGAATATGTGGCAAGGAAAGCATAGAGTAATCATTGTCACTATCGCCCACAGCCACCATTTCGTGAAAGGCATAGCCTTTTTTCTTAGCATAATCAGATAATGCGATTCCCTTTTGAGCAGAGGTAGTTGTGACCTCTACATCCGTGTGTGTAGTATAAGAAACTGCAAGTCCTGGAATCTTTTTTAAAGCTTCTCTTACAGGAACTAAAATATCAGGGTTTGGATAAGTAGAAATTATTTTTAATACTTTGTCATCCCCATTAATAATACTTTCTTCATTGGGAACAAAGGTTGTTTCATCAATTCGACGCTGTATATCTTCTTTTGTGTATACAAAGTCTGGATGGTTCACTTGAAAGGATGGAATCATAATGGTTTGTATATAGGTTCTTAATTCTTCTGGGGGTATGGCAGATATTTTCCCGTTTTCTGTAAAAATATTTGGAACCATATCATACTCACGTAAAGTATCAAATATTTGCTGAACCTTATCTTTTTCTATAAAATGCTGAAATAGAACATTGTCATCTTTGTCGTATGTAGCAGCACCATTGGCACATATCATATCACAGTGGATGCCAGTACCTTTTAAGAGTTCTTTGACACTTTGATGTTCTCTTCCCGTGCTTATAATAAATTGGATTCCATGTTCTTGTAATTGTTTAATTGCATTTATGTTTTCTTCAGAAATTTGGCGGTGGCTGTTAAGAAGTGTGCCGTCCATATCTGATGCAAGTAATCGTATCATATGTGACCTCCTGTTTGTAAATGATATATAAATTCTATCTTTTATGGTAGCATAGAAAAAATAATAACACAATCTAAGGATATGAAAAGAATTAATATTTACTTATGGAATGGTTTTATGCTATATTTAGAAGGTGATGGCAACGAAGGCACGCAAGTGTAGCTTTGTTGCCATCTTTTTTTATTTTTAGCAGAAAGGATAGGTATAAAATGAAAGAATTTAGTGTAAAACCCAATATTAAAATGGTTGATACGGTAGCAGAATTTTGCAATGTGTATGAGATTGGTAAAAAGGATCTTGTTTTTGTAAGCAATTCTACATATCATAAATTTTTTGAAGGGAAGATCGGAGAGGCAGTAGTTATAAATTATCGAAAATATGGAGATGGAGAGCCCACGGATTTAATGGTGGAAGGAATTTATCAAGATATTAAAGATGTGCATTATGATAGAGTATTTGCCATTGGAGGAGGAACGATTCTTGATGTGGCCAAATTATTTGCATTAAAAGAGGTATCTCCAGTGGTAGATTTGTATGATCGTAAGATTCCGGCAGTAAAAGAAAAAAAGCTAATTCTAGTTCCTACTACTTGTGGAACTGGGAGTGAAGTAACAAATATCGCTATTTTGGAATTAACAACAAAAAATACAAAGAAGGGACTTGCCGTGGACCAGTTATATGCAGATGATGCTGTGTTGGTTCCGGAGTTGGTTAGAGAATTACCATTTCAGTTTTTTGCAACAAGTTCCATTGATGCATTGATTCATTCTATTGAATCTTTTACATCACCCAAAGCCTCTTCTCTGACGAAAATGTTTTCGCTAAAAGCTATGAAAATAATACTTGAAATATATCAGATGATTGTAAAGGATGGAAAAGAGGCAAGAAAGTCTTTCATAAAAGAAGTATTAATGGCAAGTACATATGCAGGAATTGCATTTGGAAATGCAGGATGTGCAGCGGTTCATGCAATGAGTTATCCGCTGGGGGCAAAGTATCATGTACCTCATGGAGAAGCAAATTATGAGATTTTTACAGGTGTATACAAAACATATCAAAAGATAAATCCAAATGGAAGTATTATAATCTTAAATGAATATCTTGCAGAGATTCTAGGATGTGAACCTACAAAGGTATATGATGAAATTGAAAAGTTATTAAATAATATTA
>JAQWFL010000006.1 GCA_028704435.1 Anaerostipes sp. | reverse complement strand
TTAAAAAGAGAGGATTAAATATATATATGAAAAACTATGTCTTAAGTATATCAGAATCCCCTCTCAATTCAATGTTCTAATCATAAACATTTCTAAACAAAGTATAAACTCATCTTATGAAATTCTTACGATACATTGATTACTTTGTATATTTTACTTTATACATTCCACTTGTTTTTGCTGTATTCTTTGTAACTTTCACATAATAAGTTCCCTTTGACAATTTACCCTTAAAATAAATATTTGTTGGCGAAGATACTGTTCTATAAGAAAGTCGTTTACCACCTTTATAAAGTGTTGCAGTTACACTTCCTGAACTGTTATATGAATACACATCAATTCTAGAACTTCTTTTCTTTGTCACTTTAATCTTATACCAATGTGATGTCTTCTTCTTGTCCGAAGCTGTTAAAACATTAGATTTGGATTTTTTACGACTTATCGTTTTAGATTTGGATTTTTTTGTTCCGTAAGAACCAGTATACCCAGTCTGAGTCCACTTAACAGCCATATACCCAGAAGTATAACCTTTCAATGCAAAACGATAACTTCCTTTATTTAACGCATAACCTGTAGTATAAGAATTTGAACTTCCTGCATATTCTGAATCTGATACGGTACTATAACTCCCATTGCTGTTTCTTTTTTGTATCAAGACTGTAACACCATGGTTTCCGCCTGTATAGTATTGTCCCACAGATGTAATCTTCACTTGTGCTCTTTTCTTTGATACATAAAATGTTTGATAGTTATAACTACCTGTTCCTGCAATATACTTTGCTTTAGAAGCTGCAATACTTCCATTCTCACTTGAATACAAGGAAGCACTAAATGATGTTATTGATGGTGCTGTTGTTCCATATGAAAAACCATATACGTAATATGTACCACGCTTCATATTAGTTGCATATACGGTATTTTTAGATGTATTCCCAAGCATCTTCACTCCATAGCCATTTGCATCTGCGATAACGCAATAACCATATCCAGATAAACTATACGAAAATACAATTGTTCCATTAGCATTTAATGTAATTGTCTTATAAAGATTTGTAGCATCACGCTTCATTGTCTTGGGCATAACATTGCCCGATTTCACTACTTGCTTTTTCCCACTCTCACTCTTCAACGCTTGTTTTGTAGAAGTAAAAATCTTTGTACTTCCTGTTTTCACACTGTTCTCAGCCGCTCCTACCATCACAGTTCCCATCATCATGCTTGCCGACAATGCAGCACACATAATACTTGCTAAAATTCTTTTCCTCATTGTTTTCTCCTTTACTATCCTACCCTTATCGATTATCCACTTTCTCTGGATACAAATCATGATTTGCCAATCGATCAAAGGCTATCTTTTCCCACGCCGTTTCTGGCTTCCCATAGTTGCAATATGGATCAATAGATATCCCACCTCGTGGTGTGAACTTCCCCCATACCTCAATATACTTTGGATCCATTAATTTTATTAAATCTTTCATAATAATATTCATACAGTCTTCATGGAAATCTCCATGGTTACGAAAACTAAATAGATATAATTTTAAAGATTTACTCTCTACCATACGTTCTCCTGGAACATAGGAAATATAAATGGTTGCAAAATCTGGTTGTCCTGTCATTGGACAAAGGCTTGTAAACTCAGGCACATTAAACTTGACAAAATAGTCATTCTCTGGATGCTTATTAGGAAATGTTTCTAAAACCTCTGGTGCATAATCATCTGCGTACTTTGTCTTTTGATTTCCTAATAATGTGACTCCATCTAATTCTGTTTTGTTACGTCCACTCATTGTGATTCCTCCTAATTATTTACCTTATGATTTTTCCATAAGTATAAAAATATTATATCATGGGTTCCCTTGAATTACTACCATTACCAAAACAACGTTAAATTATCCCATATACTCTCATTGACTTTTCTTATGTTATTTTGTAGAATAATTCTATTACTATTATCTTTCTGAAGCCAAGGTTTTCCTGAAGCCAAGATTGATCTATATATTTTGATATCACGTGAGGATTTTCCTCATTTCTTTGTATTAGATCTTTTTTGCATCCTTGGTAGGATGCATTTTTTTATTTAAGGAGATTTTTATGGAAACTAAGATTGCATTAATTGGAATTATCATTGAGGAGGAAGAGGGTATTGACCCTACAAACCAGTTATTACATGAATACCGGGAATATATTGTAGGACGTATGGGAATTCCATATAAACAGAGGGATATCAGCATTATTTCTATTGTACTAGATGCCCCACAGACTACAATCAGTACCATTTCCGGAAAACTTGGCATGATTCCAGGAACCAGTGTTAAATCAGTCATAGCAAAAACAAAATAACAAAAGGAGATTTCATTATGTATAAACCAGAATCAAGTATTGCAACGGAATTTATAGACGATCAAGAGATTAACGATACTCTTTCCTATGCCGATGCCAATAAGAACAATCGAGAACTTATTTTATCAATTATTGAAAAAGCAAAAAAAATTAAAGGACTCACTCACAGAGAAGCTTCTGTTCTTCTTGCCTGTCAAGAAGAAGATTTGATGCAACAAGTATATGACCTTGCCATTAAAATCAAAGAAGAATTTTATGGGAATCGAATCGTAATGTTTGCACCTCTTTATCTTGCAAATTACTGTGTTAATGGCTGTGTTTACTGTCCTTACCATTTCAAGAACAAACATATGCCTCGTAAAAAATTAACACAAGAGGAAATTGTAGAAGAAATCACTGCACTTCAGGATATGGGACACAAGCGTCTTGCTTTGGAAACTGGCGAGGATCCAGTCAACATTCCAATTGACTATGTTCTAGAAAGTATCAAAACCATTTATGGTGTGAAACATAAAAATGGAGCAATTCGCCGTGTCAATGTAAATATTGCTGCTACTACCGTTGAAAATTACAAAAAATTAAAAGATGTTGGAATTGGAACGTATATCTTGTTCCAAGAGACATATCATAAGAAAAATTATGAAGCACTTCATCCTACTGGACCAAAGAGCGATTATGCATATCATACAGAAGCTATGGATCGTGCCATGGAAGCAGGCATTGATGATGTGGGATGTGGTGTGTTATTTGGACTAAACAACTACCGTTATGATTTTGCTGGTATTTTAATGCACGCAGAACATTTGGAAGCCAAGTTCGGAGTTGGTCCTCATACTATGAGCGTTCCACGTATTCGACAGGCAGAAGATATTGATCCAGATACCTTTGAAAATGGAATTAATGACGATATCTTTGAGAAAATTGTTGCCGTTATGCGTGTTGCCGTTCCTTATACTGGTATTATTGTTTCCACAAGAGAAACAAAAGAATCAAGAGAACGTGTCCTTCGTGTTGGAGTCTCTCAAGTAAGTGCCGCTTCTTCTACTAGTGTTGGTGGATATGCTCATCCAGAAAAACCAGAAGACAACACAAAACAATTTGATCGTGAAGACAACCGTTCTTTAGATGAAGTTGTAAACTGGCTGCTTGACCTTGGACACATTCCAAGTTTCTGTACTGCATGTTATCGTGAAGGACGTACTGGGGATCGATTTATGTCCCTTGTAAAATCAGGACAAATCGCAAACTGCTGTGGTCCTAATGCTATGATGACATTAAAAGAGTATTTAGAGGATTATGCCTCTGAAGATACGAAGAAAAAAGGAGAGGCTGTTATCAAAAAATCTCTTGAAACAATTACAAATCCAGTGGTAAAAGAAAAGGCAAAGGAATATATTGAAAATATCCATTTAGGAAAACGTGATTTTAGATTTTAAAGGGGAAATCATATGTTTAGACATTTACAATCTTATGTTCCAAAACAAATATCTGAATTTGAATTAAAACAATATGCAGTTTTAATTCCATTAATCAAAGAAGAGGGCGCTTACCACGTCCTCTTTCAAGTTCGTGCAAAATCACTATCCCGGCAGCCAGGAGAAGTATGTTTTCCTGGAGGCAGAGTAGAAAAAAATGAAACGAGCAGAGATGCTGCTCTTCGAGAAACTTGTGAAGAACTGCTGATTTCTAAAAAACAAATACAATATTTAGGCCCACTTGATTATCTTGTCACACCCTATGGCACTAGAATTGATCCATTTTTAGGGGAACTAACGAACTATAAGAATACTTACAGTAAAGACGAGGTAGAGTCTATATTTACAGTTCCTCTCTCATTTTTCAAAGAACACCAACCACTGACCTTTGAAAATCAACTTCAAACCAAGACAAAAAAAGACTTCCCTGTAGACCTTGTTCCAGGAGGTTCTGATTATCCTTGGGCAAAAGGGAAGTCTTTGGTTCATTTTTATGAATATGATGGCCACATTATCTGGGGACTCACCGCTAAATTACTGTTGCAAAATATTCAAAATATTTGGAATTAACTGTTTCTTTCTGGACATAACGCCAGGAAGGACAGCTAGTCCATCTTGGCTTTCCACTCCGAAAGCCTGATTTATAATTGTCTGGCTATTGTCTCCTGTCATTAACAAATAAGTTGTCTCTTGTATAATATTTGTCAACATAAAGAATACCATGTTAAGTCCTTGTTCACTGCGTACAGAGTTCATGTAAGGAACAATCTTCTCTTTAATCTCATCTAATTCATCTTGATCTAAAGATGTAATTTGACCCACTCCAAAATTCACACCTTCTGAACTAAACTTCTTATAATCAAGATAGAAGATTTCATCTGCCTTTTTCCCTTTTAAATCACTTCCTGCCCGAAACATTTGCTTTGCATAATCTTCAATTTCAATCTCTGCAATTTTAGCTAATTTTCTTGCAATCTGCTCATCTACTGGAGTGCAAGTTGGAGAACGGAACATTAACGTATCCGATAAAATAGCAGAACAAAGTAATCCTGCAATTTGCTTTTCAATTTCAACTCCTGCCTCTTCATACATCTGGGTTATAATCGTTGCTGTACATCCCACTGGTTGATTTCTAAAGAATACTGGTGACATAGTTTCAATAGAACCTAATCTATGATGATCAATAATTTCTTGAATCTCACATTCATCTAGTCCATCCACCGCCTGAGACATTTCATTATGATCTACAAGAATCATATTTCTTCGTTGAATTTCTAACAAACGACGACGTGAAGCCATTCCTAAAAATTCATGTTTATTATTAACCACAGGGAAATAACGGAATCTTTTATTTGTCATTGCTTCTTTTACATCATCAATATATTCATTTACATTGAACTGTGCTAATCCTTCTGTTGTCATAACATGGGATACTGGGATTGATTGGCAGATTAGACGACTGGCAATAAATGTATCATAAGGTGTTACAATCACATTACACTTTGCTTCTTGTGCCAGTTTTTGAATATCCTCATCCACTTCGCTTTTCATGCAGACAACAATACATTGTGCCCCAATCTCAATGGCAGTTTTTTGTGCAACATCACGATTTGCCAAAATAACTATATCGTCTTTTCCTACAAATGTTTCCATCTTTTGAATACTTGCTGCAGAAACGGTTATTTTTCCTGAAGAAACTACTTCAGAATCATCTCCCACAATTAGTTCTCCCTCTAATACCTCTACAATATTCTTGTATGGCGTCTTAGCCTTTGCAAGAATCTCATTATCAAATACATCCATATCTGAATATGCAATATCACTAATCGTAATTAGACCCTCTAGCTTTTTTTTACTTAAAATTGGTAAAGATACAATCCCTTGACTTTTCATAGTATCTCCTGCTGCCTTTAAAGAAGTATCACTTGTAATACCTTCTACCTTATGTAAACTCAAATCACTTAATCGAGGTCTTACATCACTTAAATACTCTGGAGCATCAACTCCAAAATGATCCAATACAAACTGGGTCTCTCCATTTACATTTCCTGCTCGTTTTGCACAAAACGTCCCATCTGCCACTTTATTTTTTAAGTTAGAATATGCAACGGCTGAACAAATAGAATCCGTATCCGGATTTCTGTGTCCTACTACAAATATTTCTCTCATCCTCATTCTCCTTCTTTCTTAATTGGTAAAGTTATTATAAATTCTGTAAACTCAGCATTACTCTCGGCTCTAATTGTACCTTTATGAAGCTCAATAATCTCTTTGGAAACAGCAAGCCCTAGTCCTGCTCCTCCTGTTTCTGTGGATCTTGCCTCATCTAAACGATAAAACTTCTCAAATAATTTATCTATTTTATAATCTGGAATCTCTTTCCCCCGATTCTTGATTCGGATTTCTACCATGTTACCTATTTTTTTTGCTGTAACATAAATTGTTGTATTAGAATAACAATAGGATACAGCATTTCGAAGAACATTCTCAAAAACCCTTGCCAATCGGTCAGTATCTCCTGAAATAAAAACTTCATCATCTACATCCACCTTGTAATCCAAACCTTTGGTCTGAAACACTGGTGTAAAAGAATCTATCACCTGCTCTAATAATACATATAGATAAAAATCCTTTTCATCTAATTTAATATCCTGCAAATTATATCTTGTTATCTCAAAAAATTCATTGATTAAATCTCCTAGGCGCTTTGCCTTTTCAACGGAAATCCCAATATATTTTGCTCTTTGCTCCTCTGGCATATCTGGAGCTTCATCAAGAAGAGATAAATATGCAATCACTGAAGTTAATGGCGTCTTTAAATCATGAGCCAAGTAAACAATTAAATCATTTTTTCTCTGTTCACTTTCTGCCGTCTGACGCCTTTGTTCCATCAATGTTCCTTTAATCTCATTCATCTTATCTTCTAATGGATTCAACTCAGGAGACAGTTTTATCGTGTCCCTAGACTCATCTAAAACTAACTGTACTCCTGATTCAATTTGTCTCAGATAAGTTGTGAATCTAGACATTCCAAGATAAAAACTAAACAACAGCATAACAAAAGAACCACCCATAACTATAATTGTTTTGTTATATGTAAAGATTCTTCGATAAATCAAAATTGCTGCATCATTATTAAATCCAAAATATTCAAAGAAATCAACCATTCCTCTTGCAAAAGTATCATGAAGCATACTATCAAGAAAAATGAATACAAAAGCATAAGTAAACACACCAATGAGAAGACCAATCCCCAAAGTTTGAATCATAATCTTAATCTTAAGTTTTCTATATTTACTCCTCAACTTTATATCCAACTCCCCATACAGTCTTAATTATTTCTTTTGGTCCCATTGCTGTCTGAAGTTTTTCTCTTAAATGCCGAATATGAACCATAACGGTGTTGTTATTATTCTTAAAATACTTTTCCTGCCATACTTCCTCGAATAAATTTTCCGAACTGATGACTTTTCCCTTATTCTGAATTAAAATCCATAAAATCGAAAATTCCAGTGGTGTCAATGCAATCTCCTGATTTCCAAACACACACTGATGAGAATTCCTATTCAACATTAAACCTGCAAATTCAAGAACATCCTCTGTATCCTTCTGTTTTCCATCATTATACCTTGTAAATCTCCGAAGCTGTGCTTTTACTCTTGCCATAAGTTCAAGTGGTTCAAAGGGTTTTTCAATATAATCGTCAGCCCCTAACGTAAGTCCATTAATCTTATCCATAGAGTCTGTCTTTGCTGTCAGCATAATTACTGGAAAATTATGCTCTTTTCTAATCTCTTTGAGTACTGAAAATCCATCAACATCTGGCAACATTACATCTAAAATTGCAAGTTCTAATTCTTCTTCCTTGACACATTGAATTGCATCTTGTCCATTGTAAAACTTAAATACATTATAATTCTCATTTTTTAAATATAACTCAATAAAATCTGCAATTTCTTTTTCATCATCTACTACTAACACATTCTCTTGTTTCATAAGTCCTCCTATTTAGATTTTCCACCATCAATAATATGAAAAGGTTCTTTTCTCTCTTCTGCTAATTCTTGTCTGGAATATCCCTTTGCCCCATATAAAGGCGTGGAATAAAACAGACGTTTTAATATCCTGCACAGCTCTTCTTCTTTTTCTTGGTTTTTGTCTACAATAGAAGAACTTTTCATTACAACATCTAAATAACTTGAATTGTTTTGAATCATAACAATGATTGACTTTACTAAAATCATGCATTCATACTTATCATCTTTCACTTCGTCCAATGCAAACTGAAAAAGTTCTTGTATTCCATCCCACACACTGACTCCATTGCCTCTTGCCATGGCAAGATACTCTTCCCGGTCAAAAATATGAAACCCTATATCAGAATTCTCATTCCAATCTTGAAATACCTGATTTCGGTCTACAACCTCTTTGCTTGATAAATATAACTTCTTAGTTCCTTCATTTTGAAGAAGTGCAGTATTGCCCCAAAATACAATTCTAACTTTAATAAATTCAATAAACTCCTCATACTCTGGTTCTTGATCCATAATCATACAAAACACTTCATAAAAATAAGTAAGATCAATAATTCCATAATAAAATAACATCCCAAATATCACTTGCTCCCACTGGGAATATTGTTCCATAATCCATGAAATCCTATGGCTCTTTAAATAGAAGAAAAGCATATCTTTTACTTCCATATTAACTGAAATGGTCTTTGTATCTATCAATCTTGCAAATCCAAGAAACGTCAACTGATACAGTTGTACCCGATAAGGGTCTAGGAGCAAAGGAGGTTCCTTCATATCCCACAGTTCAAATAAAAACTCCACTGTCTCTCTTGGTATCATCTTCACGACTAACATAGGATTATCACTAATTGCATGATAAATCTCTTCTGACATCTCTTCCTTCGTTATGTCAATCCCACATTTCAAAGAAAGGCGTTCACAAACTACGATTAATTGATTCCAGTCATTTTGCTGTAGTTCTTCTATATAGGTATATTCTGAAGGAATAATCTCTATCATAACATTGCCTCCCTTTCTTTTCCAATTCTATTCTAACATATTTTACGGATTTGTTCGATATTTTTCATTGCTAAATTGTACCCCATATCGTAGGTTTCTTTTAATACATCAATATCCTTCTCAAAACTATCAATATTATGGTCTGGTCTTAAAATAATTGCTTTTCCTTCTTTTTCAAGTTTTTCGCAGTATCTTACCGTCTTGTTGTACTTAATATGTCGGTGCAACAGTAGTTTTGGAAGTTTAGGATACTTCCTTCCCAATAACTTTGCCGTAATCTTATGGCTTCTAGACAATGTCTTTCTATATTCTTTTGGTCTTGTTAATACAATTAAATGCTTATCATTCCCATCTTTGATTGCCTTTTGAATGGGAATAGGATCTCCAATTCCCCCGTCATAATACACTTGTCCATCCATATGGATTCCCGGAAAGATAAATGGAATGGCACAAGTTGCACGAAGCATAGTACACATAGAATCTAATTCTTTCCCATCTTTATATTCTACTTCTCCAGTCTTGGCATTGGTAACGCCAACTAAAATCCTCCCTTGGTATCGCCTAAATGTATCCCAATCAAATGGATACAGCTTATTGGGAATTATATTATATACAAAGTCCAATCCAAAAATACTTTTATCTTTTTTTAGATTTCCTTTTCCTAAATATCTCTTATCATTCCTGTGATTCAGTAAAATTCTAAGATTTCTCTCTCTTTGCTTTGACACATACGAAAATCCATCACAAATTCCTGCTGACACCCCAATCACATAGGGAAACATTATATCTTCATCTAACAAGGCATCCATTACTCCTGCACTGAATATAGGACGGAATGTGCCTCCTTCTAGTATCAAACTTGTCATTTCTTTCCTCCTAGTCATATTGTACCATATTACATTAAATTATAGCATGTAAATTACTATATATGGTATACTATATTTGTTTATAAATTATGACTTTTTTATTAAGTTTAGGAGATACTATGAAACAAAATATAAAATTAATTGCACTAGACCTAGATGGCACTACATTTACAAGTGAAAAAACGATTACCTCAAGAACAAAAAGTGTTATAGAAACAGCAATCAGACAGGGAATCCATGTGCTTCCTGCAACAGGAAGACAAGTAGAAGGACTGCCAGATGCTTTTCTTGAAATACCAGGAGTTCGATATGCTTTAACTTCTAACGGTGCCTCTGTTGTTGATCTTCAAACAAAAAAACCTGTGTTTAGTGATTTGATTCCATACGAGGAAGCTTCAAAAATCCTATCCTATCTTCAATCACAAGATACTTTGGTTGATATCTACCAAAATGGTACTTGCTACATTGATGCTTCTTTGTACTCAATCATGGAGCAGTATGTAGATGATTTTCATCTTCCATATTTTCATGCAACTAGAAATCCTATCGAAGATCTTCCTCAATACATACTTGATCACAAGCTTAATGTAGAAAAATACCACATGCTGTTTCAAGATATGGAGCTGCGCAGCCATATCCGTAAAACTTTGGAAGCTACTTCTGGAATCACTGTAACCACTGCCATTCCTAATAATCTAGAAGTAAATGCTGCTACTACAAATAAAGGAGTTGGAGTCCTTGCTTTAGCTGATATTCTTGGAATTGACCATAACCAGACCATGGTAATCGGAGACAGCTATAACGATGCGGATATGATGAAAGCTGCAGGATTTTCTGTTGCCATGGGGAATGCTCCCGACGATATCAAGTCTATTTGTGATACTGTTACAAAAACCAATGACGAAGATGGTGTCGCTTATGCAATTGAAACCTTTGTTCTGTAGGATTTACTTGCTAACTTCTAGGGATGATGATACAATATCTTAGTAACTGAAATGGGAGCTTTTAACGGCTGAGAGGAAGAGTGTTCTTCGACCATCGTACCTGATGTGGATAATGCCACCGTAGGGATTTAGATGCTAGAATGATAGGTGTTTACCAACACCTTTGACTTACTTTTATGCATCATAGTAGGTCTTTTTTTATTTGAATGGAAGCGGGGTAACCCCCTTTGTTCTTTCTGCCAGGATGAATACACAATCGAAAAGCTCTCCACTTTTTAGGAGGTCATTATGACATATACAACGCAAATGAATGCCGCAAGAGCCGGCATCACAACCAAAGAGATGGAGATTGTAGCAGAATATGAAGGAATTGATATTAAGGACTTGATGTCTGAAGTTGCAGAAGGTACTATTGTCATTCCTGCAAACAAGAATCATACCTGTTTAAAACCATTCGGAATTGGTAATTCTTTAAAAACCAAGATTAATGTAAATCTTGGAACATCTAGAGACTGTCTTGATCTTGATGTTGAGATGGAGAAAGTAAACAATGCTGTTTCCTTGGGAGCAGAAGCAATTATGGATTTATCATCTTTTGGTGATACTCATACCTTTCGAAAGAAATTAGTAGCAGAATGTCCTGCTATTCTTGGTACTGTTCCAATCTATGATGCCATTGTTTATTATAACAAAGCACTAAAGGATATTACCTCAAAGGAATGGATTGATGTATTTAGAATGCATGCTGTAGACGGTGTGGACTTTATGACGATTCATTGTGGAATCAATCGTAATACAGCTGATCGATTTAAAGCAATGTCCAGACAGATGAATATTGTTTCCCGTGGCGGTTCTCTAATTTTCGCATGGATGGAAGCAACTGGAAACGAGAATCCATTTTTTGAACATTATGATGAGATTCTTGATATCTGCAGCGAATACGATGTTACTCTTAGCTTGGGAGATGCCTGCCGTCCTGGATGTTTACGTGATGCCAGTGATATTTCTCAAATTGAAGAACTTGTAACTCTTGGAGAATTGACTGCAAGAGCATGGGAGAAAGATGTTCAAGTTATGATTGAAGGTCCAGGGCATATGCCAATGGATCAAATTCAAGCAAATATGAAAATTCAACAGACTATATGCAAAGGTGCTCCGTTTTATGTATTAGGACCATTGGTTACTGATATCGCACCAGGATATGACCATATTACATCTGCCATTGGTGGAGCTATCGCCGCTTCAAGCGGAGCAAGCTTTTTATGCTATGTTACTCCGGCAGAACACTTGAGATTACCAAATTTAGATGATGTACGAGAAGGTATCATGGCTTCTAAGATTGCAGCTCACGCTGCTGATATCGCAAAAGGCATTCCAGGTGCTATGGACTGGGACAACCAGATGGCTGCTGCAAGACAAAAGCTTGACTGGGAAGCACAGTTTGATTTGGCTCTTGATCCTGAAAAAGCCCGCAGATATCGTGCAGAATCAAAACCAGAACGAGAAGACACTTGTACTATGTGTGGCAAGATGTGCTCTGTTCGAAACATGAACGCTGTATTAGCCGGCGAAGATGTTGATGTTATATAATTGAGATAGATACCCTCTAAACTATATGGTTTCTATCTCATATTTAGAATCATATAATTAAAATTAGGAGGATTTATTTTATGTCATCGAAAAAGAGAGGTGGCTTTTCTAGCAGGTTAGGCTTTGTATTGGCAACTGCTGGATCAGCCGTAGGATTAGGAAATATATGGAGGTTTCCATACTTGGCTGCAAAGTACGGTGGAGGAACTTTTCTACTTATTTACTTAATACTTGCAGTTACATTTGGATTTACACTTACTCTCACTGAAATTTGTATTGGGCGCCGAAGTGGAACCAGCGTATTTGGAGCATTTAGTCATTTTAATAAGAAATATTCTTTTATTGGATTTCTTGCATCTCTTGTACCATTTATTATTTATCCATACTACTGTGTTATCGGTGGATGGGTTACAAAGTACTTGGCTGTTTCTGTTCAGGGAAATATTAAATCAGCTGCCAATGACTCATTTTTCGGTTCTTTTATCAGTCAAGTAAATGAACCATTGATTTGGCTGGCAATCTTTACACTCATTGTAACTGTTGTAGTTGCCTGTGGTGTAGAAGGTGGAATCGAACGAGTTAGTACCTTCCTTATGCCTGTTCTTGTTGTATTACTTGTAGGGATATCTCTTTACTGTATTACAAGAAAAGGTGCCATTGACGGTGTGATTTATTACTTAAAACCAGATTTAAGCCAGATAAAACCTATGACATTTTTAGCAGCCCTTGGGCAGTTGTTCTACTCTATGTCATTGGCTATGGGAATTATGATTACCTTTGGATCTTATATGCCAAAGGATGCAGATTTAGAGCAGTCTGTAACTCAGGTCGAATTATTTGATACTGGAATCGCATTTTTATCAGGACTTATGATTGTTCCAGCTGTATTTATTTACTCTGGTGGAGATAAGAATATGCTTGCATCTGGTGCGTCTCTTATGTTTGTTATGTTACCAAAGGTATTTAACAGTATGGCAATGGGACATATTATTGGAGCTGTTTTCTTTGTCTTAGTATTCTTTGCTGCGTTGACTTCAGCAATTTCGTTGCTAGAGACATTAGTATCCCTTGTGATTGATAAGTTCCACATTAGCAGAATCAAAGCATGTATTATTTTCTTTGTTATTGCTATGGCTATGGCTGTACCTTCTTCTTTGGGATATGGTATATGGGCATCCATTAAGCCACTTGGATTTGCATTCTTAGATTTCTTTGATTTTATTAGTAACAGTATACTAATGCCAATCGTTGCATTCTTAACCTGTATCTTTGCGGCATATATTTTAAAGCCAAAAGAGATTATTGATGAAGTTGAAAGTTCAGGTAAGTTCAGACGAAAAGGACTATACCTCATCGTCATCAAGTATATTGCTCCAATTTGCATTGTTGCAATTTTAGTATTTTCAATCCTTCAGGGATTAAACCTCATTACCGTATAAACCAAAAAAAATGGAACGAAGATTTATGTCTTCGTTCCATTTTTTTAAATAAGGAATACACGTTTAAATTGCGTGTAGGTTCTTCAATGAAATATCCATAATAGGTGCTGAATGTGTCAACGCTCCACAAGAAACAAAGTCTACTCCAATTTTCTTAATCTCCTGTAAACGCTCTTTTGTAACATTCCCAGAACACTCTGTCTGTGCTCTTTTCCCTACGATTTCAACTGCTTTTTTCATAGTGTCGTTATCCATATTATCTAGCATAATAATATCTGCTCCAGCTTCTACTGCTTCTCGTACCATATCAAGGTTCTCAGTTTCCACTTCTATCTTACGGACAAATGGTGCATAATTCCTTGCCATCTCAACTGCCTTGGTAACACTTCCCGCTGCTCCAATATGATTATCCTTTAACATCACACCATCTGAAAGATTGTATCTATGATTATTACCTCCACCAACTTTGACGGCATACTTTTCAAACACTCTCATATTAGGTGTAGTTTTTCTTGTATCTAAAAGCTTTGTATTGGAACCCTCAAGTTCATCTACTAAAGACTTTGTATAAGTGGCAATTCCACTCATTCTTTGAAGATAATTAAGTGCTACTCTTTCTCCAGAAAGCAAGACACGAATATCTCCCTTTACAGTTCCCATCTTCTGCCCCTTCTTTACAAAATCTCCATCTTGTAAATCAGTTTCAAATACCGTCTTCCCATCCAACAAGGTAAACACTCGCTCAAACACTTCAAGTCCTGCAACAATTCCATCTTCTTTGCAAATTAATTCTACCATTCCATCCTGAGGAGCTGGCATCACCGCATTGGTACTAACATCCTCACTCGTAATATCTTCTTTTAGGGCATTAATAATATACTCATCAATATTAATTGCCATATTTACACGATTTATCATAATCCTTTGAATCCTCCTTTACAAAACAGCTTAAGTTATCGATAAGTATATCACTTTTTGCTCATTTCTCCAAGTCTCTATATTGTTTTTTCCCACATATTATTATAGAATAATACGAGAGCAAAAAGTCATGATTTCATGCTTACACAATATAGAGGAGGATAACATGAAAAAACCAACACTACTAATTTTAGCCGCTGGGATGGGAAGCCGATACGGCGGTCTAAAGCAAATGGATCCAATGGATGAACAAGGACATGCAATTATCGATTTTTCTATTTATGATGCAAAACGTGCCGGATTCGGAAAAGTTGTATTTGTAATTAAAAGAGCAATCGAAAAAGATTTCAAAGAAACCATTGGTGCAAGAATTCCAAAAGATTTTCCTGTGGAATATGCATTCCAAGAACTAGACTCGCTCCCAGCCGGCTACAAGGTCCCAGAAGGACGCGAGAAGCCATGGGGTACTGCGCATGCTGTTTTATGTGCCAAACCATTTATTAATGAACCATTTGCCGTAATAAACGCAGATGACTACTATGGAGTCAACGGATATCAACTTATGTCAGATTTCTTGTCAAAAACATATGATGATTCCAAAGAACGGTTTGCTATGGTTGGTTATTCTTTAGGTAATACTGTAACAGAAAATGGACATGTTTCCAGAGGAATTTGTGAAGTGGATGAGAATCAACAATTAATCTCCATTACAGAAAGAACTCGCATTGAAAAGCGTGGGGATCATGCTGAATTTACAGAAGATGATGGGATAACATGGACATCTCTTGATTTTAAGACACCTGTTTCTATGAACTTCTTTGGTTTTCAGCCAATGATTCTAGATGAACTAGAAAAGGGATTTCCACAGTTCTTAGATGAATCTTTGAAAGAAAACCCTCTCAAATGTGAATATTTTATTCCAAGTGTTGCAAGCTCTCTATTAGAATCTGGACAAGCAGCAATGGATGTATTAACATCTGCAGATCAGTGGTATGGTGTTACATATAAGGAAGACAAAAAAACAGTTATGGATGCTCTTGCCTCTCTAAAAGCAGACGGAATTTACCCGAAAGAATTCTAAATTTCATATGTACTAATATAAATGAGACCCCGATGCAACAAATTTGCATCAGGGTCTTTTTATTTGTTTTCTACAAGTCTGCACCAAAATCAGATACAATCACTTGTCCTGTCAATGCACGGCTTTCATCACTTGCCAAAAACAATGCAACATTAGCCACATCCTCTGGCTCACATGGTGGTACGGACAAATCACTGTGTGCCATCATCGCTCCCATCATTTGTGCATCCATGGTTTCTCTGTTTAAAGAGGAGGCCATGCTAGTCTTAATTGTTCCTGGACAAATAACATTACAACGAATCTCTTCCTTTGCATAACGCATTGCTGTATGCTTTGTAAGCCCAATTACCGCAGCTTTAGTGGCAACATACGCTGCTCCACCACATCCATACTGTCCTGCTACAGATGCAACATTTATAATGGAGGCTCCTTTTTTCATTTTCTTTAATGCCTCACTTAAGCAATAAGCGGTGCCTTTTTCATTGATGTTGATAACTTTATCTAAGTCAGCATAATCAATCTGCGCAATGGAATTGAGATTTTGATCCAATACTCCAGCATTATTAACTAAAATATCAATCTTACCAAACTTCTCTATGGCTTTTTCCATCAGATTCTTTACATCTTCCACTTTAGATATATCTGTTGGCACAGGAAGTACGCTGCCTCCCTCTTCTATCACAGCATCAGCTACCTTCTGCAAGGGTTCTGCCCTTCTAGCACTAATTACAACAGATGCACCTTCTCGTGCAAAAAGCTTTGCAATGGCCTCTCCAACTCCTGCATTCCCACCAGTAATAATAGCAACTTTTCCAGATAAACGATTCATATGAATTCCTCCTTCTTTCCTGCTTCCCATTGGCTATGTAATAAGATTAGTATATCACATCACCAATGGGAAGTCGCCATAGAAAAAAATAGCACCAAGGTCTTTGCCTCGGTGCTATCCTCTATTTGATTTTATATACTTTAATGTTGTTCTTACGTCCAAAATGTTGAACTTTCTTATGTGATGTAAAGTAGATATCAATATGCTTTCCCTTAACTCCACCACCTACATCTTCTGCTACATATGTCTTACCTTGAATCTTAACCTTAGTTCCAAGTTTGATTTTCTTTTTATCAACTGCTATGGTTCTGCCAGCTTTAGCTTTCTTTCCTGAAGCAGTTCTGTTTCCCCAGCCACCGCTGCATCCTTTACAACCACAATAAGCGGTTAGCTTATACTTTCCTAAGTATTGAACTTCTTTTGCTCTTGCCTTTGTTGAGGTTGATCCAGTGAACATAAATCCCGCTCCTAAAACAAACATCATCATAACTAATGCTAATTTAATTTTTTTTGATTTCAATAACTTCATAATTTCCTCTTTCTATAATAGATGCCTTCTCACTACTCTATATCTTATGCATTTTCTTTTCATTTATGATTATTTTTTTAAACTTTGAAACATTTCCGTAACAACTAAGACATATAATATACACATTCCAAGAAAAAGTCAACAGATGTACCTAGAAAAGAACAATATATTTCCATATCATTCCAACTATTTATTACATTTTTATTACGTTGTTTTGTAAATTACATACAAAAAAACGCCGTAGTCCTCATGACTACGACGTTCTCACATTTCTATAAATATTGTAGATTATAAAAGAGTATCAATTGCTCCATCTAAATAAATTTCTTCTAAATTCTCAACCAAACCATTGTCACATGCTTCTGTAAGTTTTGGATCAATAGGAAGTTTTCCAAGAACTGGAACTTGATATTTATCTCCAATGGCTTCAATCTTGCTTTCTCCAAAAACTCGAATCTCTTTCCCACAGTCTGGACATTTGATGTAACTCATATTCTCTACCAGACCTAAAATTGGAACATCCATCATCTTGGCCATATTAACCGCCTTCTCAACAATCATTCCCACCAAATCCTGTGGCGTCGCAACAACTACGATTCCATCTAAAGGCATTGATTGAAATACTGTTAAAGGTACTTCTCCAGTGCCTGGAGGCATATCTACAAACATTACATCAATATCTCTCCATAAAGTCTTTCCCCAAAACTGTTTTACTACATCAGTAACCACTGGTCCTCTCCAGATAACTGGCTGAGTCTCTTCTTCCAGCATAAGATTAACGGAAACTACTTCAATTCCTAGATTAGTCATAGCTGGCATAATAATTCCATCTGCATTTCCAAGTAATCTTTCATGAAGTCCAAAGGATTGTGGTATGGACGGTCCCGTCACATCTCCATCTAAAATACCTGTATGTAATCCCTTTCGATTTGCTGCAACCGCTAAAAGAGAAGTAGTCATTGACTTACCTACTCCACCTTTTCCACTGACAACACCAATAACTTTCTTTACATTGCTTTTCTCATATAATGGTTCTAACATGTCTTGTGGTTCTTGCCTAGAAGAACAATTCTCCCCACATGAACTACAATCGTGTGTACATTCACTCATCTTAATCCTCCATTGCCTTTAACATCTTCTTCACATTACCTTCAATGTCTCCATTAAATACTGCAGAACCTGCCACAAACGCATTTGCTCCCAAGTCCATTAATCTTCTTACACTGTCCGCAGTTACCCCACCGTCAATTTGAATGATTGTATCTAATCCACGTGCATCTACCATCTCTCGTAGGTCTTTAATCTTTTGATCTGTATATGGAATGTAGCTTTGTCCACCATATCCTGGATTCACAGACATTAATAGTACCATATCTAATTCATCTAGCACATAGTCTAAGACTGTAAGGGGTGTCCCTGGGTTCAGTACAACTCCTGCCTTGCATCCAAGCTGCTTAATCTGTTGAATAACACGATCAAGATGTGTACACGCTTCTGCATGTACTGTAATTATGTCCGCTCCGCACTTTACAAACTCTTCCACATATCTTCCAGGCTCTTCTACCATTAGATGAACATCAAATACCTTGTCTGTAACACTTCTTAAAGACTTGATAATTGGCATGCCTAATGAAATATTAGGTACAAACATTCCGTCCATAACATCAATATGGATCCACTGTGCTCCTGCATCGGCTGCTTTTTTAACATCTTCTCCTAAACGAGTAAAATCTGCTGATAAAATTGATGGTGATAAATAATATTCCATAATTCTTCTCCTTTTTAAATTTTCATTGTTAAATTCATTATAACAAAGCCCTGTTCATAAATCCAATAGAAAAAGAAGGACACGCAATGCGTATCCTTCTTAAATCTCTATCTATTAAGACAGTCTATCTTATTTACTAGCTAATTCAGCATATGCAGCATATTTGTCTACCATTTGCTTTTCAGCCTTAGCGAATAATTCTTTTGCTCTTTCTGGGTTTTGACGAGCAAGAGCATTGTAACGAACCTCAGCCATGATGAAATCTTCAAATGATGTTGAAGGTGCTTTAGAATCTAGTGTAAATGGATTCTTTCCTTCAGCAGCTAATGCTGGATTGAAACGGAATAAATTCCAGTATCCAGATGTTACAGCTAATTTTTCTCTTGTTTGAGCAATGCTCATTCCACCCTTAATACCATGGTTAATACATGGAGCATAAGCAATGATTAATGATGGTCCTGGGTAAGCTTCTGCTTCTGCAATAGCCTTAACTGTTTGATTATAATCAGCACCCATAGAAATTGATGCAACGTATACATATCCGTAGCTCATTGCAATTCCTGGAAGATCTTTCTTCTTAGTTTCTTTACCAGCTGCTGCGAATTGAGCAATTGCACCTGGATGAGTAGACTTAGAAGCTTGTCCACCTGTATTAGAGTAAACTTCTGTATCAAATACAAAGATATTTACATCTTCTCCACTAGCTAATACATGGTCAACTCCACCGAATCCGATATCGTAAGCCCATCCATCACCACCGAAGATCCATTGAGATTTCTTAGATAAGAAGTCTTTCTTGCTAAGGATATCTTTTGCTTCATCACATCCACAAGCTTCTAACGCTGCAATTAACTTGTCTGTAGCTGCTGTATTTGCTTTACCATCTGTATATGTATCAACATATTCAGCTGCTGCTGCTTTTACGTCAGCGTTGTCTGTTGATGCTGCTAATGCTTCAACTTTAGCTTTTAAGTGTCCTCTATGTGTATTTTGTCCTAAGAACATACCTAAACCAAATTCAGCATTATCTTCAAATAATGAGTTAGACCAAGCTGGTCCTTTTCCTTCTTTGTTTACTGTATATGGTGTTGCTGGAGATGATCCACCCCAAATAGATGAACATCCTGTAGCATTGGCAATATACATTCTATCTCCAAATAATTGAGTAATTAACTTAGCGTAAGGTGTTTCTCCACATCCTGCACAAGCTCCTGAGAACTCAAGTAATGGTTGTTTGAACTGACTACCCTTAACAGTAGTTTCTTTAAACTTAGCAGCTACTTCTTCTTTCACTGGAAGTTCTTGTCCATAAGTATAAACTTCTTGTTGATCTCTTTGAGAATCTAATGGTTCCATTGTGATAGCATTTGCTGGACAAACGTTTGCACAAGATCCACATCCTAAACAGTCAAGAACTGTTACTGTCATTGTGAATTTATATCCGTCCATACCCTTCATATCAGCAATCTTAGTTGCTGCTGGTGCTGCTGCAGCCTCTGCATCTGTCATAGCAACTGGTCTGATTGTTGCATGAGGACAAACATAAGAACAGAAGTTACATTGGATACACTTGTCAGCATCCCAAGCTGGAACGTCAACGGCAACTCCACGTTTTTCAAATGCAGATGCTCCGTGAGGCATATGTCCATCAACATAAGGAGTTAAATCACTAACTTTCAAGCTGTTACCAACTTGTCCATTTACATAGTTTTGTACGTTATTAACGTAATCTACTAATTCTTTTCTATCTCCCTTAGCTTCAACAAATAAGCTTTCATCTGCACAGTCAGCCCATTCAGCTGGTACTGGTACTTCAACGATAGCTTTTGCTCCTGCATCAATAGCATCATGGTTCATCTTAACGATAGCTTCACCCTTTTTGCTGTAAGATGCTGTAGCAGCGTCTTTCATGTATTGAATAGCGTCAGCTTCTTCGATAATTCCTGATAATTTAAAGAATGCAGATTGAAGAACTGTATTGATACGTCCACCTAATCCAATTTCTTTACCAATCTTAATACCATCAATTGCATAGAACTTAATGTTATGCTTAGCCATGTAAGATTTTACTTGACCTGGTAAGTGATCTCCAATTTCTTCTACTGGCCAGCTGCAGTTAAGAAGGAATGTTCCACCATCTTTTAAGTCCTGAACCATATTGTATTTTGTTACATATGGTGCACAGTGACAGGCAACAAAGTCAGCTTTGTTAATTAAGTATGTAGACTTAATTGGGTCATCTCCAAAACGTAAGTGAGACATTGTAACTCCACCAGACTTCTTAGAGTCATAATCAAAGTAAGCTTGAGCATACTTATCTGTATGGTCACCAATGATCTTGATTGAGTTCTTGTTAGCTCCAACAGTACCGTCAGCTCCAAGTCCCCAGAACTTACAAGATACAATACTTTCAGGTGCTGTAACAGGAATTTCTCCTCTTCCTAATGAAAGGTTTGTTACATCATCTTCGATTGCTAATGTAAATTCATTCTTATCTACATTTTCAAATGCTGCAATGATATCAGCTGGAGTAGTATCTTTTGATCCTAGTCCGTAACGTCCACCGTTAATAACAGCACTTTCAAACTTAGTTCCTCTTAAAGCGTTTACAACGTCTAAGTATAATGGTTCACGAGCTCCTGGCTCTTTTGAACGATCTAGTACGTTGATTACCTTAGCTGTATCTGGAATAGCTTCTACTAACTTTTCGTTTACGAATGGTCTGTAAAGTCTTACTTTAACAACTCCGACTTTTTCACCTTTTCCTACTAAGTAATCTACTGTTTCGTCGATAGTTTCACATACAGAACCCATAGCAACGATAACTTTTTCAGCATCAGCAGCACCATAGTAGTTAAATAACTTATAGTCTGTTCCGATCTTAGCATTTACTTGGTTCATGTAATCTTCAACGATTGCTGGGAATGCATCATAATACTTGTTACATGCTTCTCTAGCTTGGAAGAAAATGTCAGGATTTTGAGCTGTACCACGAAGAACTGGATGTTCTGGGTTTAAAGCTTCTGCTCTAAATCTTTCTACTGCATCCATATCAATCATGTCTGCTAAATCATCATTATCCCACATTTCGATTTTTTGAATTTCATGAGAAGTTCTAAAACCATCAAAGAAATGAAGTACTGGAACTCTTCCCTTGATTGTAGATAAATGAGCAACAGCTCCTAAGTCCATAGTTTCTTGAACACTTGAACTACAAAGCATTGCAAATCCTGTTTGACGACAAGCGTAAACATCTGAATGATCTCCAAAAATGTTAAGTGCATGTGATGCTAATGCACGAGCTGAAACATCAAATACACAAGGTAGTAATTCACCAGCAATCTTATACATATTTGGAATCATAAGTAATAATCCCTGAGATGCTGTATAAGTAGTTGTTAATGCTCCTGATGATAAAGAACCGTGAACAGTACCAGCTGCTCCAGCTTCAGATTGCATTTCAACTAATTTTACTGTTTCTCCGAAAAGATTCTTCTTTCCTTGTGTTGCCCATTGGTCAGTTGATTCTGCCATTGGTGAGGATGGTGTAATTGGATAAATTGCTGCAGTTTCAGTAAACGCATATGATACGTGTGCTGCTGCTGTGTTACCATCCATGGTTTTCATTTTTCTTGCCATGTCTTCTTCCTCCTAAATAATGCTAGCACAAGTCTTATGACTTGCGCATAAGTCGTTTTCATCAATCTTTTGATGAAAAAATATCCTAACAACTATAATATAGCTGCTTAAAACAAAATAGACTGTATGTTTACTTACATACAGTCTTATTTTACAACATTTACCCCCATAATTAAAGGGATTTTCCTATCTTTTTACGTACTTTTTTTAGTACGTTATAATTATAACAATCTATTGGGATTTATCATCAATAATCTGTGTATCTTCGTGTTCTTTATATGTCTTTGTAAAGATATGACTTCCATCCTTCTTTTTCTCATTTGTATGATAGAATAGGTAATCATTCTTCTCTGGATACATGGCGGCTTTTAGTGCTGAATCATCCGAATTACAGATTGGTCCAACTGGCAGACCTTCCTTCACATATGTGTTGTACAACGATTTTACTTTTAAATCACTGTAATATACTTTGTTGGCGTCATACTTTCCCTTTGTTGTAACATACAATACCGTAGGACACATCTGAAGCTTCATATTAATTCTCAAACGATTTTCTATCACCCCTGCAATAACTGGACGCTCACTTTGAATTTCTGCTTCTCTTTCTATAATGGATGCCATAGTTACCAGTTCAAACATAGTATGTTTCCCGGTATATTTCTTTTCCTTCAAAATTGCATTATATTTTCCTTGGAAATTATCCAGCATCTTTTGAACCACCTGCTTTGCCGTTGACCTCTTATACACATTGTAGGTATCTGGATACAAATATCCCTCTAATATATAGTAATATCCCTGTTTTTTTGGAATATCCTTCAAAAAATCATTGGTATAACCTTCTGTGGTACTGGCCGCTTTGTAAAAATCGGCTTTTTTACACACACCTTTCTTTTCAAGCAAGTCTCCAATCATCTCTACGGAGTATCCTTCTGGAATTGTAAATGTAATTGTATTTTCAGAACCAGACGTTGTAAAATTCTTTAAGATTTCTTTTTTTGTCATTCCACTTTTTAACGTATGCACTCCATGTTTAATATCATCTCCATAAGAAGTCAGCTTTGCATAGATAACAAATCCCCACTTTGATGCTATTAAATGTTTATCCTTTAGCCTCTCTGCTGTTGTTACAATACTCTGTCCTTTTGGAATTTTAAACTCTACTTCCGCTCCATTCCCTTTCACATCACGCATTGCAAATAATACTGCCCCAATACAGATAGTGCAGAGAATTAGTACCACCAAAAGAATCTTTCCTTTTTTATGTTTCTTTTTCTCATCTAAATAAAGATTCATTTCTTCCCCCTGTATCTTTTAATTTATCATTTGTTTTCGTTCTGTCTTTTATTATACGTATATAAAAATAAAAACGCAAATATTACTTTCTCTATCCTGATTTTAAACATAAAGAAATCTTTGTATAACAAAACAAGACTGCTGCATCTTGCAACAATCTTGCTATTTCTTACATTATAAAAGCGGGTGATGGGAATCGAACCCACGTGATCAGCTTGGAAGGCTGGAGTTCTACCATTGAACTACACCCGCTTATGAGTACTTTATAAAGTGCTCAATGCCCAGAGCCGGAATCGAACCAGCGACACGAGGATTTTCAGTCCTCTGCTCTACCGACTGAGCTATCTGGGCTCATCTAAAAGAATGCTCTCTTTCAACGACTTCTATACTTTACCACAATCCCATATGTGAATCAAGTGTTTTTTATCCATTCTTTTGTATATTTTTCATGACTTAGGAAACACTATTACCAGAAAAGGAGGCATTTATGGGAAACAAAACTTTAGATTGTATTGCTCTTACTCTAACAATCATCGGTGCAGTGAACTGGGGACTCATTGGATTTTTCCAATGGAATCTTGTAGATTTTATCTGTGGACCTGGCACATGGCTTTCAAGAGTTATCTATGCAATTGTAGGATTGTGCGGTCTCTATATTTTAACTTTTTATAACCGCTGTGGAAAAATCGAGTAAGAAGTTCAAAGAGTTCCTGACTTTAGGAACTCTTTGTTCTTTGATTATGAGCAAAATTTGATTTACTGTAATAATTCTCTAAGTTCTTCTCTGGTAAAGGCTCCCCTTCCCATGGATTCTCCACCTAGTAAATTTTCCGAAAGTTCTCGTTTCTTTTCTTGCAATTTTAAAATATTATCCTCTATGGTTCCCTGAACAATTAGTTTGTATACCATAACTATATTTTCTTGTCCAATTCTGTGTGCCCGATCTGTTGCCTGATTCTGCACTGCCAAATTCCACCATGGATCATAATGGATAACTATATCTGCTGATGTCAAATTCAATCCTGTTCCTCCAGCTTTTAAGGAAATACAAAAAACAGCCGTATCGTCATGATTAAATGCATCCACCATCTCTGCTCTCTTTTCTTTTTTGACTGCCCCCGTCAAGGTATAAAAGGAAATTCCTTCTTTTTTCATACGGTCTTCTAGCAAAGATAACATAGAAGTAAATTGGGAGAAAAGCAAAATCTTATGGCCGCCATTAATTCCATTTTGAATTAACTCCATACATAAATCCATTTTTACAGAATCGCCCTTGTAATCTTCAAATAATAATTCGGGATGACAGCAGATTTGACGCAATTTTGTTAATTCTGACAAAATCTGAATCCTTGAAGTTTTAAATTCTTCGTCCGTCTGTCCATCTAGCATTAATTGCATTCTCTTTACATGAGCATCATACAATTGTCGTTGTTCTGTCTCCATTTGTGCAAAATAGTTTTTCTCTAATTTATCTGGCAAATCTTTCAAAACATCTTTTTTTAGGCGTCGCAAAATAAATGGTTGAATCATTTTACGAAGTCTCTTTAAATCTTCTTCACTGTTATCTTGAATAATTGGCTGTTCAAATTCATCTCGAAACTTCTTGTAGGAATATAAAAATCCAGACATTAAATAATCAAAAATACTCCAAAGTTCACTTAATCGATTTTCAATTGGCGTTCCTGTGAGTGCCAGCTTAAAGGCAGCTGTAATTTTTTTAACTGACTTTGATGCCTTAGTGTTGTGATTTTTAATAAACTGAGCCTCATCAATAATCTGATTTGCAAAATCTATCTCATCATAATACTCAATATCTCTCCGCAAAAGGTCATAGGAAGTAATTACAATATCATTTTCTTTTATCGTTTGAAGCATTTCTTTTCTTTGTTCTGCATTTCCAATTATCATCTTAGTTTTTAGTTTTGGAGCAAATTTTTGAATCTCTGTTGTCCAGTTAAATACGAGGGATGTAGGCACTACAATCAAAGTTCTTCTCTTTTTTATTTTCTCTTGACGTTCTGATTCAAGAAATGCTATTACCTGTAATGTCTTTCCCAGCCCCATATCATCTGCAAGAATTCCTCCTAAACCATTGGATTTTAGGGTTTTAATCCACAAATATCCTCTCTTTTGATATTCTCTTAAAATGCTTTTCATTTCCTCTGGAATTTCAAAATCATTATCATCCACTGTTTTCATGTTACGAATTAGTGTCTTAAATGATTTATCTTTTTGCACTGAGACATCCTGCCACGCTTTTAGCTCACTGTCTAAATACAAAGCTCTATATTTGGGCAGTTTCAATATATCTGCCTTTAATTCTTTCTGGGTCAAATTCAGCCCATCTTTTAATTCAAGAAGGGCATTCATTCCCTCCCCGTCCATGTTGACAAAATCTCCATTCTTAAGTCGAAAGAACTTTTTCTTTGGATTATATTTTGATAAGATTTCAAGGAGCTGCTCTCTTGACATATCCTCCGCCTCCATTTGAAGTTCTAAAAAATCCCCTGATAAAGAAATCCCCACCGTTGGTTTTGGTGCAGAGGTGAGATGAATCTTCTTAATGGCATCGGAAACATAAACCTCAGCAGCCTGCTGCATTTCTGGTATCCCATACATTAAGAATCGATACATTTTATCATCATCATTGGAAATCAGCATCAACTGCTCTTTCTCATCAAACACATTGCAAAATTCCCATATCTCATTTGATAGTTCATGCTCCTTCAACAAGTCTCTGCGTTCTAGATTTGTCTCTGTATCAAAAATATTATAAGAATCCTCTCCATAAACAGCCAATGCTTTGCAAGTGACAACATCCTTTTTTGGACAATCCAAATATATTTCAAAAAATGCCGGTGCACTACTGTACTCATTTTCATTAAAATCCCTGCTGGTGACTTTGTAGAATTTTTTTAAAATAGGGAGAAGTTCTTTACAAAATGCAGGAATATCTTTCTCTTCAATAAAAACTCTTTTATCTGGAATACTTTCCATACACAAAAGAAAATCTTGAATAGGTTCTTGTTCTTTTCTATCTGCCTTATAAATATGTCCATGGTCAAAATAAAAATACTTATCAATACACAAAATACCTTTTCTTTGATCTACAGAAACTTCAATTCCTCGAGAACTTCTCTCTATATTGAGATGATATTTTACATCAGAAGCTGTTACCTGCCACATGGTCTCTTTGAATCCCTCCACTTCCCCACAAAAGGGTTCGTATCCAACGGCATCTATAAATTGCTCTAAGTCCCGATACCCTAGAGAAACTGCCTTTAAAGAGATATAGTTTTCTTTATTGTCCTTTGTCCAATTACAAACAAATTCCACTATTTTTTTTGATGATTCTGTGAACATCTCCATAGAATGAATAAAATGGAGCTTTTGACCATAGGCATAATCTTCCTTTTGCTCCATACGCTGTGCAAACTTAAAAACATCTTTTAAAATGTACATATAATCCGTTCCAATTTTAAATTCCAGCATCATCTCCAAACCCTTAAAATAAAAATAAGGTTCCAGTTTTACTTTCCCATAAACATCTTCTCGAAGTACTGGAAGGGTAACTTTTAACTTTTGATGAGTTAGAAGCTTTTTCAATTGTGGTGTTGTCTGTTCCTCATCTTTCTTTGTTTCTAAGCCATTCCAGTCATCTCCCCGAAGAGATTCTAAATATGCAAGGTTTGCTTCTTATTTTTTCTCCATTTGATATTGAATTTGCTTTTCCTTTTGGTCTACTTCATACGCAAATAATACCGCGATACAGTGTTTGCACAGTCCTGAGTAAGTCCCATACTCCTCACATCCACAGTGAGAATCCTCCATCCATTTCATTGTAGTATCATATTGAAGGAAAATCTCATATTCTTCCCCTTCCTCGCCAAGGACTGTCGCCTCAATAAAATGAATCTCCGTAGTATCATCTACGGAGAAACCTAAGACTGCACCTTTCTGGTACAAGTTTTTACCATCAATGTAGGAAGCTTGGTTTGCCAATGCTCTGATTGCTGTTTTATCTATCATGTTCCATGCCTCCCTTTCATCTTATTGCTCAAAGAAATCAAACAGTTTACTTTTCAGATAATCATTTCCCACCTGTTTGACTTTTTCCTTCTGATTCATTGTATCATATTTTGCCTCTGATAATACAATTCGATTCCGAATATCTTCCATGCGCTGGTCCATATCAGCACTCATTCTGGCACACTCCATTAATTCCTCTGCAAGCTCACCTGCCTCATCCTCTGGGATATTCTTCTTATATCTAAGTTTATGCTCCAAGCTTGCCCAAAAATCCATGGCAATGGTCCGAAGCTGTACTTCTACATTCATCAATCTTTTTTCATCCTGCAAGAAGATCGGCACTTGAACAATCAAATGAAGGCTTCGATATCCACTTTTTTTTGGATTTTTAATATAATCCTTTTTGTTAATTAATATAATATCATCCTGCCTAAGAAGACACTCTGCCAAATAATAAATATCCTTTGGAAAAGAACATATGACCCTGACTCCTGCAATATCTGTAATATTTTCTTCCAGTGCCTCTATATGTAAGAGGAATATTTCGACTTCTTGTCTTTTTCACTATGCTTTCCATGGATTTTATTCTTGTTTTAATACTCTCAATTGGATTTCGGTCATAATTCAAAGAAAACTGCTCGTTTAAAATCTTGAATTTTGTTTCTATTTCCATATTGGCGCAGCGATAGTATGCCATTAGCTTTGCCATAGGTTTTGTATTATTCTCCATGAATGCAATAAAATCATCTGACATTAAATTATCCCGTATAAATCGCTCTTTTGCCTGATTGAAAAATTCTTCTACGCCCATAACTTCCTCCTAATTTTCCTATATAGTCAATTATACGCTTTTTTTCTCCAAATACAAATAAAAATGGCATGTGATTCCATTACAGATTCACATGCCTGTTATCTTTAATTATCTCCAAAGGATACTCCCAAAGTCTTTAATTCTTCGATCATAGAATTATTAGGATCTACCATCTTAAGCCTTCCTGCAGTTTCCTCCAATGGAATCCGCTTCATCTCACCATTGATTGCGGCAATCATGCATCCAAAATCTTTGTCTAAGACTGCCCTTGCCCCTTCAGCACCTAACCTTGTGCAAAGAACTCTATCATACGGTGCTGGACTTCCACCTCTTTGTGTATGTCCTGGAACAGTCACTCTTACTTCTAGACCACATGTCTGCTCAATCTCATCTGCAATCTTATATGCAATGGATGGATAGGTCCAGTTCTTTTTCTTCTTCTTATATTCCTTCTTTGTAAGAAGTGCATCACTCTTAGAAACGGCACCTTCTGCCACTGCTAAAATTGTAAATCCTCGCCCCTTTTTTGAACGTTTATTGATTGCATCAATTACACAATTTATATCATAAGGAATCTCAGGGAGTAAGATAACATCGGCTCCCCCTGCACATCCTGCATATAAGGTAAGCCATCCTACCTTATGTCCCATAACTTCCACAATAAACACTCGATTGTGAGAAGCAGCTGTTGTATGAATACAATCGATTGCCTGTGTTGCCACATCAATTGCACTCTGAAATCCAAAGGTAACATCAGTTCCATAAATATCATTGTCAATTGTCTTTGGAAGATGGATGACATTCAATCCTTCTTCACGAAGTAAATTAGCCGTCTTTTGACTTCCATTTCCACCTAATACTATGAGAGCATCCAGCTTATGTCTCCTGTAATTTGCTTTCATGGCTTCTACTTTGTCAAGTCCATTCTCATCTGGTTCTCTCATCAATTTAAATGGCTGTCTAGAAGAGCCTAAAATAGTACCACCTTTTGTCAAGATTCCCGAAAAATCTTCTGGTGTCATCTTTTTATAATTTCCATAGATAAGACCTTTATATCCATCTATAAATCCAATAATCTCTAATTTGTCAACTTTATGGGCAAGGCTTTTTACTACACCTCTCATAGCTGCGTTTAAAGCCTGGCAGTCTCCACCACTTGTTAACATTCCAATTTTCAACATACTTTCTGTCCTTTCTTAGTCATTCACTTCAATAAAATTCGGCAAGAAATTCTGCTCTGCCAAATATTCTGCTACATTCTACCATAAAATAGAGAGTATATTGCCAACTTTACTCAAATTTAACATTGGATTTTCATCTGCTTTTCTTATACCTTTTCAATATTATGCATACGAGGAAACATAGTGCCATAACAATGACTCCACCTACAATTCCAGAAACTGAAGTTCCAGAAGCTGAAGAGCTTCCTGCAAAGGAATAGTCAGGCAAAAAGCTTGTAAAGCTTTGAAGTTTGTTAGCCAGTGCATATACTCCTCCAGAAGCTGCCAATTCGCTGCTTCCTGTTACCTTTCCAATGGACCATTCTAATCCATCTGGAAGAGAGGATGCAAACAATGACAACCCAGCCCCAATGACTACAAAGGCTCCAATTAGGATACCCAAAGTTTTTTGAAAAGATAATTTATTTTCTTTTCCTTCAATCTTCTTTTGATCTTCAATCCATAAAATCTCAGGTCTTGCCTCATAAATAAAGCAAAGTACCGCAGCTGTAATTAGTCCTTCTACAAGTCCAATTGCCAAATGAATCGGAAGCATTGTTCCTGCAAACACTGCAAATGGAAGTTCCGTAATTCCAGAGGCAAGTGTCTCTATGGTTACAGAGAATGCTCCAAGTTGAAGTGTTAATACACATCCCAAAATAGACAGCACTGTTATCTTCTTCTTGCTGATTCCCTTTCTCACTGCATATCTCCACAAAAGTCCCGCTCCAAGAAAGCATCCGTAAAATGCCATATTCCATATATTACAGCCAAGTGCCAGCAATCCTCCATCTGCAAAAAATAGTCCTTGAACCAATAAAACTCCAATCATTGTTAAAAACCCAGCATAAGGTCCTAAAACTGCAGAAAGAAGCATCCCTCCACATAAGTGCCCTGAAGAACCCGTTCCCGGAATCGTAAAATTAATCATCTGTGTTGCAAATACAAATGCCCCCATAACTCCCATGGTTGGAATCTTTTTTGGGTCATCCTCTAACTTAATCTTCTTTACTGCATATCCTGCTGCCACTGCAGAACATGCATACATTGTTCCTGCTACTGCTGGCGATACCAGCGCGTCTGCCATATGCATACTATCTACCTCTCTCTATCATTATTTCCGTAAATTATAACCCTAAACCCTTGCTTAGAGTCAATTTCTATCTTCTGTATTCATCCATTTATGAATGGCAGCATATAAAATCTGCGGTTCAATTGGTTTGGACAAATGTTCATTCATTCCTGCTGCTTTTGACTTATCTATATCTTCATCAAATGCATTTGCACTCATTGCAATAATCGGGATTGTTTTCGCCGACTCTTTTCGAAGCTGTCGAATTGCCTTTGCCGCTGTCAATCCATCCATTACTGGCATTCGAATATCCATTAAAATCAAGTCATAATATCCATCCTTTTTTTCTGTAAATATTTCAATGGCACGAAGTCCATTTTCTGCAACCTCTACCTGTGCATTTTTCACTTCTAACAACCTCTTTGCCACTTCAACATTAAGCACATGATCTTCTACTAAAAGAATCTTCTTTCCCGAAAAATCATATTCCCTTCCTTGCTTCATAATTTTCTTTTCTTCATTTCTTTGAAATACAGTTTCAAAAGTAGACATAATAGAATCTTTAAACAATGGTTTGGCAATTAAAAGATTGACTCCCGCCTGTTTTGCAGCATCCTCAATCTCTGTCCAATCATAGGCTGTCATAACAATAATGGTAACATTAGCACCCACAATGCTGCGAATTTTTCTTGCAGTTTCGATTCCATCCATATCAGGCATCTTCCAATCAAGTAAAATCACATCATAATAGGTTCCTTGATTCCACTTTTCTTCTACCTCTTCCACCGCTTTGTAACCACTAGTTACCCACTCTGCCTTGATTCCAATCTCCTCTACCAGTTGTTTTGTATGTTCGCAAATTAAAATATCATCGTCCACAATCAAAGTTTGAAGCTTATAAAGAGGCACTGATAATTTTAATCTTTGATATCTTTGCTCCTCCTCGCACAATCCAAGTGGAATATTTACAACAAACTCTGTTCCAACTCCTTCAATACTGTTCACATGCATACTTCCACCCATAAGGGTGACTAGATTCTTTGCAATAGCAAGCCCTAATCCGGTTCCTTTATACGGAGTTGTAATCGTAGCGTCTCCCTGTTCAAATGGATCAAATATCTTTTCTATATCTTTTTCATCGATTCCAACACCTGTATCATTTACTGAAAAAGACATATATGCTTTTCCATTTGAAGTTCTGTCCTGCCTGATAATCAGCTGCACCTTCCCCCCTGAATTTGTAAATTTAACAGAATTCCCCAATAAATTTACAAGAACCTGTTGGATTTTCATTACATCCCCAATATAATAATCAGAAATGAAATTTGCAATAACACAATCATAGTCAATTCCTTTTGATTCTGCCTGTTCATAAAATATAGAATTAATACTATAAGTTAATTCCTCCATTGAAAACTTCTCTTTTTTTACAGATACTTTTCCACTTTCAATTCGACTCATATCTAAAATATCATTAATCAAAGAAAGTAAAAATCTTGCAGAAATTCCCACTTTCGATAGACAGTCTTTCTCTTGCTTTGTCTTTTGAATATTTTGCATCGCCAGTGTATTCATCCCAATAATTGCATTCATAGGCGTACGGATTTCATGACTCATTCGTGATAGGAAATCTGTCTTTGCATTACTAGCCTCTTCCGCTTGCATCAAAGCATTCTTCAGTGTCTCCTTTTGAAGTTCCTGTTCTTTAAACAACTCCGTCATATCCGCTCTTGTATAAATTATAATTTCCTTTTCATCATCAAAATAGGCAAAGGCCCATTTCTTTCTTCTAATCTTCTTTCCTTTTAAGCCAAAAGAAAATTCATAAACTCCATTCAAATCCATCTGCTTTTTTAAATTACTTAAGGAAAATGCATGATACGCCTCCTCCTCTTCTTCTTCTGAAATATAAGTTCCAATAAACTCCTCAATGGCGTCCTTGTACTTCTTATCAAAGTCTATCTTTACATTATCATTATTGTTTGAAAGACGAATTTGCTCCATTTTGTCTGTATCTGCATAGATTAACCCGAGAACTTCAAAATCCACATCCACAATTTTATTTACAATTCCAGTTAATTTCTTCTCTGTATTAACATCATATAAATAGACAAACATAATAATATTCAAAGTTTCTGGATCTTGAAGTACTCTTGCATTTACATTCACCCACATTGGCCGTTCTTCTGGCACTTTTATCAGATAATCAAAAGAAATCTCCCTTGTCTCTCTCATTGCCAGTTGTATATTCTTTTTTGAAAACTTTTGCTCAATCAACTTCTTTGATTTCACGTCATAAGCATTATCTATCATTGATTGTAGACCATGAGAAAATGCTGTCAAAGTTGTTGACGTTCCCAGCGTACTCATTCCCTTTAGTTTCTCTATCTTATTGGATGTAATATTACATCGTGCCTTTAATAATAATTTGTCATTGTCAATAAGATCCTGAAATTTCAGTTCGTCCTGGAGTCTCTTTTCAGATTCCTTTAATTCTGTTACATCTCTTCCAATTCCAAATGCCTTTGATGGAGTCTGGTGTTCATCCATAAGCACCGCATAATTAATCCGTTCACACCACCAACCTTTTCCATCTCCTGTTTGAAACCAAACATCTCCTGTAGCAGACTTCTGTCCTGATTTTAATTCTTCATGTATCCGCTTAAACACAGGTACACTGTCCTTTCGAATCTTTCCAGACTGTAATATATATTCATGAAAATTAAAAATAATATCGTCGCCAAAGTGTCGATCCTTAGAGTCACTGGTATTATACATAGTGTCATTTACAATATCGTATTTCCAAAGGTTAATATTGGCATTCTGGGTTGCCAACTGATACATGGTATTACTTTCAAGAAGTTCTTCTTCTCTTTCCTTTTGAAGTGTAATATCTGTACAAGATACATATAGCACACCCTTTGATTTCACTTGATCCGTATATAAATCAACATTTAGCCAGACAACTCTCCCATCCTTGTGGTAAATGGGAATTTCATAGGACACGCTAGTTTCATCCTCTTTTTCTTGTGTCTTTTTAATCAAATTACGAATAGCCTTATGATTCTGTTCTGGAATCAATTCTGCAATTCGGTTTTTCTTTTCTCTTGCAAATTCTTCCTTTGTATAACCAGTCATATCCAAAATTCTAGGATTCGTCTGAATCAAAGTCCAATATACATCATTTTTACATGTAAAAATCCATCCTGGTGTTCTAGTATACAAGTTCTCAAAAGATTGATTTAGCTCTTCTATAGCTTTTGATTCTGTTATATCCTGTGCAGTACAAACAACCCTGGTCCGAATTCCTTTTGAATTATAGATGGACGTAAAATTGTAATGAAACCAACAATATTCTCCATTCATTTTGTTCCTTACCTTACAGCTTACTTTCTTTTGTCCCTCCTTAATTGCAGCAAACGCATCCCTTAACATCTGCTCATCTTCTGGATGTGTAATTTTCCTTTGAAACCAGTTCTCTGGATAATTTGTGAGTCTTGCTTCTAATCCAAAACTCTCCCTTCCATTGTACTCTGCGGCTTCATCGATGTCTGGAAAATATTCAAAGTAACATATATCAGCCGCTTCAATCGCTGCGTGCATTGCTGCTCTGCTTTCATCTAATTGAGCTTTCATTCGTTCTATCTCCTTATTATTTCCCTGCATTACTTTGCCTCCGTTTTATAACTACCTACATTGTATCACAAAACAACAAAATGGTATAAAAAAAGTATAAGACAAACTGATATGTTAATCCTATACTTTTATTATTTAATTTTTATTTTAATATTTCTTTTGCTTTTTCTAACTGCTCATCTTTTGAAGTCTTTTTATTATCTTTTACAACAACATTTGGGTTAATTCCTTTCTTATGAATATTATTCCCATTTGGTGTGTAATATTTTGCAGATGTTAATTTAAGATAACTTCCATTCCCTGCACTATAAAATCCTTGCACAATTCCTTTTCCAAAGGTCTTTTCTCCAACTAATGTTGCTAGTTTATGATCCTTCAACGTTCCAGCTAATATCTCTGATGCACTTGCACTATTTTCATTTACAAGTAAACAAATAGGTATATCCACATATGCATCTTTACTGGCATTGTAAACTTTCTCTTTTCCCTTTTTATCTTTAGTTGAAACTATGACGCCCCCACTTTGAATCTCATTTGCCACCTTCGTAACTGACTCTAGTAATCCTCCCGGATTGTCACGTACATCAAGAATCAATGATTTCATGCCCTTCTTTTTCAAAGAAGAAAGTGCCGATTTGAATTGATTCACTGTTACTTCATCAAATTCTATGATTTGAATATATCCTATCTTGCCTTCTAACATCTTACTTTCTATGGTTGGTGTTTCGATGACAGCTCTCGTAAGCGTTACCTGATATTCCTTAGTATTATGACTCAGGGTCAAATGCACCTTCGTTCCCTTTTCTCCACGAATTTTCTGAACTATATCAGAAAGATTTTGATTTTTCACAGACTTATTCTCTACCTTAAGTAAAATGTCGCCTTTCCCAACTCCTTTTTTCTGCGCTGGTGTATCTTTCATTACTTTTACTACCGAAATCTCTCCTGTCTTAGAATTTTGGAGCATCTGTAACCCTACTCCTGAAAATATTCCATCTGTTTCTGACATCATTTCTTCGAATTCACTTTTGTTATAATATCCGGAGTATACATCTCCAAGCCCTGCAACCATTCCCTTGTATGCATAATCTTCTATTTTTTCTTTGTCAACTTTCCCACCAGTATATTCTGAATCAATTAACTTCTCTATACTGTTAATCTTACGGGCAACTTTCATTACATTGGAAGGAATTACATAGGCGCGAACCAAAAATGCACCTTCTACCATTGAAATTACAAGCAGCACTGTAATAATTATTTTCGACAAATTCTTTTTCATGTAAAACTCCCATCATGTCAATTTTCTGTTTCCATATGTTCCATATACTTCACAACCATTAATGCAATTCGAAATGCAATTGCATCTTCAAAGTTTCTTAAATCTAGATTTGTTGTCTTTTGAATCTTATCCAATCTGTATACCAGTGTATTCCGATGAATATACAGCTGTCTTGATGTCTCGGATACATTTAAATTATTTTCAAAAAACTTGTAAATTGTAGTCAGTGTTTCTTCATCAAACATCTTTGGAGAATAATCTTTAAACACCTCGCGAATATACATCTTACACAAAGGCAGTGGAAGCTGATAAATCAACCTTCCAATTCCAAGCTGACTGTATGCAACCACTGGACGATTGTCGTAGAAAATCTTATCAACCTCTAAAGCTATCTGTGCTTCTTTATAAGACCTTGACACTTCTCTAATCCCCTCCGCAACCGTTCCGATGGCAATTCGAATCTCATTTAATCCACTTTTTCTTAATTCATTTTGAATCTTATGCCCATATTCAATAAAATTCTCTTGATTATCTTCACAACTGGTCTCTGAAATCAATACCACACTTTTTTCGTCTACTGCCGTAACAAAATCATCTTCATTTATAACTGGCAGTTCGTTAATTATTTCTAACAGATTCTGCTCTCTCCCATAAGTTGCCTCAATTAATAAAGCAACTCGGCTTTGCTCAACGTCAATCTTCAGCTTTTTAGCGCGATTGTAAATATCCACCAGTAATAGATTGTCTAATAATAAATTCTTTACAAAATTCTCTTTATCAAAACGCTCTTTATAAGCAATCAACAATCTCTCAATTTGAAATACTGCTAGTTTCCCTACTGTAAAACTGTTCTCTGCCTCCCCATCTGACAATAATACATACTCTAGACGTTTATCGTCAAACACCTTAAAATACTGTTTCCCATTTAAAACCTGACTTTCTGCCATAGATGCTACGAACGCTTCAATCGTTTCCGTGTCATCTATGGGTTGTTCACTAGTTTGTGCGATTATCCTTCCCTGTAAATCGTATACAGACAAATTTACCGCCACAATCTTATAAATTCCTTCTAATATATCTTGTAACATTTGGTTCGAAATCATAGGACAACTCCTTCCTTTTCATTTGTACTCACCTCCTATCATATAGCAAAATGAACAAAAAAAAAAGAGAAAAAAACTATTTATTACTACTTTTACACAAAAAAGAGAGACATTTTTTGTAAAATGTCTCTCCCCTTATCATCTAAATCTCATCTTCTGTTCCAAGAATAATACAAATCTTTGCTCCACTATCCACCGTTCCAGTTGTTATCTTTGGATTCTTGAAATAAGACTTCAAGTCTTTTCCCATTCCATCTTCTGCAACAATAATCTTTGTATGTGTCAATTCACCATCTGTATTGTTTAAAACAGAATCTATACTATACCCAGCGCTGGTTAATTTTTCCTTCCAGCTTCCTGCCAATCCATTAATCTTAGTTAAATTTTGAATCTCTATTCCAACATTCTTTGATGATGTTGCAGTACTATCTGCCGATTCTGTTGTAGTCTTTTCTTTTTTTGATTTTTCTGTTGTATTTGTTGATTGACTTCCACTTTCAGATAAAAGTTCATTAAACAATGAGGTAACAGCACTCTTATCCGCTGTAAATCCCTTTGATCCTTCAGTTCCTTCTATCATCTGATAAGTAAAATCCTTATTATCAATTCCATGCATTCTAGTTAAATACTCAGAAATGTCTGAATATGAATAATTACATGTAGCTGTATTAATATATTCCTTAGCATATGCTTTATATTCTTTCAACGACTGTTCCTTTGCCGAAATTGCAACCTTACATGCAAGCTCCCCGATTAATTCTGAGTGTTCAGACTCGCTATCAAAACCACTGCTGTCTGTTATAATCCCAAGTACCTCACTACCATTCAAATCGTTAGCTCCTTCTGTTAGATGAACAGTCATACTGTTCTTATCCTTGTATGAAACTGCAGTACTTAAATCAATCTTAACATCACCAGCTGCATCCACTAAGTTTGTAAACTTAGAAGCTGTTAATCTCTCATAATTTGAAATACTAATAGAGAATGTCTTTTCAATCTCTTTTGTGATAATCTTCATATCTTTAGTCTTAGCTAATAACTCTTCAACAGTTGCTGTTGTTGATCCTGTTAGTTCTTCACCTTCACTGTCTAAATCTAAAATTAAATCCTTACGAACTGGCACAAAAATCATCTGTTTGTTTTTATTGTGATAAACACGAATGATTAATTGTGTATCTACTCTTGTCAACGTAATATCTACGTGTTCCTTACTTTCTTTCTTTAATTGCGCTGCTATCTCAGCCTTTTTATCTTTTTTAAATCTATTTGCAAAAAAAGCTTTGCTTCCAATAAATGATACAACTCCAAAAACTGCCATCAAAATAATAACAACTAATATTCTGAGTATAATCGCACCCGCTCCCGTTTTTCCTCTTACTCGTCTCGCCATTTTAATATCCTCCTATTAGACTGGATTCAGTATATCAAATAATTCGATTTATTTCAACAATCCTCTATGTTATAATTACATTGTTACTCTTAATTTTTTCTTAATCTACGAGGTTTTTATGAAAACAGTTCTCATAACAGGCAGTTCCCAAGGCATTGGCAGACAGGCTGCTATTTTATTCGCAAAACAAAATTGGAATGTTATTATTCATGGATTTCACCATAAGGAAGCATTAGATTCTCTATCTGAAGAATTACAGGAAATAGGCGTAAATTTTCTTTCTTTTCTCGGAGATATTGGGGATTCTGAATTTACAAAGCACATGATAAAGGAGGCATTATCACATTTCCACTCCATCGACTGCTTGGTAAACAACGCTGGAATCTCTCAAGTTGGCCTTTTCACTGACACCACTTTTGATGATTGGATGAACATCATCCAAACAAACCTTCTTTCTGCTATTTCCACAAGCCATGCTCTTTTACCATCTATGATTTCAAATAAATCTGGACGAATTATTAATATATCTTCCGTATGGGGTAGCGTAGGTGCATCCTGCGAGGTTCTATATTCAATGACAAAGGGGGGTATTAATAGTTTTACCAAGGCTTTGGCAAAAGAAGTTGCCCCAAGTCATATTGCCGTCAATGCCATTGCATTTGGAATGATAGATACCGAGATGAACTCCTGTTTCAGTGAAGAAGAAAAGCAGGAAATCTGCGATGAGATTCCCGCCGATTATATTGCTAGTCCAGAAGAGGCAGCTCAGATGATATATCATACTGCAACTGCACCATTTTATATGACCGGGGAAGTGATTACCTTTTCCGGAGCATGGTCATAAGAAAAGATTTTATTTTTACCTATTTATCATACTTAATTGAATTCTTTTCTTATCTAAATCTACACTTAGTACGGTCACGTCCACAACGTCTCCAACACTGACGATTTCTAATGGATGTTTTACATATTTCTCTGCGAGCTGTGAGATATGCACAAGTCCATCTTGATGAACCCCAATATCTACAAATGCTCCAAAATCTATTACATTTCGAACCGTTCCTTTTAACTTCATTCCAGGTTTTAAATCTTCCATATCAAGGACATCGGTTCTAAGAATTGGTTTTGGCATTTCTTCTCTTGGATCTCGTCCAGGCTTTTCTAATTCTTTTACAATATCTTGTAATGTAATTTCCCCAATTCCAAGTTCTCCTGAAAGCTTTTTATATTCTACAATTTTCTGACCCATTTCTTTGAATCCCTGGCTTGAAAGTTCATCTAGAGTATATCCTAATTTTTCTAATAACGTTTGTGTCTCTTTATATGTTTCTGGATGAACTCCCGTTGCATCTAACGGCTGGTCTCCACCAACAATTCTAAGGAATCCTGCACATTGTTCAAATGCCTTTGGCCCTAATTTTGCAACTTTCAACAATTGTTTTCTATTTTTAAATTTCCCATTTTCTTCACGGAAAGTTACAATATTCTTGGAAACTGCCTTGGAAACTCCTGACACATATTCTAGTAAAGAGGCTGAGGCCGTATTTAAATCCACGCCAACTTTATTTACTGTGGCCTCTACCACACCACTTAAAGCTTCTCCTAACTGTTTTTGATTCATATCATGCTGATATTGTCCAACCCCAATGGCTTTCGGTTCAATTTTAACTAATTCCGCCAAGGGATCTTGCACACGTCTGGCGATAGAAGTGGCACTTCTCTGCCCCACATCAAAGTTTGGAAATTCTTCTGTTGCAAGCTTGCTTGCAGAATAAACAGATGCACCTGCCTCATTTGTAATTACATATTGCACTGGCTCTTTGATTTCTTTTAACATATCCACAACAATTTGTTCTGACTCTCTTGATGCGGTTCCATTTCCAATGGAAATTAAGGTAATGTGATACTTTTGTATCAGTGCTTTTACAGTCTTTTTCGCCTCATCTACCTTATTTTGAGGCGCTGTTGGATAGATGACTACGGTGTCTAATACCTTTCCAGTTGCATCTACAACAGATAATTTACATCCAGTACGAAATGCTGGATCCCATCCAAGAACTACTTGATTTGCAATTGGTGGCTGCATCAATAATTGTTCTAAATTTTTGCCAAATACTTTAATTGCCTCGCTGCCTGCTGTCTCAGTTAGTTCACTTCGAATATCTCTTTCAATAGACGGTGCAATTAAACGTTTATAGCTGTCTTCTATGGATTCTAACAACACTTTTGTTGTATTCTTATTGTCCCCATGGATTACTTTACGTGCTAAATATTGAGCAATTTTTTCTTGATCTGGTTCAATCTTAATTGATAGTATACCTTCCTTCTCCCCACGATTCATGGCTAAAACCCGATATCCAGCAACTTTTTTTACTGGTTCCTGAAAATCATAATACATTTCAAATATGGAAGATTCTTCTTTCTTTTTTACTTCTGAAGTAATCAATCCATAATCCCATGTTGCTTTTCTAATATAAGTTCTATACTCTGCATTGTCGGAAATAATTTCTGCAATAATATTTTTTGCACCAGTTAAAGCATCCTCTGCTGTGAGCACTTCTTTTTCTACATCAATAAAAGCCTGTGCTTCTTCTTCTAACGGTTTCTTGGCCTTTTGCAGTAAAATAATATTGGCAAGAGGTTCTAACCCTTTTTCCTTAGCAATCATTGCCTTGGTTCGTTTCTTTTGTTTATATGGGCGATACAAATCTTCCACTGCAACTAAGGTTGTAGCTTCATCTATCTGCTTTTTTAGCTCCTCTGTTAATTTTCCCTGTTCTTCAATATTCTTTTGAATAGCTTCTTTACGGTCTTGAAGATTCCTTAAATACATCAGTCTTTCATGTAAATTCCGAAGTGTCTCATCATCTAAAGACCCTGTCATTTCTTTTCGGTATCGTGCAATAAATGGAATTGTGTTTCCTTCATCAATCAACTGAATTGTCACTTCGATTTGATGACGTTTTATTCCAAGTTCTTTTTGTAAAATACTAATAATATCCATATTGTTTTCCTTTTCTATAGTTTAATCTCAATGGTCTGATTTTTGGGTGCAAACATTCTATATGTAACTCCCGCCATATCAAACATTTTTTTAGATGCAATGGTCGCATCTGAATCGGCATACTTGTCCTGCATATAAATTACTTCTTTCATTCCAGATTGAATAATTGCTTTTGCACACTCATTGCATGGAAATAAAGTAACATAGCATCTTGCCCCATCTAATGATCCTCCACCATAATTTAAAATAGCATTTAATTCTGCATGACACACGTAAAAATATTTCGTATCTAAAGGCGTTCCTTCCCGCTCCCATGGCATATTGTCATCTTCGCATCCTGTTGGCATCCCATTATATCCAACGGACAAAATTTTATTGCGATCATTTACAAGGCAGGCTCCTACTTGTGTATGATTATCTTTACTTCTTTGAGCGGATAGTAGGGCAATCCCCATAAAATACTGATCCCATGATAAATAATCTGTTCGCTTCATATATTTTCCTCCAAAATATCAGTCTAAAAAGGAGCTTCCCCTGGAAACTCCTTTTATAATTTCTATTTCCTATAATTCAAATGCATCATGTGCTGCATTCATTGCCTTTACCATATCTTTTTCCTCTACAATTACAGTAACTCGAATCTCTGATGTAGAAATCATTCGGATATTCACACCGGCTTCATATAAGGCTTCAAACATACGTGCTGCCATTCCTGCATGATCCTTTAGTCCTCGTCCTACAATAGAAACCTTTGCTACATTTGTTGTAACATCAATATCTCTGTAATCATCCTCTGACATATAATCTCGAAGTGTATTTACTGCTAAATCGGCATCTTCTTGTTTGACCGTAAAGGAAATATCTTTCTTTCCTGGTTCTCCTACTGATTGAAGAATAATATCAATATTTACATTTTTCTTTGCTAAAACATTAAATACTTTAAATGCTACACCCGGCGTATCTTCTAGTCCAAGAATTGCAATTCTTGCTGCATCGTCATCACCAGCAACTCCACTAATCTCTGATTTTCCTCTTGCAACACGTTCCTTTACGACCGTTCCCTCTTCTTTTGTTAAACTAGAACGAACCACTAATTGTACGCCATGCTTCTTTGCTAATTCAACAGAACGATTGTGAAGAACCCCTGCTCCTAATGTTGCCATCTCAAGCATCTCATCATATGTGATTTCTTTTAATTTCTTTGCATTCTCTACTTTTCTAGGATCTGCAGTGTATACTCCGTCAACATCTGTATATATTTCACAAGAATCTGCATTTAATGCTGCTGCAAGTGCTACTGCCGTTGTATCAGAACCACCACGTCCTAATGTTGTATAGTTTTCGTTGCGGTCAACACCTTGAAATCCTGTAATTATTACAATTTTACGCTGTTCTAATTCATTATTTACCCTGTCAGTATCAATACGCTTAATTCTTGCATTGCTGTATGCATGTGTAGTATGCATAGCTACTTGAAATGCATTTAAGGAAACTGCGGGAACGCCAAGTGCATTCATTGCCATTGCCATCAATGCAACGGATGTCTGTTCTCCAGTTGTTAATAGCATATCCATCTCTCTTTTTGATGGATTGGGATTGATATCCTTTGCCATTTTGATTAAATCATCTGTCATCTTTCCCATGGCAGATAATACAACAACTACATCATTTCCCTTTTCGTAATCTTCAATACATCTCTTTGCAACATTAAGAATTCTTTCTTTATTTCCTACTGATGTTCCACCGAACTTTTTAACTATTAGCATAACTTCCTCCTAGTGCCTTCTCTCTATCGTAAATTATTTTCTAACAACATATCCATAACGTTATATCCATGTTCTACTACAAGTCCTGCATTTTTAGCTGCAGCTTCACTATATTCATTCTGGCCTTCCACTTCCTTTGTAGAATCATAGATCATAAATGGAATTGGATCTTTTGAATGTGTACGAATGGCAATTGGTGTTGGGTGATCTGGTCCCACTAACATTCTAAAATCTTCTCCAGCTTTCTTTAGTTCATCTATAATCACTTGAATCACCCTTTGATCTAGATATTCAATGGCTTTTATTTTATCTGGCAGACTTCCCTGATGTCCCATCTCATCTGGTGCTTCTACATGAACATATACAAAATCTCTGCCCTCATCTGTTAAGGCTTGAACAGCCGCATGTGCCTTTCCTTCGTAATTTGTATCCAAACCTCCGTTGGCTCCTTCTACGTCAAGATTTAACATATCAGCACCTACTGCGATTCCTTTTAATAAATCTACTGCAGATACCATTGCCCCAGTTTTTCCAGTTTTTTCTTCAAAATTGTCTAAAGCTGGCTTTGTACCTGCACCCCAGAACCAAATACTATTGGCTGGATTTAATCCCTTTTCCATTCTCGCTTTATTAATTGGATGATCTTTTAAAATGTCGTAGCTTTTCTTCATCATGTCTTTTAGTTTTTCTTCTTTTGGTAAATATGGACCAATTGTTTTTTCTAAAATATCATGAGGTGGTGTTAATTCTGCCACTTCTCCATGATCCCAAATAGTCAAATGACGATAGCTGACTCCTGGGTAATACTTGAATTCATCTGTCTCTAACTCTTTCTTTACCGCTGCAATTAAAATCTTTGCTTCGTCTGTGGTAATCTCTCCAGAACTATGATCAAGGATCTTCTTTTCTTCATATGGTTCATCTTCTGATAATGTGACGATATTACATCGAAGTGCAATATCCGTATCTTTCATATCAACGCCAATACTAAGAGCCTCCAACGGAGATCTTCCAGAATAGTACTGCTGTGGATCATACCCTAGCATAGCTAGATTGGCAACATCACTTCCTGCTGGCAGATTGCTTGGAACTGTATAGGTTAGCCCTTGTACAGAAACCTTTGCCATCTCATCCATCATTGGTGTTTTTGCTTCTTGAAGAGGTGTTCTGCCTCCCAGTGATTCAATAGGGTTATCGGCCATCCCGTCCCCTAATACAACTATATATTTCATAATATCCTCCAATTCAAATCATTCCTTTGCGATTATCTTTACATAGATAATATTGTCTAACTTCTCAACACTTTCAATCATTGCCGAGACATCTGTTTCCATATCGCAAATGTCAACACTCACTGTCAATACTCCCTTTCCATTGATTGGAATACTCTGATGAATGGTTAATATATTCACACTATACTGAGCAAATACTTGAAGCACCGAGGCCATAACTCCTGGCTGATCCTCTACTTCAATGACAAACGTAATATTCCTTCCCTTTTTATTTGAATAGAAAGGGAAAATATCATCTTTATATTTATAGTAGGAACTTCGACTAATTCCCACTGCATCTGCTGCTTCCTGCACAGACTTAGCCTGCTGCCCATCTAAAAGCTTTTGAACTTCTAAAACTTTTAGCAACACTTCTGGAACAGCCTTCTTCTTTATTACGTAATATTTTGTTTCTTCCATGGCTACATCCTTTGTTCGTGTACAAGACACAATTGTCTTTTTCAAAAATACTATCATATTTTGTAGAAAGACACAACCTTAATTTTTAGTTTTCTAGTTTTGTTTTGACCATGCTAGATAAGCATTCATAAATCCATCTAAATCACCATCTAATACTCCTGTTGGATTTCCACTTTCTTCATTGGTTCTGTGGTCTTTTACCATAGTGTAAGGCTGCAATACATAGGAACGGATTTGATTTCCCCATCCATTGTCTCCAACATCTCCACGAATATCCGATAATTTTTCCAAATGCTGCTGTTCCTTCAATAAAAACAGCTTTGTTTTCAACATCTGCATTGCCTGATCTTTGTTCTTATGCTGAGAACGTTCATTTTGGCATTGTACAACAATTCCTGTTGGCAGGTGTGTAATACGAATGGCAGAATCTGTCTTGTTAATATGCTGTCCCCCAGCACCACTTGCACGATAAGTATCAATTCTAATATCTTCGTCTGCAATTTCAATTTCCAAGTCATCTTCAATCTCTGGCATCACATCACAGGATGCAAATGAAGTCTGTCTTTTCCCTGCTGCATTAAATGGAGAAATGCGCACTAAACGATGTACTCCACTCTCCGAGCGAAGGTATCCATATGCATTTTCACCTTTAATCTCTACAGTTACCGACTTAATTCCCGCTTCATCTCCATCAAGATAATCGATTACTTTCGTGTCAAATCCACGCTTATTTGCCCATCTAGTAAACATACGATATAACATGCTCACCCAGTCACAAGACTCTGTTCCACCAGCTCCCGCGTGTAATGTTAAAATCGCATTATTCTTATCATATTCTCCATCTAGGAGTGTAGATATTTTTAGTTTTTTAAAATCTTGTTCAAAGGACTCAAAAGAATCCTGAACCTCAGCTACTAAATCTTCATCCTGTTCTTCATTTGCCATTTCAATCAGAGTTTCAATATCCTCTAGTTGACTGGTCAGATTTTCATAGGATTCTACCACATCTTTTAATCCCTTTACTTCTTTCATGACATTTTGAGATGCTTCCACTTGATCCCAGAATCCTGGAGCTTCCATATCAGACTCTAACTGTGCAATTCTTTCTTTTTTCTCATCTAAAGCAAGGGAACCACTCATCTCCTGCAGTGGTTCCCTATATGAGTTTATATGATATTGTAATTGTTCTAATTCAATCATGCTAAAACTCCTCTAACTGCTATTTGTTCTTTCCGCAACAGTTTTTATATTTTTTTCCACTTCCACATGGGCATGGATCATTACGTCCGATTTTGGCACCTTTACGTACCACTGTCTTTGACCCTGCATCATCTTTATTGGTTCCTGTTACCTTTGGTGCTTCTTCTTTTTCAATCTTCTGCTCAATTTTTACATTCAACAAGGCAGTTGTTGTCTCTTCCTGAATTCCACGCTCCATCTGCTCAAACATATCAAATCCCTGCATGCGGTATTCAACCACTGGATCTCTTTGTCCATATGCCTGTAATCCAATTCCTTCACGTAACTGATCCATGTCATCAATGTGATCCATCCACTTACGGTCAATTACCTTTAGTAAAATAATACGCTCTACTTCACGCAAATCAAATTCTTCAAATTCTTTTTCTTTCTTTTCATATAGTGCAATGGTTTCCTTTTGTAAACGTTCTAGAAGTGCCTGGGCATTTCCTCCCTTTTCTTCTTCTGTAAGAGTAATCTTTTGAATTGGAACAACTGGAAGAAGCTCTGCATTTAAGCTCTTCAAATCCCATTCTTCCGAAGGTACATCAACGCTTACAAATTGATTCACATAATCTGCAACTGTTTTTGTCATCATGTTTAGAACAGATTCTCTCATATCATCTCCGTCTAACACTTTACGACGCTCTTTATAAATAACTTCTCTTTGATCGTTATTCACTCGGTCATAATCCAACAAATTCTTACGAATTCCAAAGTTATTGTTCTCGATTTTCATTTGTGCTTTTTCAATGGTCTTACTAATTGACTTATGCTGAATCTCTTCCCCTTCTGGGATACCTAATGTATTGTATACAGTAATCATACGTTCAGATCCAAAGAGTCTCATCAAATCATCTTCCAAAGACAAGTAGAACTTAGATTCACCTGGATCTCCCTGACGACCGGCACGACCACGTAACTGGTTATCAATACGTCTTGATTCATGACGTTCTGTACCAATAATCTTAAGTCCTCCACGATCTGCAACTCCATCTTCAAGAACGATATCAGTACCACGACCAGCCATATTTGTGGCAATAGTAACTGCACCAATCTCACCTGCATGAGAAATAATTTCCGCTTCTTTTTCATGAAACTTGGCATTCAATACATTATGCTTAATTCCTTTTCGCTTCAACATACCACTTAATTCTTCTGACATCTCAATGGTAATGGTACCAACTAAAACTGGCTGTCCCTTTTGATGAGATTCAATAATCTCATTGACAACAGCATTTAACTTTTCTTTCTTTGTCTTGTAAATTGCATCATCATGATCCAATCTAAGAACTGGCATGTTGGTTGGAATAACAATAACGTCCATTCCATAAATCTCACGAAATTCTTGTTCTTCTGTTAATGCAGTACCTGTCATACCTGCTTTTTTCTTATATTTATTGAAGAAATTCTGGAATGTAATAGTAGCTAATGTCTTAGACTCTCTCTTAACTTTTACATTTTCCTTTGCTTCAATGGCTTGATGTAAACCATCAGAGTATCTACGTCCTGGCATAATACGACCTGTAAATTCATCAACGATTAATACTTCATCGTCTTTGACTACATAATCTTTATCCTTAAACATAAGGTTATGTGCACGAAGTGCCAAAATAATATTATGCTGAATCGCAAGATTATCTGGATCTGCTAAGTTATCAATATGGAAGAAACTCTCAACCTTCTTCACACCTTCTGCAGTTAAAAGAATGTGCTTATCCTTTTCATTTACAAGGAAATCTCCATCTTCTTCAATATCCTCGTTCATTAGGATATCCATCTTTGACAATTCTCCATCCGAAGATCCACGTTCCATCTGTCTTGCCAAAATATCACATGCACGATATAACTCTGTTGACTTTCCGCTTTCTCCAGAAATAATCAATGGAGTTCTTGCCTCATCAATTAAAACGGAATCCACCTCATCCACAATGGCATAGTGAAGATCTCTTTGTACCAATTCTTCCTTCTCTACTACCATGTTGTCTCGAAGATAATCAAATCCTAGTTCATTGTTTGTAATATAAGTAATATCACAGTTGTAGGCATCTCTTCTTTCGTCACCTTCCATATCGTTGGTAACAACGCCAACAGTAACTCCTAAGAAATTATGCACTTGTCCCATCCACTGAGCATCACGAGTTGCCAAATAATCATTAACAGTTACAATGTGAACTCCTTCACCTTCTAATGCATTCAAATATGCTGGCAATGTAGACACTAATGTCTTACCTTCACCAGTACGCATCTCCGCAATACGTCCTTGATGAAGGATAACTCCACCAATTAATTGCACTCTGTAATGCTTTAATCCAATAGTTCTGCTACTGGCCTCACGAACAACCGCATATGCTTCTGGAAGAAGATCATCTAATGTCTCTCCACCTGCCAAACGCTCTTTAAATTCTGCTGTTTTATTCTTTAGTTCTTCATCAGATAATTGTTGCATTGTCTCATCGTATGATTCAATCTTATCAACTATTCCGTCGATTCTCTTTAATTCTTTTTCACTATGTGTTCCAAACACCTTTTCAAATAGTCCCATGATTTCACTCCCATGTTAATGTGATCGGTTTCTTCTTATTTATATGAATCTATAATCTAAAATATTGTAACACTTCTATATAACATAGGCAAGTATACAGTTTGTGAAATTTTCTTAATAAAATATAAAGTTTTATGAATCAAAAAAAGAAGTATACCAAATTTGGTACACTTCCTTTTGATAATTATTTGTATTTATCGCAGGCTTCTTGATAGTGCTGATACATCTTGTCATATGTCTGCTCATCTTTTGAAGAAGCTGTACTAGGTTTATATTCTGCATAACTGCCAAACTTCTTATATGTCCCTCCAGTTGTTCCCTCTGTTACGGAACTTATCCATACTGTAAATGTTTTTGTACCTATATTATAGCGCATAACTGGAACTTTAGTTCCACTAGCTTTTCCTTGAATATCTACTGGTGACCAATATAAAAACGGTCCATTTCCAACTTTTGTATATTGCCACGACTTTGCTCCCATAGCTTCTAAATCAATTCCTGCCTCTTTTAATTTTGCAAGAAATTCTTTTGTATATGCCCCATTGACTGCCCCTGAATCCATGGTACTTACAGAAATTGTTTTTGCTATCTTCCCGATTTCTTGTAATGTTGACTCACTAGCCAATGAATTACTGCTAATACTATAAACTCCATTCTCATATCTTACTGTAATATCATTATCAGAAACATAAACCAATCGCGTAACCTTGGCTCTGTCATTCCATATTAATTCTTGGATTCCTTTTGCACCTTCTGGTGATACTTCTGCCAAGTCTTGAATCTCTTTTTTTACATCATTATTAAATTCCATCACAATTCCCTGTCCATACTTTTCGCTAGCTAACGTCTGTGCTGCATGAACACACTGCCTACATTCTGCTAATGCTGACTTTTCCCTTGCTCTTTCAATATATCCTGTAAGTGCCGGCACAAGCAACGCGATTAAAATTCCAAGAATCACTAACACAACAATTACTTCAACTAATGTAAATCCCTTATTCCTAGATTTTGCTTTCACACGGCTCCCCCCTTCTTGTTATTTATTTCCCTTAATTGTATTTATTATAGCACAATTTACTAGAACTTGCCATCGGTTGCTCTGCTCTTGTTTTTCCGGTTGCAGGCAAGTAATCCTTCTGCTTACTTGCTTTCGGGCGGTCGCCCTATAGCTTCAAATAAAAACAAGCCCTGACAAATCTTTCGACTTGCCATTGGCTGCTCTTCCCTTGTTTTTCCGGTTGCAGGCAAGTAAGCCTTCTGCTTACTTGCTTTCGGGCGGTCGCCCTATAGCCTCAAATAAAAACAAGCCCTGACAAATCTTTCGACTTGCCATCGGTTGCTCTTCCCTTGTTTTTCCGGTTGCAGGCAAGTAAGCCTTCTGCTTACTTGCTTTCGGGCGGTCGCCCTATAGCCTCAAATAAAAACAAGCCCTGACAAATCTTTCGACTTGCCAGGGCTTGTTTTTATTTGAGGCTGCACTGCAACCTGTTTTTAAAATTCAGGTTCTATTAATCCGAATGTATTTCCCTTTCTCTTATATACAACGTTAACTTCAAATGTATCTGAGTTACGAAATACAAAGAAACTATGTCCTAACAACTCCATCTGAATACATGCTTCTTCAACGTCCATAGGTTTGATTGCAAACTTTTTGCTTCGAATTACTCGAATCTCATCCTCTTCATAAGATTCCTCCAAGTCCATAAACTCTTGTTTAAGACCTGTTCCTTCATGAGTTCTGTTCATTAATCTAGTTTTGTATCTTCTGATTTGTCTTTCAATAATATCAACAACTAGATCAATGGATACGTACATATCCGCACTGTCCTGCTCTGCACGTATTATGTGCCCCTTCATAGGAATTGTTACTTCAATCTTTTGTCTTTCCTTTTGAACACTTAGAGTAACACTGACATCAATGTCATCTGATAAGTACTTGTCGAGTCGTCCTAACTTCTCCTCGATTGCTGCCTTTATTCCCTCTGTTACATCAAGGTTCTTACCGCTAATAATGAAATTCATGGCTTCCAACTCCTTTACTTTTTAATGTATTATTATTATATCATATACTAGATTTCATGTAACCACTTATTTTTATAAAAAATGCACAAAACAAATGTTTCCTTTCTGTCGAATTTTTAAATGTCCACAGCCTGTGGATAATGTGGATAACTCAGTGTATAAGTCCACACTCACGAAGATAAGCCATTTTTAAATGTGGATAACTTCTCTTAAATTTTTTTAGTATTTTTTTTATTTTCTCTTGTATTAAATTTCTTTATGCATATACGACAAATCGGTATTTCCCTCTTGCATTCCAATTAAATTGAATATGTAGCCAATTCGGTCGAATTGTCAGATAAATCATTTTTTTGGTGCTTTTCACCCACTTTTTGCCTTATTACGCCCATTTTTTGGGATATTGGTTAAAAAAAAGAACAAATTCGTGATTTGTAAAACCACAGCCTTGTTCTTATTTTACTTTGTTTTTTTCAGATTATTTAAATAAAAAACTCTAGTAATTCTAATTTTTTTACTATTATTTTTTTCTAACATATCAATTTTCAAATTCAATTCCCTGTTGCAAAAAGTTTATCCACAATGTTATCCACAAAATTGTTTTTTTCGATTTTTCGAAAAGTTTTCCACAATTGTCAGAAAATTAAGCTTCACATTTTGTCGATTGGACTTTACAATCTTTGTGATATTTCAACATTTAAGAAAAGCACTGCTCTCGCCTTATTTTTGCTTATTAATTTCATACGCAATTGAACATTTTCATATTCCTGATTCAAAAAGTTGCTTTTGAATCGAGCCACAAGGTTTAACTCACTTGATCGTTCTACCATACGTTCTATCTCGCCATGAACTCTCTTTTGATCTTCTTTATGAATCATTGGAAACAAGTCTACACTTTCTCGAAATGCTGTGGAATTAATCTGTCGATGCAAATTTTCATTTCCCCGAATTAGGTTCAAATGTCCATTCTCATATTCGCAAAGTGCAAGTGCTCCTGGATATGCATTAAAAAACATATTAAAATTTGAATCTGGAATCCAAATTTCTTCCTTTTGAACAATTTGTTCTGATTGAAATCCAGCATTAGAGAACTTTGATATCTTTACTTTCTTCATAAGATGCTCAAAATCCTTTTCCGGCAGTGGTCTTGAAAAATAATATCCCTGTCCATAAGCACAGCTCATACTTTTTAAAAACAAGAACTGTTCTTTTGTCTCCACACCTTCTGCCACAACAGAGACTTCTAACCATTTTGCCAGGGTAATAACAAAATTAATAATATTTCCTGTATGATTGTTCACGTCATTATTCTTTAAAAATCCCATATCCAGCTTAATTGTATCTACTGGAACTTCATTTAACATATTAAGAGAGGAATATCCAGTACCAAAATCATCCATCTCAATATGAAATCCTAGTCCCCTAAGTTCTATGATAACATCAACTAACTGCTTTGGATGGACAGTATACGACGTCTCTGTAATCTCAAGATGTAACCAGGATGTGCTAATCTCATACTTATCTATAAGTCCCATAATAATTTGTGGAAGCTTCGGTTTATAAATATCTGCCCTTGAAACATTAACTGAAATTGGAATGGGCTGATTTCCTGCATCAATCCACTCTCGAATTTTCTTACAAGCTTCTTCCCATACATATATATCAAGATTTGTAATAAATCCGTTCTTTTCAAACAGTGGAATAAATGTAGAAGGAAATAGCACTCCTCTATCTGGATGATTCCATCGAACCAAGGATTCTGCTCCAACAATTTCCTCTGTCTGTAAGTCAAACTTAGGCTGCAGCAACATCTCAAATTGACCTTTATGAAGTGCATCTCTCATCTCATGGGCCAGCGTTTGTTCTTCTAGCAACCGTTCATGAATCTCTTTATCAAAATATGCAAGTGTATGATTATATTTATTCTTAATCTTCTGAATTGCAATTTTAGCATAATCGCACATAGCTCTCACTGTAAGTTCTGAATCTTCTGTAAGATACACCCCAAATTGTGCATTTAAATCCATATTAATCGGATATTCTCTTAATTTTTTTATATATTGAGCCGTTAATTTTTCTATCTGATTATTTGCATTTGGCACAAGAATCAAAAAGGTATCTCCATTTAACCTTCCAACTTTACTACCTAGTGGAGCAAATACCTCATTAAGTAATCTTGCCACATATTTTAGAAGTTTATCGCCTTCTGCTTCTCCATACAAATCATTTACTAATTTAAAATCCGCAATATCCATACAAAGGAATGCATATTCTCCATTTGGTTTTCTCTGTATCATCTGTTTAGCTCTTGTATAAAAAGCCTCTTTACTATATACATGGGTAAGTGAATCCCATTCTACTGCATTGACATAAGCTGCAGTCTCTCGTAATCGAATAATGTTTTTCAGACGATGCTTAATAATTGCCGCATTATATGGTTTCGTCAAAAAATCATTGGCTCCTTCTTTCAATACCTGGATTTCACTCTTCTCATTATCCTCCTGAGTCATAACAATCACCGGAATATTTGCAATCAAATCATTATCACACCTTTTTTTTAAGAATGTATATCCATCCATAACAGGCATCACTAAATCAAGAAGAACTGCAGAAATCTCTTCCTGTTTCCCCTCTAAAATTCCCAGAGCTTCTTTTCCATTCTCTGCCTCTAATATAATGTAGTCCTCAGATAGAATCTTTGCTAATATATCTCGATTAATCTTCATATCATCAACTACCAATAACTTGCGTAATCGTGCCATATTTCCCCTTAATCGTTCCTCATATGTTTGTATCTCTCTATATACAATAATATCATATTATAGCTATAGATTCTATAGATATCTATTTCTTAAAATAAATTTTAAAAATTTCTCGCACCCTTCTTTCACATCTTCATAGGTTTCATCAAAGTTTCCTGTATACCACGGATCTGCAATATCTCGTATACTATCTGAGAATTCTAACAATAAATGGAACTTTCCATCTTTGTCTCCTCCTGCAATTCGTCGCATATTTCTAAGATTTACCTGTTCCATTCCAATAAGATAATCGTATTCTTCATAATCCTTCTGTGTCATTTGAACTGCCTTATGATTCCCACATGGGATTCCAAGCTGCTTTAATTTTCTGCGAGTTCCTTGGTGAACTCCATTCCCAATTTCTTCACGACTAGTTCCTGCTGAATTAATATAAAACTCATCCGTAAGCCCCTCTTTGTTAACCATATCCTGAAAAACATATTGGGCCATGGTTGATCTACAAATGTTGCCGTGGCAGATGAATAATACTTTAATCATGTTATTTTTTCCTTTCAGTTTACGAAGTAAGGCCCATGTTTGTAAGGTTTTATGCAGGTTCTCGGCACTCATTTCATTTTGTTCATTTGCTACACAATCGGCATATCGTTGCAAAAAATGGTACATCAATCCATCGTGTAGTAGTCAAATCGTAGTCAAAAGGGGTGTGCATCTTTTAACGATGAACACCCCTAATCGGTGCTTCTGTTTTACCATCAAAGTATATCATAGAAAAGTTCGGCTTTCCATTATAAAAGGAGCAGATTTCCCTGCTCCCTGATTGAAACTGAATTTTAATTTATTTGTTTTCCTTAACTTCTTTGATTTCACCAATAAATACCCAATGAGGCTCCCATTCACCTTGTTCATTAACAGGATAAACTTTAGGGTTTTCCTTGTAATAGTCTTGAACATCCTCTGTAATATCTTCTTTTGAAAATTGATGCTGATATAGCTTTCTGCACACGAATGTCATACTCGCTTCTTTAAATGTTACACTATTGTCAATAGTCACTGGTGTAAGACCTGCAATGACAGCTTTGTCTTCATTACGCCCTGAATGTGATCCCATATATCCCAATGCTTTACGGTATTCCTTAGAATAGAAACTTACCGTAAAAGTATCATGTTCTTTCATAAAATCCAAAGTGTAACGACCGGGATGAATATAGACGGTAACAACAGAACCATCGCTATTGTTTGGTCTTGTCCACAATGTTCCAAAACTTCCCCAACTAACAGTGCAAGCGTTATATTTATCAATATTTCCAGCGGATACCAGCGCCCATTGATTCTTAAATAAATCAAATACTTTATAATCTTTCTTCATATAATCGTTCATTTTATAGCCTCCCATTCTTGTATTTTCTCCTATTCAGATGTATTATAACAACGTTCAACCAATTATAATAGTATGCACTTTTTAGTGAGCTACTTACCAAAAGGAGAGTGTAAATGAATAATACAGAATTTGAAGCATGTAAAAATAAAGAAACTGTTGATCCCCGCCCATTTGAATATACCTTGTCACTAATCGGTGGAAAATGGAAAATGAATATTCTTTTCTGGCTCTGGCGTGCTGACCTAATGCGATACAATGAACTGAAAAAATCCTTAACGGGAATCACTCACAAAATGTTAAGTACGCAATTAAAAGAATTAGAGGCTGATGGATTAATAATACGTCATGAATATCCACAAGTCCCACCAAAAGTTGAATACTATCTCTCTGAAAGAGGTAAAACGCTTATGCCTGTTTTACATGAGATATGTCTTTGGGGTAGTCTTCACAAGAATACCAATTACAGCCACTTCTAGCAAAGATTATTTACCATCTTCACGCTGACTATTTACTCCTGCAACTTCGAACTTGATACGAAATAAGGAACGGAAGATTTTGATGTCTTCTGTTCCCTTATTTGAACATTCATGTTTTAATTTAAGTGTTCAAACTAATTATTTTACATGATTCCATTAAAACAAAAACTCTTCACTTCATCTTTATATAGGAAGATCTTTTTTCGTAAATCTGACTGCTCCAATGATATAGCGGATGACAGCAATTATTACTAGAGCTACGATTTTCCATACAGTTCCATAATCTACGTTATTTTTTCCAACCGTTGCTAAAGCATCAATATCGAACAATCCAATGAGTGTCAGCTTATTAAAAATATCGAGTTCTTCTACTCCCATTCCAGTATTAACCATATTCTCAGCTCCAAACATGACAATCAAAGATGGTAAGAAGAACCATACTGTCACCCCTCCTCCAACGCCCATTGATTTCTTACTCTGAGAAAAGATACAGCTACCCATGTAACAGATTCCACAAAATCGCTTCAATTAAAATATACATTCCTGCAAACAAGGCGATAATTCCTTTCAGATTTACATCATCATAGAACCAATATGTCGTTCCTATGCAGGTTGCTCCTACGATTCCAACAATGATTAAAGGTACCACAATCATAAAAATCATCTGTGTAATTGCAACTACAGATCGTTTGGTTGGTGTAGAAAGCACATAAATATTTTATAAAAAATACTGCTGTTATTCTAGTATTACCCTCAGCTTATGTCAAGTATAGGACACAATATTTTTATCTTTTTTCTTTCCTCATTTTGTATTTCATACCATATTTTTCATGATACATTTTTCTAAGTTCTTTATCTTTCATGACATCTTTCGCTACACTCCATGTCAATTCTGATTGAATTTGCTTATTATTTTTATCTATTTCCGGAAAATATTTCTTAATTATGTCAACCTTTCCTGCCCAAATTGCTTCATTTATTTTACGATGCAACTTATCCTCTTCCGTTTCTTCCATTGATTCCAATTCTTCTGGATGTTCTGCATAATATTCTGTTTCTGCCTCCATTCTCTCCATCATTTCTTCTGCATATTCTTCCGAATTCATATATACTTCATAGTAATATATATCATCCAGATTATTATTAATCCAAATATTTTCATTATTTATCTTACTTGCCATATCTGGAAATACTTTTAAAACACGATTTATTAATAATATCATTCCATGAAACAATTGTAATCTAAAAGTATATTTCTCATGTATTTAAATTTTCTTTTCATAACCCCACCATTTTATACAATGCCTAGTCCAAATCTCTATTATTTTTCTATCGGAACATAATCAAAGGCGCATATGATTTTGCTCCGTTGAACCACCTCGCCTCCAGCAGAACAGTTTCCTTTTGCACAGCCCTCTATTGGCTGAAAGTTTTTACAAGAAATACACTTTCTCCGCTCCTTTTTCATCCCGTGGCCATCACATCTAATCATCTCATATCCCACAATATATTTCTGCAATTCTTCCTCAGGCACTGTCTTTTTTAAAACATTACCGTTTTCATTTCTTAATTCAAAGTGAATCTCTTTTCCATCAATATCCGATTTCAAACCCATGTTATTATTCAGCAATCCTTCTTCATTTAATTCTTCAATCTCTTCACGGCTAAGATTTTCAATAAATTCTAATATGTCACTCATTATTGTAACAGATAAACCATAGCCACCATAACTGTATTCATAAAATATATTCCCGAAATATTCCCCTTCCTTTAATGTTATAGCTACTACATAATCCCTAGATTTATAATCATCTGATAAATCATGATACATTTTATCTTTCTCCTTGTACTGATATTTATATTGGTTTTCCTCTCGGTATTTTTCATTTCTTACTTTATCAATAGCAATATCTCTTTGAAATTTTTCATCCATTGCATTGATACCATTTTGCTTAAGTTTTTCTATCATTTCACTTCCATAAAACTTATAGAATTCCTCTCTACATCTTTTCAACGCATCAAAATCAGTAGATAAGAACTTATCAAAAAATCTCTCTGGAATATGTAACCTGCTTGAAAACGACTTCTTTCTCTTGGCGATTGTCCCTCGACATCTGGCATATCCAATTACCCCTATAGCTACATCTAACACCCCAGCCAGTTCCCATGACATTAAACCATAAATCCTTTCAATGGCATCATAAATGTTGATTTCAATTCCTATCCCCTCTCCATCCTTTTGTAAAAAATCCAAGAATTGATTATAACTTATTTGATATCTGTCGTATGGCTCTTTAATATACCATGGGGCATTTTGAGTAATCTCCGAATAATACTCCAACGATGCTCCCCATGCATCACATCCTTTGCCTTCTGGTACTATTTCGCCGCTGTATTCACATTTACCATCATCTGCATTCTCTTTACAAAAAACAAATTCACAAGTTTTGCATGTCTTACTTAATTTCATTCCGCTCACCCTCAGCCACTTCAAAGTTGTAAGTTACTATCAGTTCCATCTTCTTGACTTTCAGTCAAGAAGCATCCCTCGCTTTCAGCTCGGTCAACTCAAATTTGTCATAAACTGATTATATCAAATTAGAACATGGAAAACCATATGCATTTTCCTTACTTTTTCCCCCTTCCTTTGAGCACCTAAATTCGGATTTCATGGTTCAATCAACATTACTTAAAAAACAGCCGACCAGATCACAAATCCAGTCGACTGCAATTATTCTATTCTTATATTGCCTTGAACATATTCTGTTTCATTGGCTTTGTCAAAGGATGTGGTTCCCTGTTTGTATTTCTCCTCATCAGGAATTGCATAAGCTGATTGGATGTAATATTTTTGCTGCCCTTGGTGGCAATAAAACCAATTTTTAACTGCTTTCTTATTTCTTTCCCAGTCTCGTCTCTTCCTCTTGATTCTACAACACCCACATCAACTTTAAAACCACGGAAACGCAATTTATTGTAAATAATAGCTTCCATATGCTCAATATATTTGTCTACCGTTACTTCGCTTGTTCTTGTTTGTTTTACAGAAGCAAAGTATGGTTTCAAAACATAGCAAATCATAGTCAATTTGATAAGTGCATTATTCTATCTACAACATTTTTTCATTCCTTACAAACTGTTCTTTAGAATATCTAATACCTCATCTTTGGTCAACACCTTGTAGCCACCTTCCATAATAAATGTTCCATCTGCAATTCCTCCCAGCATTTCATCTGTTACACCTAAATCACGGAGCTTCATCACAAGGCCTAATTCCTTCATCCAGCTTTCCATGCGGGAAAGACCTTCTTTTCCAATCTGTTCCTTGGATTTCCCGTTGGTATCAACTCCCCATACATTCACCGCAAAACGGAAAAACTTTGCCAAACCATAAGGCATAATATGCCGATAGTACGGTAGTGACACCGCAGAAAGGGTCATTCCATGAGTCGCATTGGTGTATGCACCTACGGACTGCCCAAGCATATGAACCATCCAGTCTGTACTTTTTCCCATAGAAACAAGCGTATTCAGTGCCCAAGTTGCTGTCCACATAATATTTGATCTTGCTTCATAATCTTCTGGATTACCAATGGCAATCAGGGAACTGTGAACCACTGATTTCATCAACCCTTCGCTGATATAGTCACTGGTATTATCATCTTCTCCTGAAAAATACTGTTCGCAAATATGGTTGAAAATATCATAGATGCCTGCCACCATTTGATCCTTGGGCAGGGTAAATGTGAATTTGGGATTTAGGATTGTAAACTTAGGCATTACATGATTGCCAAAAACATGACCGATTTTCAATTTTTGCTCATGATTGGTAATAACTGCTCCTCCATTCATCTCGCTTCCGGTTCCCACCATCGTCAGCACACAGCCAACGGGAATGATTTTGCAGTCCGGTTCCTCAAAGCGAATATAATACTTCTCCCATGGATCTTCGTCGCAATGAACTGACACGGAAACTGCCTTGGCGTAATCACAACAAGAACCACCACCTACAGCCAGCAGAAAATCTACCTGATTCTCTCTGGCAATCCGAACACCATCCCGTAATTTCTCTACCGTAGGATTTGGCATCACACCACCATCTTCAACAATGGTCTTTCCACTTGCTTTTAGCAGTTCCATAACCTGACTGTAAATACCGTTTTTCTTGATAGAACCGCCACCGTAAATGAGCTGCACCGTGTTTCCGTATTTGGGGAGCTCCTCCTTTAGAGCTTCAAGGGAATCTTCTCCAAAATAAAGTTTCGTTGGATTTAAATATGAAAAATTTCCTAACACGATAGTACCCTCCTTATTTCAATCTGCTATACTCTTGTTCGTTTACTTCTTCCAGCCATTGGTTGGAACTTCCTTCTGCCGGAATCTCTACTGCTAAATGGGAAAACCAGCTATCAGGGGTAGCCCCATGCCAGTGTTTCACTTCTGGCGGGATATTGATGACATCTCCAGGCTTCATTTCCTGTGCGGGTTTTCCCCATTCTTGATAATATCCACGCCCAGCAGTACAAAGTAAAATCTGTCCGCCTTTATGATGGATATGCCAGTTGTTTCGACATCCAGGCTCAAAGGTTACATTGGCAATTCCAATTCTATCCGTTGTCAACATAGACAGGTAACTCTGTCCAATGAAATACTGTGCATAAGTATCATTTTTCTCTCCCAATGGGAAGATTTGATTGAATTCTTTATTCATTATTTTTCTCCTTTAACATCTGATGAAGTCGCCACCTGCTTTCATATACTATCTACCCATTTCTTCATTTCCGCCTGAGAAAGACTGCCATTTAACATCTTCCCATTCAGTAACCTTGCACCAGGGCAGCTTGGAGCAAGTCTTTCCTTTGTTTTCCCCATTCCACTACCGCCAGAAGTAGCAAATGGAATAATTGTTTTACCGGAAAAATCATAACTCTCCAAAAAAGTATTGATAATTGTAGGAGCCACATACCACCAGATAGGAAAACCCACAAATACCACTTCGTATTGCTCCATAGCATCCACCTTACCAGCTATGGCAGGTCGGAATTCCGGGTTATTCCTTTCCATGCTGCTGCGACTTTTCTTATCTGTCCAATTCAAATCGACACTCGTGTACGGAGACTCTGGCTCGATTTCATAAAGGTCTGCCTTCGCTGTCTTTGCCAACTTCTTTGCTACTTTTGCAGTCACACCGCTTGCTGAAAAATATGCTACTAAAATTTTCTTGTTCATAATCATACCTCCATAAAAAATACTGTTGAATAGTTACAAATTGGTAATTAAAACTGATTTATATTACCCGAAATATTTTCCACTTCCCTGATTTCTGCCTCCAAATCAATATGACTGCTCGAACCACCCAATCATACACCATTGCAATGGCAATCCCCATTACACCCATTTGCAGGACAACTCCAAAAAACCATGACATAAGCAGACGTACCGCTATGGTGGATATAACAGAAACATACATAGTAAATTTCACATCCCCCGCAGCTCTCAGCCCATTGCTGAACGCACCCGAAAATGGAAAAGCAACAGCATTGAAAAAGTTATGAATCAGGACAAGTACAATCACAAGCTGTTTTGTATCTGGTTCCAAAGCATAGAAATGCATAAACAATGGCGTTAAAAGAAAAACCAACAAGTTCCATGCCGATGAAAGTAAAAGCGTGATTTTTGTCAATTTCTTAAAATAATAATCCGCAGCTTCTATATCTCCGTTTCCCATGCACTGCCCAATAACTGTAATAAACACTGGTCCCATAGCGACCCCAGCCAAAGCAGCCAACGACCAGATGGTTTGTGCTACTCCATTTGCTGCAATCTGGTATGTTCCAAATAATGCAACGATACTGCTGAGCGCCACTTTTACCAACTGGAAAACACCATTTTCCATTCCATTTGGAATAGCGATTTTCAATATTTGCTTCATGAGCTTCTGCTTCCACTGAAAGATCCATTGCCAGCGATAAAATACCCCATTTTTTTCTCTAAAACATAGAATAGTAATTACCACGGCTGAAAAAGTCCTTGCCAATAGAGAAGGGTATGCAACACCTGCCACACCTCTATGCAGTACAAACACGCCTATGAAATTTCCAACCACATTGATGGTATTGGACGCCATTGACAGATGCATAGTTACACTGGTTTTTCCAATGCTGCGGAAAAGGGCGGCTCCGGCGTTATAAACTGCCAGTGCCGGATATGAATATGTTGAAATCCTAAGATATGTAATACAAGCCTGCATTACAGAAACTTCCACCTTACCAAACAGCAGACCAAGTATACTTTCGTTTCCAACCAGTACCACCACAGCAACCAGCGTTGAAAAAATCGCAGAAAAGGACAAAAGTTGACTGGCAGATTTCCCTGCAGAACCATTGGCTTTTTTACCAATATATTGACTGATTACAACAGACCCGCCTGAAGCCAAGGCTGTGAACAAGTAAATAAAAATTGTGTTGAACTGATTGACAAGTGCCACCCCGGATACCGCTTCCTCTCCTACATAGCTGATTACAAGGGTATCTGCAAGTCCCACCATCAATACCAGCATCTGCTCAAAGAACAGAGGTATAATCATTTTCCTTAATTGTGCATTTGTAAACACATCTGTCTCCTTTCTCGCAGACTCATTTTTAACGGACTTCATACTCTGTCTCTGTTTTTTCTTTTTTTCAATGTAAGCATCATAAACCCTTTTATAGCATAAAAGCTGATAAAAACCCATAATCCCATCATGGCAATGTACTCTGCAAATATGGATACAGCACTCTGTTCAAAATCAAAGAATACAAACTCTTGTTTCAAAAACATATAAGAAGCAATATTTGCACTATAAAAACAGTAGGCTCCAAACCCAGCGATACAAATTGCTGCAAAACGCATCAACCATACAAATACGGCAGACATTTTCTTTTCGCTCCTTAATCTGCGAAACACTCCAAGAATCATGCTCCAGTGAAAACCTAAGTGAATGCTCATCAGCACAAATCCCCAATAGGACGCTGCCAGATGCATCGTTCTCGCAGTTGCCATTGGTCCTCCAATGGGGAGCCCTGCAAATACATAGCGAGACAGCACGATTCCGCTGAACCCCAAACACAGCACGGAAGCAAGAACACTTATGTTGATGAGAACCTGTAGCACACGCAGCAAGGTATATTTCCATTTCAACAGGTTTCCATACCATTGGATATTCAAAATGTTATGCAGCAGAAATAGGGCAAGCATCCCGGCTCCTATCCACTCATGAAGTTCCTGGCCTGTAATTTGATAGACCATTAGAAGAAGGAGCAGCACCGTCATCAGAAGGTCAATCCCTATTTTTATTTTCATTTTTGACTTCAAACAACTTTTCTCCTTCCCTTAACAATCAAACCCATTGTCTGATACTTTAATTATCATTCAAGATTCAAGCCAAGTCCGTTTACCCATTCCATCACGGTATCCTGAGAATCACTGCCGTTTAAGCGTCTGCCGGAAAGCCATTTTGCACCACTTGTGAGCTGTTCTAAATTAGTTGCACTAGAACCCATACCACTGCCGCCAGAAGTGCAGAAAGGCACAATGGTCTTTCCAGAGAAATCATAGCTTTCTACAAAAGTGTTAATAATTCTCGGTGCTTCTCCCCACCAGATGGGATAACCGATAAAAACGATTGTATACTGTTTCATGTTTTCCACACTACCTGAAATAGCAGGACGAGCATCCGGGTCATTCATTTCTAGAGTAGAACGGCTGTTGTTATCGTCATAATCAAGATCTGCGTCTGTGTAAGGATCTTTGGGAACAATTTCATAAATATCTGCGTTTAGCCCATTTGCAATGTGTTTCGCTACACCCTTTGTAGTATTTGTAGCAGAGAAATACACAACCAGAACCTTGTTTCCCTTCACTTGGGACTCTTTGGTATCTTCTGACTGACTTTCAGAAACATCTGTACTCTCAGCATCTGCACTGCTCTTTTCTGTAGTTTCTTTTTTAGACGACTGACTTGCTGAATTACCACAGGCTACAAGTCCTAATATTATAACCATAGAAAGTAAAATCCTAATTATTTTTTTCATTACAAAATCCTCCGTTTTTTATTTTTCCAGCAAAAAAATGCAGGTGCAGAAATCAAAGCATATGCTCTATCTCTACACCTACATTATATTTGGACGATTATTGTATATCAAATACTTAGTTTTTATGGTTCACCAATGCCTAAAAAGCATTGAATGTGATTAATAAATTTTGTGGTTGCCGGGCTAAATGGCTGTCCCCGTTTCCATGCAAGTACACTGGTCGCTGTAAGGGGAGGGATAAGCGGCCTATATGTAATCTTGGATTGATCCCAGAAGGTCACTGCACCTTCAATTACTACGGAATATGCCAATCCGCCATCAACCATAATTGCACTATTGGTACTTAAATTACTAGTAAAAACAACATTCAGTCTATCATAGTAGTTACCAAACCAGCTTGATAACTCATTCTGTACCTTCATACGCCGTGGAAGAATCAGGGGCAATACAGACAAGTCCTTTGCAGTTACAGCATCTTTCTCAGACAGTGGATCATCCGGCGGCATTAGAACCACCCATCTTTCTTTTATAGGCAAGCGAATAAACTCGTATTTTTCAATATCAATGGGCTCAAGAAGCAGTCCAACATCCAAAAGACCCTTATCCATCTGTTCCTTTACCAAATCTGCCGTAGCCGTAAAAATATCGAAGTTGACCCGTGGATATTTTTGTCGAAAAGTTTCCATGAGTTTGGGCAAAACCTGTACCGCGGCTATTTCTCCACAACCAATGGAAATTTTTCCTTCCACCTGTTCTTCCTGTTCCACCAATTCCTTTTCTGTTTTATCCACAAGCTGCAAAATTTCTTCTGCACGGCGACGAAGAAGGATTCCCTCATTTGTTAATTTAATTTTCCGTCTTCCCCGGTGGAACAGCTTCACACCGATTTCTTCCTCCATGTGAGCAAGTTGACGTGAAAGCGTTGGCTGGGTAATATGTAAAATTTCAGAAGCTTTTGTAATGCTTTCTTCCCTAACTACTGTCAGAAAATAACGAAGCACTCTAATTTCCATAAAAGTCACCTCCATTCTGCTAACATTTTTATATTGCATATCATAGAATCCTCACCCTATTTGTCAAATCCAAACTACCACTAATAATTAAAACATTTTCTGTTCTCTTTGTCTTATAGTACAGAGTGAAGTTTGTCTCAAATACTCCTTTTGAAGTTTCTGAGAAACGTTTCGCTTTGAGAATATAATATTCCCAAAACATTTTACTGGCATCACTCCAAGTAGGGAATTGGTAACAAACATCTCTTCACAGGCTGCCACCTCTTCTGGCAAAATAACACATTCTTCTACTTCATAATTTTCCAGCACCCAGTGCTGCATCACTCCAGAAAGTAATCCACAGCGTCTCGCTGGCGTTAAAATCTTTCCATTTTTCACAAAAAAATAAATTTGTGGTTGCTCCTTCTGCCAATTCTCCTTTTGTATTTAAAAATACCGGCTCCTCATATCCTTCTTTTTTTGCTTTTCTTTTTTCTAAAATATTATCCCCATAATTTAATGACTTCATATAGGTAAATGGAGAAGTCTCATTTCTTCTGATTTTGCTTATACATAGACCAAATCCCCGATTATAATCTGCTTCCTCATATGGATTTTTCCTGATCTCTAAGATAACATTTTCATGAGATACACTAATTTTCCACGCTCCGTGCTCTTTGAACTCACTTTCCTTTAGAAAATCTTCTATACTTTTGTGGTTCAAGATTTTCTTCATCTTCTCATCGGAAATCCCAAGAGTTTTCAGTCCTTGTTCCATACGCTCCATGTGTTCCTGTAGGAACAAAGCTTTCCCTTTTTCCACTGCAATAGTTTCAAATACACCTAACCCAAAACTATACCCCTCATCTTTCCGTATTTTCATAAATGGCCTCCAGTATTGCTTTTGCTTTTTGTAACGTTTCCTCATATTCATCTTCTGGTTTGGATTCGCAAGTAATTCCACCGCCCACACCTATAAGATACTTTCCATCTCTGTGGACTGCCGTTCGTATAACAATATTAAAATCGCAATCTCCATTGAAAGAAATATATCCCATAGATCCTGTATACAATCCTCTTTGACTATGTTCCAGTTCATCTATAATTTCCATGGCTCGAATCTTGGGTGCCCCCGTAATAGAACCTCCTGGGAAAGCTGCACCTATTAAATCTAAGGCTGTAAGTTTTGTCTGCAATTTTCCTACAATGGTGCTGACCAGATGAAATACAGTGGCATATGCTTCAATTGCAAAATGTTCCGTTACTTTCACACTTCCAGGCACACATACACGATTGAGATCATTTCGTTCCAAATCAACAATCATTAATAGTTCACTGCGGTCTTTCTCTGACTGTTCCAGCTCCTGTCTCAATTTGTCATCTTTCTCTCTCGTTTGTCCTCGTTTTCTTGTCCCCTTGATTGGACGTGTTTGAATCCTTCCATCCTTCATCTGCATAAAACGTTCTGGGGATGCACTCACAATTTGAAACTCCCCATAATTTAAATAACATCCAAAGGGAGATGGATTGTGTTCTCTTAAATAACGATATACTTCATATGGATGTTTCGTAGAAACCGTCTCCATACGCTGTGTCATATTTGCAATATACATATCCCCTTGTACAATATAATCTATCATCTTTTCAATTGCTTTTACATATTCTTCTTTTGTAAAATCAGAAGTATAAGATGCCCGTTTTTTATTTTTTGGAATTTTTTCACGTGTCCTTGCTGATAAAATCAAGGCTTTTGCTCTTTTCACACTTTCTTCTTGACTTTCCGTAATTCCTCTCGCCGTAACATAAAGAACTTTCTCCTTACAATCTTCAATCAACAATGTATTGTAAAAAGTAATACACGCTTCTGGCATAGAATCTTTCTTCCCATGTCTGCTTTTTATCTGCTCAAATTTTCGTCCATATTCATAAGAAAAATATCCAATGCCTCCTGCACACATTGGAAGTTCTTCCTTATTTTCTTCATAATTCTCTTTCAAATATATTTCTAGGATTTCCTCAAAAGAAAGGGTTACCTTTTCTCCATTCTGATAACATTTTCCATTTACTTCTTCTAAGGTCAAAAATGGAGATAGTCCAATGATAGACCATCGTCCCAACTTCCCCTTTAATGAAGAATCCAGAAAAACCGCCATTGGATCTTCATAGCATAAATCAAATACGTCCGAAAGTGGTCTGTATTTGTCTAGTTTTTCAACCCAGGTTTTCATATGGCCATCTCCTCACAAATTTTAATGTAATTGTATAACAGCTTATGTCCATACTGTGTCAAAACTGCCTCTGGATGAAACTGTACTCCATAAATGGGATATTTTATATGATGCATTGCCTGTATACTTCCATCTTCAGCTGTTGCATCTACCAGCAGACAGTCTGGAAGTGTTTCTCGACTCACAACAAGAGAATGATACCTAGTAACTTGATACGTCCTAGGAAGTCCTTTAAACAATCCCTTTCCATTGTTGATAATACTCTCTACTTTCCCATGCATTGGCAACTTACCTTTTTGAATCTTTGCTCCAAATTCAAACCCTATAATCTGGTGACCTAGACATACTCCAAGAATTGGTACTCTCCCTGCAAATTGTCTAACAATCTTACCTGAATTTCCACAATCCTTTGGGTTTTTTGGACCCGGAGAAACGATAATCCCCTGAACTTCTCCCTGTTGTACCATTTGTTCTAGCCCCTTTATTTCTATCTGATCATTTCTTATTACTTCCACTTTACAATTTAATTCTTGAAAATAAACTGCAAGATTGTAAACAAATGAATCATAGTTGTCAATTATTACATACATCATTTCTCCCTGCCTTGTTAGTGTAATTATAAGTTTTTAATTTTACATTTGAAAATATCTCCATATATTAAGAATTAAAACCCCTGCTGCATATATGTAAAAAAGTCCTCGATATGATAAGATTAAAGCAACATGCTCCCTGATTGCTGCCACTGGACGAAAATAATTTGCTGTTTTTCCACCAATGACTTCTCCATTCACATCTAGATTTCTTGCAAAAATCGCAGCACGCAACACATGAAAATTATTTGTGACAATGACACAAGATGCATCTTTTGTTCTCTCCTCCATAATTTTCTTTGAAAATAAAAGATTTTCCCTTGTTGTAGTAGAATTATCTTCTTTTATTATTCTATCTTCTTGAATTCCATGTTCCAATAGGTATGTTTTCATCGCCTGTGCTTCTGAAACAATCTCATCACTTCCTTTTCCACCTGAAACAATGAATATACTTTGACCACCATTCTTTTTATCGAATTCCATCCCTTTATCTAATCGGCTTGCCAACAAAGGCGTAACTCGGTCTCCGCGAATTCCGCATCCTAACACTACAATATATTTTGGTTTTCTTTTCATTGGAAGTCTTTGATAAAGAGAAGAATAAATGACAAAACCAATCATCATCAAAGGTAAGTATATTGCTAACTGCATACAAATCATAAAGATAATCTCAAATAATTTTGGGACTGTATAAACTCCATAATTTAAATCCTGCATATGAATCACATATAGAACCATTCCAATATATGTTGCAATGGCTACAATAATTGCTCCACCAACAAGCAGTGACAAACTATGGGCAATGGAAAATCCTTCTTTCACAATAACTAAAACCCCATTTGCAATCAATCCTATTGCAAAAATGACTGCCAGTACCATCATAGGAACTATAAGCATTCCTGAGATATCAATTTCATAAACATACCCTGCAACTAAAACACAGCTTTGCCAAATAAAACTAAACGTAAGAACGAGAAGAACGCAATTAAGCATTCTCCTCCCATCACGGTGAACAGACACACAAAATGCACCTGCCAATCCCACAGTTATTACATATATCAAAATACGAAGCATTTGATTACCAAAAATATCCATATCTTCTCCCTCTCCTTTTTTCTCTATTTTATGTCTACTAATTGAACTTGTTCATAATTACAATTTGTAATTTCTTTATCTGCTGCTTTTTTCAGCTTAAGGAGCATCATTCCTGATTCATTGACCTTGAATTCTTTGTACGCGCTATCAGAAACTACAACATATCCTTTGTTGAAGATACGACCGTTTCCAATAATAACATCCCCGCCTGAAGTTACTTTTAGTTTTTTCCCAGCAATATCAATGGTTGTTTTGCTATCCTTTCCATAATAAACTGGGGTTTCTTTTGCTGATTTTATCTGTGAAACTACCTCACTTTGACCATCATCTTTTAACTCATTTACAATTTGATGCTTACAAAATTCATTCATATCTTTCTCACGAATTATCATCAAATCTTTATCTATAATTTTTACTTTTGTTTCATAAGAATTTTTAATATTCTTTGCCTGTATCTTCTTGCTTTCACTTAACTGTTTATCACTTCCATACAAAATAAGTCCTTTTGCTTCCCTATGAAACAACCCATTGAATGTCACAAAAAATGCGCCTGCTGCTGCGATTCCTATAATGATTACAGTCACTACTGTTATGATAATTCCTTTTTTCATATCCTTTTCCTCCAATTATTACTTCTGATCAACAATGTTATAATATACTTTTGCAGTTTGTCTGTATACCCCCATATAGATAAGTGAGAATATAAATACTGTCCCAACAGTACATAAAAATACTGTTCCAAACCCAATGGACATGATACTACAAATTTTAGCCATGCACTTTAACGCTGCCAAAATGTGAATTCCAGCCATAACTAATGGCAAGAAGAAAACAAGCAGTACTTGGTTTTGAATGGCTTCTTCTACCTCTTTATCACTCATCCCAACCTTTTTCATAATGACATATCTCTTTCTATCTTCATATCCCTCTGAAATTTGTTTATAATAAATCATCAGCACCGTGGCTGTCATAAACATAACCCCCATGAAAATACCCAAGAACAAGAACCCTCCATAGGAAGCACGTAAAGACTCGGCGCCATCTGTTGGACTTTGTTTGCAGTTAGCATATGCCACTTGATAGGTATGTTCTTTATCATCTGGATTTAGATTCAATCGTCTACTACAATCATATTTTCCCTTATCATCCCCAGAAAGGGAAATTTGTACTTTCCTTATTCCTTCCCCTTGCTGCATATCCTTTTCAACATCAGTTAGGGGTGCAAATTTTACTTCATCTACAGAAACCCCTGCTTCTTCTGCCGCTTCCTCTGCTTTCCTTTCAATATATTTCATGTCTTTGTTTGCATCTTTTGACCCTGACATAGTAACAATAATATCCGATGGAAACGTAGTTTTAATTGCCTGTTCTTGTCCAAAATAAACAGATATTGATACAGCACATGTAACTAAAATCATGGTGCTCAGAATACATATTCCAGCTAACCCTGCTGCATTTTGTTTCATTCTATGAAGAAGTCCAGAAACTGCTGTAAAAAACTTGGGCGTATAGTACTTCTTCTCATCTCCTTTGATTTTTTTCAAAAAGATAATACTTCCTGCCGTAAATAATGTATAAGTTCCAAGAATAACAAAAACTGTTGCGATGAAAAACCAAACTAAGGATGCAAATACATTTTGAATTACTAACGCAATTCCATAGCCTATAATTAAACTAACAATTCCAATGAACATAACTCCTTTTTTGCTTTTTGGCTCCCTCTCTCCTCTTTCTCCTTCTTGAAGCATTTCTCTTAAATTTACTTTTTTCAATCGTCTATAATTATACAATAAAATAAGCACATATAAAAATCCAAATAAAAGAAAGGTAACCCAAATTGCAATTCCTGAAATCCCAAATGACAGTGTTGCTGCTGCTCCTAAAATATGAAGAAGAATCATATATAAAAGTCCGCTAAATAAGATTCCTGCTACAATCCCTGTTCCAAAGGAAATTGCACTTGCCAAACTTGTTTCATAGAGGACAACTTTTTTTAAATGCTTTTGTTCCATTCCAAGCACTCGGTAGAGTCCAAATTCTTTAGTCCTTTGTTTGATTAAAAAACTATTCACATAAAACAGGAAAATCATCACAAATATCCCCATGACCAACGCACCATAATCTAAGGTGTCTCGAATGCTCTGTCCTCCTGGAAGGGTAAGAATATCTTTATTTTCTGCTAGAAATAACAAGTTATAAAACAATGCAGCCATTAACATCTGCGCCATCATATAAGGAAGATAGACTGTCTTATTTTTCTTAAGATTTTGGACGGCTAAATTCTTATATAACTTTTTCATATCCGCGCTCACCTCCTGTTGCCATTGCAGTTAAAACGTTTGTAATCATTTGATACATTTCTTCTCGGCTATGCTGGCCTCGGTATAGCTGATGATACACAACCCCATCTTTAATAAATAGTACCCGATTTGCATGACTTGCCGCCTCTGTACTATGAGTTACCATGAGAATTGTCTGTCCCTCTTCATTGATTTCGCTAAAGACTTCCAACAACTGCATTGCCGCATGAGAATCCAACGCTCCTGTTGGCTCATCTGCTAAAATAAGCTTGGGCTCCATAACCAGTGCTCTTGCAACTGCAGCTCTTTGTTTCTGTCCCCCTGACACCTCATATGGATACTTCTCTAGCAGATGGTCAATATGTAACTGCCCTGCAATTGGTGCCAATTGCTTCATCATTTTACCATATGGCACTCCTGATAAAACAAGGGGTAATAAAATATTATCTTTTAAAGATAAAGTATCTAATAAGTTGAATTCTTGAAACACGAATCCCAACTGTTCTCTTCGAAACTTTGCTGCATTTTTCTCTGAAATACGTCCAAAATCAATTCCTTCTAATAACACCTTTCCTTTTGTTGGCTGATCTAAGGTTGCCAGAATATTTAACAATGTTGTTTTTCCTGAACCAGATTCTCCCATAATAGCAACATACTCTCCCTTTTCTACCGAAAATGTAATATCCCTTAATGCCTGTACATGATTTCCACCAAATCGTGTTGCATATACTTTTTCTATTTGATCTACATTTAATAATTCCATATAAGTTCTCCTTTTCTTTCTATCCCTTAACACTCTCTTATTATATCAAATAAAAAATCCCAATGCCTTTCTTGGATATTACATTTTAAAAAGTTATATTACATTTTTGTAAGGTTAAAAAAAGTAATGCCATATTATAGCATTACTTTTAGTATTATTTTATAAAATTGTAATATGATCCAACCTTAAACAGACCCTTGTTCCTTTTCCCTTCTGGGATTCAATCCAAAGTTCATGGGAAAGTTCTTCTGCAATACGTCGACACAAATAAAGTCCTAAACCTGTGGATTTTCCTTCCAGTCTTCCGTTTTCTCCTGTAAATCCCCGTTCATAGATACGCGGCATATCCTCTGGGGCAATTCCAATTCCTGTATCCTTTATGGTAAGTATCTTCTTTTCACAATCACATACAATGGTAACAATCCCTTGATTGGTGTACTTTAATGCATTGGACAAAATCTGTTCTATGACAAACAACAGCCACTTCTTATCTGTCAAAACCTGACAGTGAAACTCTTGAAAATCCAATTGAATCCTTTTTCGAATAAACATTCTAGCATACTTCCGGACCGCTTTTCGAACTATATCTTCTAAATTACAAGAACATATACTTAAATCTCCATAAAGACTTCCAAGCCGCTGATAACAAAGCATCATTTCTACATACCCTTCAATATCAAATAGCTTTCCTCTTAGTTCTTCCTTGTATTCACACTCCTGAGTCTGAAGGATTAGCTCCATGGCTGTTATAGGAACCTTAATTTGATGAGCCCAAAGTGTCTCATAATCTGAAGCTTCCTTTTCCTTTTTCTCCTGTTCTTGCTTTTGTAAACGATTCTTCTCAAGAAGCCTGTATATAATCTTCTGATAATCGCCCTCACACACAGTTTGCCGTTTTGGAAGTATCTCTTCTAGCACTTCCATCTGAACACCCATTCCATCAAGCTCCTCATGTCTTTTTTGAAACTTGGTATATTGATATAAAAATATGCTGCCTTGAAAAATGAAATATAAACAGGACAAATATAATAACACATCCAATGGCAGCCGACACAACCAGAAAATCAACACGAAAATAAGTGCTGCACTCAGTATGGCACCCAGCCAGTATCTCTGTTCTTTTACATATTCTTTCCATAGAAAATGATAGTTCTGTTTATTCTCTTCCATTGGCATTTACCTGATATCCTATTCCTCGCTTTGTCACAATATAATCTTTTAGCCCCATTCCTTCTAATTTCTTTCTTAGTCTTGCAATACTCACGGTAAGTGCATTGTCATCCACATAAGCATCCGTATTCCACAGTGCTTCCATTATATCTTCCCTTGATACAATTCTCCCTGCCCGTTCCATAAGAATCTGCAAAATGCGATATTCATTTTTTGTGAGCTCTACTGCCTTATCACCAAAATGTACACTGGCTTTATTTTGATCCAGCACAACATCGCCAGTCTTTATCAACATATCTGTTCCATGAAGCTCATAGGTTCTTCGAAGCATGGCTTCTACCTTTGCCGTCAATACTTGTACATCAAAGGGCTTACTAATAAAATCATCTCCACCCATATTCATAGCCATAACAATATTCATATTATCCGCCATAGAAGACAAAAAGATAACAGGAACATGAGAAACTTTTCGGATCTCCTTGCACCAGTAGTATCCATCAAAACTAGGCAGTCCAATATCCATCAAAACTAAATCTGGAGAAAATTCCACAAACTCCCCCATAATATTATGAAAGTCCTCCACACACTTACATTGATATTCCCAAGACTCTAAATACTTTTTCACACCGTTTCCTATGACGTTGTCGTCTTCTACGATTAAAATTTTATACATATCTTGTATCCTTTTCTTTATGTATGTTGCAGCAACCTTTTGTATGTCAAGTCTATAACAAATGCACCAAGTGGTGCTGTAATTAAAATTGCAAGAACTGACACTGTTAATACTATATTACCACAAGAAAGCCCCATGGCAAGTGGCAATCCACCAATTGCAGCCTGCACCGTTGCTTTGGGTGTATACGCAAGCATACAGAATAATCTCTCTTTCCCGTTTAATTTTGTTCCAATGAGACAGACCATTACTCCTACCATTCTAAAGATTAAAACTAATAAAAGTAAAATAACCGCTGAGACACCTGCTCCCCTTACATTATTTAAATCTACTGTAGCTCCCACAAGAACAAACAACATAATTTCAGCCATAACCCACAATTTATTAAACTTAAGAGACAATCTTATGGCCACAACTTCACGATTTCTCTGCAACGATATTCCCATACACATAACAGCAATTAAAGACGCAAATGGTATAATTTTCCCATACACATCTTCAAAGGTAACCATAAAAAATGAAATTGATAATAAAATAATCACTTTGGCAGTATCTCTCATATGAACTTTTTCAAAATAACGAGCTAAAACAAATCCAGTGCAAAAACCTATGAAGATTCCCACCACAATAGAAACAGGAATATTCACAAAATTGCTCACTGAAATCTGATTTCCCTTGGCTAATCCTGTAAACGTAGAAAACATAACAATGACGAACACATCATCTACCGATGCTCCCGCTAAAATAAGCTGAGGAATTGACTGGTTAGTTCCGTATTCTTCACCCATAAGTTTTAGCATTTTGGGCACAATCACAGCTGGAGATACAGCCGCCACAACAGCCCCTAAAATCGCAGCATCTATCCTTGATATTCCCAGCAATAACGGTGCAAGAAGTACCATCCCTGCCATCTCAAAACACGCGGGTACAAAGCACATAAGGACAGCTGGCCTTCCTACCTTTTTTAAATCGACTATGTCAAGAGATAATCCTGCTCGTATCAAAATAATAATCAATGCTATTCTTCGAAGTTCTGATGAAACATTCAAAATAGATGGGTCAATAAAATTTAAAATATATGGCCCAAGAATTATGCCTGTAATAATCATACCAAAGAGACTTGGAAATCTTATTTTCTTACAGATCCACCCAAGCATCATCCCAAACATCATCATAAGTGCAATACTAATTAACATATTTTTATCCTCTTTTCTCTCAATAAAAAAAGCTCACAACTTCTGCGTAAAATAAATGCAGAAGTCATCAGCTATCATAAGCGGTTTAAGATATATATCTAAGGGAGACATTCATTCCCTGAATATGAGTATATTTAAAAAATAATTACTTGTCAAGTTTTGGCTTTCTAGTGGTAACAAGCAGTGTAAAAAATTCCGTTGCAGGATATGCTATCCACACTCCAGTCATTCCAAAAAATCTTGAAAATAAAAATGCAAAAAGTACAATCACCACAATTCCTCGCATTACTGCAATCATTGCAGATTTAGATGCACAGCCTGTAGCACTTAAAAATCCTGCTCGAATAATATTTACCGATGCCAAGAAAAATCCGAAAAAGTAAATTCGTATTCCAAAAACTCCATACTCTCTCATCACTTTTGAATTCTCACTATTAAAAATCTTCACACAATTTTCTGCCTGGAACCACACAATAACAACCAAAATCACCGCCAAAATAAATCCAATGAGCAATGAATGCTTATAGATTCTCTCCTGTGCTACGTTATCTCGGCGACCATAAGCCTCACTGGCTAATGGTTGAAGTCCCTGGGACACTCCATTAAAAATTGCAGTTCCTACTAAAGCAAGATTCGCAATTACACCATAAGCTGCAACTGCAATATTCCCTGCCAGCCCTAGCAAAATATAATTAAACGCTAAAGTTGTAATTCCGCTTGCCAATTCCCCAACAAATGCTACAATTCCTAGCTTGCAAGAATCAAGGAGAATCCTAATAGATGGTATCATCATACGAAATTTAATTGTATTACGCTTTGATAAATAGTGGGTCAGGCAAATTGCCATACTTAAGATTGGAGATAATCCCGTTGCAAGGGCTGCCCCTGTCATTCCCAGTTTCAGCGGAAACATTAAGACATAATCAAATAGTATATTAAACAAACTGGATAAGAGCGTTGCTGCCATTGCAGTTTTTGGGGAACCATCATTTCTAACAAAAGATGTAAATACAAAGTTTAACATAAAACATGGTGCAAAGCACAGTGCAATTCTTAAGTAAATTGTTCCGATTTCTAATATTCTTGCATCTGCACCCATTGCTTTTAAAACCAAGTCTGGACAAAAGATTCCAAGTCCCACAAAAATCAAACTTACAATCAAATCCCATATAATGGCATTGGAGAAAAAAAGATTGCTGTCTTTTTTATCTAGTGCCTTTTGCAGTGCATACCGAGTTGCAGCCCCTACTCCAATCATGGCTCCCACCGCAAAGATTAGACCATAGATAGGAAGAATCAAATTCAATGCCGTAATCCCATCTGCCCCCTGAGCTACAGATATAAAAAAAGTATCTGCCAGAATATAACAGGAGGTTCCTAACATAGCAAATACATTTGGCATAATGTACTTTCTTAATTGCTTTTCAATTTTCAAAATAGTCCTCCATAGGTGTTTTGTTTAGTTGTATCCATTTTAGGTCATTCTATGCATCAAAAACTAGTTTTGCTGCTCCATACATTCCTGCTTTGTTATCTAACAGTGCAAGACAGATTGGTATATCTTTTGATGCATGAAAAGCATAATGTTTATAATACTTTTCAATAACATCTGTTAAAACCTGTCCCGCCTTTGATACTCCGCCACCGATAATAACAACCTCTGGATTCAAAACACACGTTACAGTAGCTAATGCTTTCCCAATCCTTCTTCCGGCTTCTTCTATCTGAAGTAACGCAACCTTATCTCCTGCCTTTGCTTCATCAAAAATAGTTTTTGTGGACAATTCTTCTTGTAATAATTTTGTTTTTTCTTCTGGATGTTCCTCTAAATACTTTTTCGCCATTCGAAGAATTCCATTTGCTGATACATATTGTTCCAAACAGCCTTTCTTTCCACATCCACAGACTTCAGTCTCCTTATCATTCACTGGCATATGTCCTATCTCTCCCGCTGCTCCTACAGATCCACCATATATTTTTCCATCTATAATAATTCCTCCACCAACCCCAGTTCCAAGGGTTACCATAATAGAATTCTTATATCCTTTTCCACCGCCTTGCCATACTTCACCCAAGGCCGCTATATTCGCATCATTTTCCACATACACCTTAAATGTAGAAAGTTCTTCCATTTCTTTTTTAATATTCTTTCGTCCCCAGCCAAGATTTACACAGCCATTAACAATTGCTTTATTTTCAATAGGTCCTGGAAGACCTACACCAATTCCAACAATATCATCTCTTACCCTTTTCTCTTTTGACAAATGATTTTCAATGGATGTCATAATATCACCAACAATTGATTCTCCGTCATTCTCAATTCTAGTGGGAACTTCCCATGATAATTCTAACTTCCCATCCTCTGTAAAAAAACCAATCTTAATGCTTGTGCCACCTACATCAACTCCATATGCATATCTCATAGACATCTCCTTTTTGCTTTATTTCGCGCAACTATACTATTTCCTATTATACTGCCATAGATAAACACTTTCTACTAATTTAGGGATTTTATTTGATAAAATGAGAAGGGCCAGGCAAATCGCTTTCACGGCCTGCCTGGCTTGAGAAAATTGAAAAAGTTTTTTGTTATAAGGGGTTTATAACATTCATAGCTTGTTTCCTTGCTATGTATATAATATAACTCCTTTTTGTGTCTAAATTGTGATGAAATTCTTTTAAATTTATAAAGATTCTTTAAAAAATATAATTATTTTTACTTTTTCTAGTTGTTTAATGGGGAAAGAACTGTTTCTCCACCTTCTCTTGTCTTTTTCATATCAATAATACGCTGATTCTCAGATCCTCTAAAATTAAGTCGTATATTTTTCTGCTCTTCTTCATAACGCCCATCTACCAAAATATCAATCTGATCCAAAATATGATCCGTAACTTCCCAGTGCCTGCATCCACCCTTAGTTAAATCCTTCTCATAAGTAAATCCAGTAAACATCCAGATATTTTTTTCAGGAAGTATCTTTTTAATTTTGGAAATCAGTTTCACCAATTCCTTTTGGTTGCTCATCTCAAATGGCTCTCCACCTAATATAGTAATGCCATCATAAAATGGCTTTTCCAATTCCTCCACAATAAAGTTCTCCATCTCTTCATCGTAAAGTTTTCCATATTCAAAATCCCATGTTTCTTTCTGAAAACATCCTTTACACTGGTTGGTACAGCCTGATACAAAAACACTGAGGCGAATCCCAGTACCATTGGCACAATCCGCTTTTAATATTTGTCCTACATGCATAAGATTCCTCCTTATCATGTACCTCTAGAGAGTTTCCGTTGATAGATGAAGAACTCTCTCTTTAATTTCCTGAGTTCTTCCTTGATTCCAGAACTGGGTTCCAATATATCCACAGGTTCTTCTTGCTACAAAAAGATTATCCTGATTTCGATTTCCACAGTTTGGGCATTCCCAGATTAATTTTCCTTCATCATCGGAAATAATCTTAATTTCTCCATCATATCCACAATCTTCACAATAATCACTCTTTGTATTAAGTTCAGCATATACAATATTATTGTAAATAAATTTCATTACCTGTAAAACTGCTTCTGTATTGTTTTGTAAGTTTGGAACTTCCACATAACTGATTGCTCCACCTGGAGAAAGTTTTTGGAATTCTGACTCAAATTTTAACTTACTAAATGCATCAATTTTCTCTGTTACATGAACGTGATAACTATTTGTAATATAGTTTTTATCTGTCACACCAGGAATCATTCCAAATCTCTTTTGAAGGCATTTTGCAAATTTATAAGTTGTGGATTCCATTGGAGTTCCATATACAGAATAGCTAATATTCTCTTCCTCTTTCCATTGGGCACATTTATCATTTAATTTCTCCATTACCTCAACGGCAAACTTTCTGCCTTCTGGTGTTGTATGGCTTTTTCCTGTCATACAAACACACATCTCATAAAGTCCTGCATATCCAAGAGAGATGGTTGAATATCCATCAAATAACAGCTTGTCAATCTTCTCTCCCTTTTTCAATCTTGCAAGAGCTCCATGCTGCCAAAGAATTGGTGCTACATCAGATCTTGTCCCAAGAAGTCTCTCATGACGACATCTTAAAGCTCTGTGACAAAGTTCTAGTCGTTCTTCATAAATTTCCCAGAACTTCTCCATGTCTCCTTTAGAAGAACAAGCAACATCAACTAAGTTAATGGTAACAACACCCTGATTAAATCTTCCATAATACTTACGGCTTCCATCTGGATTTCTCTGGCTATCTTCTGATGTTGGGAATGAACGGCATCCCATACAAGGATACACATCTCCATTTTTAAGTTCTCTCATAACCTTTGCAGAAATATAGTCTGGAACCATTCTCTTTGCTGTACACTTAGCCGCAAGTTCTGTCAAATACCAGTACTTGGAATCTTCGTTTACATTATCATCATCCAGTGCATATACAAGCTTTGGAAACGCTGGTGTAATCCAGATTCCCTTTTCATTCTTAACTCCCTGCATACGTTGAACTAATACTTCTTCAATAATCATAGCAAGGTCATCCCTTGTCTGCCCATCTTCCACTTCATCTAAATACATGAACATAGTAACAAATGGTGCCTGTCCATTACATGTCATAAGGGTAATCAATTGATACTGGATTGTTTGGATTCCATTTTTAATTTCTGTTTTTAAACGCTTCTCCACAAGTTTTTTTATAATCTCATCATCTAAGGATTCTCCACACGCTGTTCTCTCTTCTATAATTGTGTGATGAAGTTTTTTTCTACTAATATCAACAAATGGTGCAAGATGGGAAAGAGTAAATGTCTGTCCTCCATATTGATTACTTGCAACTTGTGCAACAATCTGAGTCGTAACATTACATGCAGTAAAAAAGCTATGTGGCTTTTCGATTAAAGTATCACTAATCACTGTTCCATTTTGTAGCATATCTTCAAGATTAATCAAGTCACAGTTATGTTCCTTTTGAGCAAAATAATCTGCATCATGAAAATGAATAATTCCCTCCTCATGTGCCTTTGTAATTTCCTCTGGAAGTAAAATACGTCTTGTTAAATCCTTGCTGACCTCTCCTGCCATATAATCTCTTTGTGTGGAGTTAATCTCTGGATTCTTGTTAGAATTCTCCTGTTTAATATCTTCATTCAACTGCTCAATCAAAGATAAAATTCCATTGTCCGTTGTATTAGACTTTCTTTTTAGTTCTCTCTTATAACGATAACGAACATACTTTTGTGCAACTTCATATCCTCGCATCTCCATAATCCCAGTTTCCACCATATCCTGAATATCCTCTACATGTGCTATATATGGAATATTCTCAATCTTTTTATAAATAGAATCGGCAACTGCTTTAATCTGATATTCATTCAAACTATAAATTGGCTCTACTTCATTGTTGGCAGCTTTAATTGCATTGACAATCTTGCCTACATCAAATAAAACTTCCTCTCCATTTCTCTTAATTACTTTCATTGTCATCTCTCCTTACACTCTAAATATATAAGTTTTAGCCATAAGCTATTTCTGTCATGGTCTATATATTGTACTTCCATTTCATCTCGATGTCAACATGTTGTGTTTTTATATTATTTTCCTCTTATATCTTTACGACAACATAATACCTGCCACAAGATATAACACCGCCGTAATCACTGCTGCAATAATAAAATATGGCTGTGATGTTGTATACTGCTCATATACCTTTACCCGACATGCTCTTGCAGAAATAATACCCAAATCCGAAACAACACAGGCATTGGCACCGAAGAGTCCTGCTGAAATCAATGCTCCAAGACAAAGGGGTACATTGGCACCTACCTTTGGAAGAACTACCATCAAAACGGGAATTGCAATTTGATACAAGGTATAATTTAAACTATACAAATATTCAGAACAACTAAAAAATACAAATATAATCACTGGAAGCAGTGCAACAATAGGAATTGCATTGCAAACAGTATTTACGAAAGCTTCCATTCCCATAGTATACATTATTTCCTGCATAGTATAGCCCAGCATCAAAATCATAACCATATCCATCATATCTACAAATCCATCTACAATACACTGTACATATTCTCCAATGGTAAAGATTCCTTGTAGTACATAAAGCACTCCTGTAGCAATTGTCGCAATTCCAAAAGCTAAGAAACAGTCAAGTCCTGTAGCAATTAAAGCTACAACAATCACAATCATAGGTATCATTAAATTCCATGCACTTACATTTTGTTTTCTCTCATCCTCTTCATCAAAATCCTCTTCTTCATCCTCAGAACCATCGGTTAAGGCTCCCATCTGCTCTCCTCGCTGAGCCATCTCATATGCTTTTTTCATAGGTCCAATCTTAGGAAAAACACCGATGGCAAATAAAAATGCAATAATACAGGCCACAATGGCATAGAACATAAACGGTATTGACTGCATAAAGATTTGCGTTGCTTCTCCTCGTCCTGACACACTTTTTGCCGATGCAATCTGGAAAATAACAAAATAACCCCAAGCTCCAAATGGCAGCATTTCCGATATACAGATACTAAATGTTCGAATTACAAATGCCATAGCTAGTCTTGGTTTTTTTACTGCATCAATCAGTGGTGAAAATGACGCTCCTGCAGTTAATGCAGAAACATAATCATCCACAGACATAAGACCTGCATAAATTCCAGAAGATGCCAAAATTAGCTTCTCACTATGTCCGAATTTCTCCATCACAAACTGAGTGAAACTTCTTGTACTTCCACTTCTTTTTAATGCAATGATAATCCCCCCACACAAGAAAAACGACATATACATTTGGATATTTTCTTCATCTTTCAGGCTTACCATTAAATCTCCAAAAAAGCCGCCAATCACACCAAACTTATACCATAAGATATACATAGAAAATGTACCCATAAGAAGACTCTGCATCACATCTTTTGTTACCAATGCATACACAAAAAGTCCCGCAAGGGGTACAAGTATTATAATACTTCCCTCTGTCACACTTTTGGGAATCATAAATAAAATCACATGAAATACAATCCAAAAAGTCCACAGTTTTACCATTTTTTTATCAATTCTAGCTGGGTTCATGTAGTACCCAATTCTTTTTAAAATATTTGTCTCGTTCATCTCAATCCTCATTTAGCAATCGCAGTAAGGTTGGTTCTAAATGAAATTCTTCACATAGATTTTCCACCTCCTGCATCATTTTCTGTTTATGTTTTTTTGTAATATTCGCTTTTGATGCACGAATTAAAATATTTTTCGGCGTATGGGACAAGTCTACAAATTCTAACAACTGAGTCTTGTATCCACATGCTTCTAATAAGTTTCCTCGAATGGAATCCGTAAATAGTGCCGCACATCTTTCTTTAATAATTCCATATCGTCCAAGAATCCCATATGCTTCACTTTCCATCTGGGCACATAATTCATGCTGACAGCATGGAACTGAAAAAATCATCTTTGCATCCCATTTAATTGCATTATACAGTGCATAATCTGTTGCCGTATCACATGCATGAAGAGAAATCACCATGTCCACTTGCATCTTGGTCTTGTACCCGTCAATATCTCCTACCTGGAATTCCAAATTATCGTAACCATACTTCTTCGCTGCCTGGTTACATTTTTCGATGACATCTTCCTTTAGATCAAGACCCACCATATGCACTGTTTTCTTTTTAATTTCTGTAAAATAGTAATACACAATAAATGTTAAATATGACTTTCCACATCCAAAATCAATAATATGAAATTCTTCTAATCCAGATTTGCTAACACTTTGGTCGATAATTTCAATAAACTTATTAATCTGTTTGTATTTATCATACATAGAAACCACAATCTTTCCTTCTTTTGTAAAAATGCCCATGTCAATTAAGGGTTCAATCAAGGTTCCTTCTTCTAACAAATACTGCTTCTTACGATTATGATTCTCTTGTACCTTCACCTTCTGCTTACACGCACTTCTTTTAAATAGTATCTTTCCTTTTTTTGAAATACGGATACTATATTCAAATGCATCGTCCCATACATTGAATTGCCTATATCCATCCTCTAATCTATTTTCCATATATTCTTTTAATCTATTATTGTCAATATTTTCATGGAATACTTGCTTTGCCGTATACTGCTCCACCTGATATCCATCACACTTTGCTATAATGTTAATCTTATCATATGGCAATTCCTTTGACTTTGGATTGCTAATCACAACTTTTATTACTTTCTCTAAGGGAATCTTCTCCCATAATGTAACCATATCTTCCATAATACTCCTTTAAAAAAGAAGAGAGATCTTCATCTCTCTTCTTTTCATCTTACTTTAATAAGTTTGATACTACTTCCTTTGCGTCCATTACATCTTTGTACTGCTTGTCTAAATTACTGTAATCCTTAAATCTCAGTGGCTCCACAATGTCACAAATTATATCAAACAATGGTGTCAACCCAAGATTTCCTGCCACTCCTTTTAATGTATGCGCTTGATTAAATGCTTCTTCATATTCTTTGTCTTGGATTGCTTTCCCCAACAGCCCAAAAGCTTCTTCTTCATCAAAGGCTTCTAAACATTGAATATATAATTCAGTATCATCTACAAAACGTTCTAATGCTCCATCAACATCAGCACCATAGTCCCTTAACCGCTTCATTCTTTCTTCCATATGTACACCCTCTTTCCCCTTTATTTCTCCCCTTATTATAGCATAATTTGTATGGACTATGCGTATTTTCTAAATAATTTCACAATTTTATTTCATTGCCATTTTTAGTGCATTTCCAAGATCTTCTAGGATGTCATCAATATTTTCAAGACCTACAGAAAAACGAACCATACCACCATCAATTCCAGCTGCAACTAATTGTTCGTCTGTTAATTGTCTATGTGTTTCACTTGCTGGATGAAGGACACAAGTTCTAATATCTGCAACATGAACCTCATTAGATGCTAAGTTCAGTGAATCCATAAACTTAGCCGCTGCCTCTCTTCCACCCTTAATAACAAATGAGATAACTCCACTACATCCCTTCAAATACTTTTGTGCAAGTTCATAATCTTGATTCGATGACAGACCTGGATACGATACACTTTCCACAGCCAACGAATCTTCTAAATACTTTGCCACTGTCATTGCATTCTCACAGTATTGCTTCATACGAACTGGAAGTGTCTCTAATCCCATATTCAACAGAAATGCTGAATGTGCCGCCGGATAAACTCCAAAGTCTCTCATTAACTGCATTCTAGCCTTAATAATATAAGCCATATTTCCATATGTTTCTGTATAAGAAATTCCATGATAAGACTCATCTGGCTCTGTTAGTTCTGGGAAATTCCCATTGGTCCAATCAAACTTTCCACTGTCAACAATAACTCCACCAATTTGCACTGCATGACCATCCATATACTTACTTGTTGAATGGATTACAATATCAGCTCCAAATTCAAATGGTTTACATAAAATAGGAGTAGCAAAGGTATTATCTACAATTAAAGGTACCTTCATGTCATGTGCAATATTCGCAAATTTCTCAATATCAAATACTTTTAATGAAGGATTGGCAATTGTTTCACCAAATACAAGTTTTGTATTCTCCTTAAATGCTGCCTTAATCTCTTCTTCCGTGGCATCATTCTCTACATAAATACATTCAATTCCTAATTTTTTTAATGTAAATGAAAATAAATTAATTGTTCCGCCATAAATAGTTGGTGTACTAATAATACTATCTCCCACAGTACAGATATTCAAAATAGAAAGCAATGTTGCTGCCTGCCCTGAAGTTGTACACATAGCCCCAACTCCACCTTCTAAAGCTGCAATCTTTTCTTCCACAGCCATAACCGTTGGGTTTCCAAATCTTGAATAACATAATCCTTTGGTTGGATCATCAAAAATATCTGCAATCTCCGCTGCAGAATCATATACATAAGTTGTACTTTGTACAATTGGTAATACTCTAGGTTCTCCATTGCCAGGTGTGTAACCTGCATGTAAACATTTTGTTTCGTCTCTCATTATCTTCCTCCTGTTGTACCTATATTTTAAATTTAGTGATTTTTCTCTATTTGATATTATATCGGCTTTCTTGTATATATGCAAACAAAAATACATAAAATATAAAAAGATGCCTTATCACCTACATGTCATATAAGAAAGGACATTTTTATGAAAAACTCCTGGTTAAAATCAAATATTATTGGAATAATTTTTGTTTCAATTTTAGGGACTTTATTTCACTTTATCTATGAATGGTCTGGTTCTAACAAAATAATTGGTTTCTTCACTCCTGTGAACGAATCAATCTGGGAACATATGAAATTACTCTTCTTTCCTATGCTCCTTTATTGTATTATAACCTGGTTTTCTAAACCAAAAATAAATGAGCTGTCATATCAGACAAAAAACAATTCCAGAAAGCAATACCGAAAAGAATCTGGCATTGTCCCTGGAACTATTTTGATTCCTATTTTGTTTTATACTTATAGTGGCATCCTTGGATTTCATTTGGCTTGGGTTGATGTCTCTATTTTTTTCATAAGTGTTATCTTTGCATTTATGCTCCGCTGTCACAATATCCCCATAAAATTATACCAAAGAATCATCCTGTTTATCCTTATCTTTCTAATTGGAATTGGATTCTGTTTTTTTACTTATTATCCACCTTCCCTGGGAATCTTTCAAATCCCATAAACTAAAACATTTCTCGGATTGCAATTACAAGATTTAAATAACCTGCAAATGTAACCCACATGAGGTATGGAACCATAAGCCATCCCGCAATTGGCTGTATATCGTAGAACCGCTTCAATGTATGATAGATTAAATACCACAAGAGCAAAATCCATAAAAAAGCAAAAAAATACGCGTGGAAACGGAAAAACAAAATGGACCACACTACATTTACAAAAAGCTGAATTCCATACAATAAAAGAGCTGAATCCTTCTCCTCTTTGTCTTTGTTAGATTCATATACAAAATACGCACTTACACCCATTAGTATGAATAATATGGTCCATACAATAGGAAACAACCATCCTGGCGGTGCTAAAGGCGGCTGATAAAGCTTTTCATAAATCTCCATACTATTTGGGGTCAGCAAAGCAGAAATAACACCTGCACCTAAACTAATAGCAACACTAATGATTAATGATTTCCAATTCACTTTTTTCATTTTCATTCCTAGATGTTTTTTACTATTATATTCTCCCCTTTTAGGGATATGACAGTGAACGTCTATACCAAAGATAATATTTCTTATCTTAATTCTGTCTTCTACTTAATCTTCTTTAGAAAAATTTTATTGAAGCTAAAACCTAATATAGCACCAATGATTGTAATTAGTAATCCCGCAATAGGAAACCAACCTGGAATACTGCCAGGTGTATTAGAAAAAGAACTAGTATCCAAAAGAATACACCCAACACCCATAATAATACTAGCCACTCCCATTGGGCGAATCCATTTTTTTATAGACTCCTCTGTGTATTTTCTTCTCATTTTCTGTGCATAAGGAACCATAATTCCAAATAAATTTAAAATACCACTTACCAATAAGATAATTCCAATCAAATTATTTACTGCAAAATTCATAATATCCCACTTCCTTTTCTTTTTAGAATATCACTTTTTATTCATGAATGCAATTGATAGACATTTCTTACACTTTAATGAATCAATATGTATAATAAAAAGCCCCATGAATGTAAACATTCTGGGGCTTTTTATTATACATATTGATTCGCAAATAACTGCTTATCTCTTTGAGAACTGTGGTGCACGACGTGCTGAACGTAATCCTGGTTTCTTTCTTTCTTTCATACGTGGGTCACGTGTTAAGTATCCAGCTTTCTTTAATACTGGACGGAATTCTCCATCTACTTGTAATAAAGCTCTTGAAATACCATGACGGATAGCACCAGCTTGACCTGTGAATCCTCCACCAACAACGTTTACTAAAACGTCATATTTATCTAAAGTATCTGTAGCAACTAATGGTTGACGTACAACTACTTTTAAAGTTTCTAAACCTAAATATTCATCAATATCTCTTTTGTTGATTGTAATTTTTCCTGTTCCTGGTACCAAATATACTCTAGCAATACTGCTTTTTCTTCTACCAGTTCCGTAATATTTTGCTGTAGCCACTTATTCGTCCTCCTTCTATTAGTACTTGATCTCTAATGCTTGTGGTTGCTGAGCTTGTTGCTTGTGCTCTGGACCTGCATAAATGTGAAGTTTCTTAATCATTTGTCTTCCTAAAGGACCTTTTGGAAGCATACCCTTTACTGCTAGGTAGATTACGTCTTCAGGTTTCTTTTCCATCTTTTCTCTTAATGTTGTTTCTTTCATTCCACCAACATATTCAGAGTGATTGTAGTAAATCTTTTGATCCATTTTCTTTCCAGTCACTTGAATCTTGTCTGCATTGATAACGACAACGTGGTCACCAGTATCAATATGTGGTGTATAAGTTGGTTTATTCTTACCTCTTAAAATCTTAGCGATCTCAGATGATAAACGTCCTAATGTATGTCCTGTAGCGTCAACTACATACCATTCTCTGTTAATTGTTGATGGGCTAGCCATAAAACTGTTCATGGTTTTTCCTCCTTGAATATATTTCAATCATAGTGTCTATATAAAATACTCCCACCGGGGCATTGGGGCCAGTATTTCCTAACAATTCTGTCACAGTTTTAATATTATACATCACATAGCCACGTGTGTCAATCTTTTTCTGTGTTTTATTTGTTATCATTTAAATAATCAATTTTAACTAAAGTAAGGCCTTTTGCTGGAGCATTTGGTCCTGCTTTTACTCGCTGGGGTGCTGCTTTTAATACTTCTTCTACCCAAGAAATTTCTTTCTTTCCTCTTCCAATCTGAATCAACGTTCCAACCATCATTCGTACCATGTTGTAGAGGAACCCATTTCCCATCACTCGAAAAGTAATATAGTTTCCTTTTTGTTCTACGGCACACTCATATATGGTTCTTGTAAATGTCTTTGCCTGTCCACCTGTAGTACAAAAGCTGATAAAATTATGTTCCCCCATAAATATCTGTGCTGCCTGATTCATTTTCTCTGCATCTAATGGCACATACACAAAATGGTGATGTCTTGCTGTAATTGGATTATTGAATTCTGCATTATAAATCGTGTATTCGTATGTCTTTCTCGTATCTTGATATCTTGGATGGTATTCTAAGTCTACTTCCTCACAACTTTGAATCACAATATCCTCTGGTAAATGATGATTTAAGGCCCTTGCCATTCTGCTTGCTGGAATTGTTGTGTCAGAGTCAAAGACGGCTACATTTCCTAACGCATGGACCCCAGAATCGGTCCTGCTGGCTCCAATGACAGTCACTTGCTCTCCAATAAGTTTTGACAACTGCTCATTCAATACACTTTCTATTGTAATATCCCTTGGCTGAATCTGCCATCCACAATAATTGGTTCCATCATATGCTATTATTAATTTATACCTTTTCATATTCTTACCTTGACAAAAAGAAAGCTAAATATATCATAATTCCTAAAAATACAATTAAGAAAATATATGCCATCCCATCTCTTTTTTCGTATTTTAATGGCTTCATTTTTGTTCGTCCTTCGCTTCCATGATAACATCTTGACTCCATTGCCATTGCAAGATCATTAGCTCTGCGAATGGCTGCAACAAACAATGGAACAATAATTGGCACCATGTTTTTAATACGATGAATCATACTTCCATTTTCAAAATCTACACCTCTTGCTGTCTGTGCTTTCATAATTTTTCCCAATTCTTCTGTTAAAATAGGAATAAATCGAAGTGCAATTGACATCATCATTGCCATCTCATGAATTGGAAGTTTTATTTTCTTTAAAAATCCCAAAGACTTTTCTAATCCATCAGTCAATTCATTTGGCGTTGTTGTAAATGTCATCAAAGACGTTCCCAGCACTAGCATGACTAGGCGAACTCCAAGATAAACAGCGGTCATTATTCCCTCTTTGGTAATGGTCAGTTTCCATATATGAACCAGTGCCTCTCCTGGAATAAAGAACATATTAATGACTACTGAAAATAATAAAATCACAAAAACGGCTTTCAGGCCCCTCAAAATAAACGAAAGAGGAACTGTAGAAAGAGCAATCACAATACCTAAAAATATCAAGGAGGCTGCGTATGTAATTGGTGATTTATAGAAAAATAATGTAATCACATATATTAATGTTCCAAATAATTTTACTCTTGGATCTAATTTATGAATCATAGAATCCGACTTATAATACTGTCCAATTGTAATATCTCTAATCATGATTTTCTTTCCTTTTTATTGCATCTAAAATTGCTGTCTTTGCTTCCTCAAGGGTCAGTGCAGACGTATCAATATTCATCCCTCGCTCTTTTAAATCTTCCACCACATATCGAAAAAATGGAACACTTAATCCCATAGCTTCTAATTCTTTCTTGTGGGAAAACACTTCTTCTTTGGTTCCATCAAACTCCACATTTCCATGGTTCATAACAATCAAGCGATCTACATAGGTTGCCATATCCTCCATACTGTGCGAAACAAGAATAATTGTCATATGTCTCTCTTCATTCAATGTCCGAAGAAGTTTTAAAATATGTTCTCGTCCCTCTGGATCCAATCCTGCCGTAGGCTCGTCCAACACAAGATACTTTGGATGCATTGCTAAGATACCTGCAATGGCAACTCTTCTTTTTTGACCACCAGATAATTCAAATGGTGACTTTCCATAAAGTTCCTCTCGCATCCCAACTGCGTAAAGACAAGATTTTGCAGTTTTCACCGCCTCTTCTTTTGAAATGCCATAATTCATAGGTCCAAATGCCACATCATCTAAGATTGTCACTTCAAAAAGTTGATGTTCCGGATATTGAAAACACATTCCCACTTTTCCACGCAATCCACGTAAATCATATCCATCTCTAGAAATATCCTCATCATCGTAGTAAACAGTTCCACTTGTTGGCAACATCAATCCATTTAAATGTTGAATCAAAGTAGACTTGCCAGACCCAGTATGACCTACAATTCCAATAAATTCACCTTCATTTATTACAAGATTCGCATTGTTTAACGCCACACTCTTTTCATCTGAATTGCTGTCGTATATGTGGCTTACATTTTCTAAACGTATTGACATAATTCCTCCACTAGTTCTCCTTTGGAAATAATATCAGGTGAAAGTTCAATTCCTTCTTTGCGTAATTCATAGGCTAAATCTGTAGCAAAAGGGACTTCAAGCCCTAGCTTCTTTAGTTCATCTACATGATAAAACACTTCTTTGGGTGTTCCACTCATGGTCACTTTCCCCTGATTCATCACAAATACTTGATCTGCAGGAAGAACTTCATCCATATTATGTGTAATTAAAATAATCGTAATCTTCTTCTCTTGATTTAGCCTTTTTATCAACTTTAGTACATCTTGCCGTCCTTTTGGATCTAACATAGCTGTTGGCTCATCTAACACAATACATTCTGGTTCCATAGCCATAATCCCTGCAATGGCAACCCGTTGCTTTTGTCCACCAGACAAATTATTGGGACTGGACTTTTGATAAGCATGCATTCCAACACCTTCTAATACCCTTGAAACTCTTTCCCAAATCTCCTCTGTAGGTATTCCAATATTCTCTGGTCCAAAGCCAACATCCTCTTCTACAATACTTCCTACAATCTGATTGTCCGGATTCTGAAAAACAATCCCAACATTCTGTCTAATATCCAGCATATTCTTAGGATCTTTTGTATCCATATTTTCTACAAATACAGTCCCTTCACTTGGCACTAACAATCCGTTTAAATGTTTGGCAAGAGAAGACTTCCCTGAGCCATTATGACCTAAGATAGCAATAAACTGACCTCTTTGTACATCAAGGGATACTCCATCTACGGCATGTACAATGGTTCCTTTTTCATCTTCATCTTGATATGATATATATTCATGTTTTAAGTCTTTGATTTTTAAAATTAAATTCTTCATCACATACCTCGTTTTCACTAAATTCCAGTATGACACAGGAAAGCCTATCTGACAAGAGTTTTCATCCTAAAAAAGGAGCAGAAACATTTTATTGTCTCCACTCCCAAATAATCCACTCTTATCTCTTGATTATACAAGCTCTAATAATACTTCTAAAGCTCCATCACCTTTACGTTGTGCAATCTTAACGATTCTTGTATATCCACCGTTACGATCAGCATACTTTGGTGCATACTCGTTGAATAACTTATTTGTTAAATCAACTTTCTTAGTATTTGCTTTCTTTCCTGCTACTTCTGTAGGTACTTCTGTTACAGGGTATAATACTTTAAGCATTTGTCTTCTTGCATGTAAACGAGAAGGTTGATCTTTTTGGATTTCTTTTTGAACTGTTTCATATACAGTTACTTTCTTTCCATCAACAACTTCTTTCACACGTTTTCCGTCTTTATCCTTCTTAGCAACCTTAGCGTCAACTGTTACTGTATCAAAATTATCTTTTTCTCTTACAGCAGATGCAATTAACTTTTCAGCTACTTTGCGGATTTCTTTTGCTTTTGCTTCCGTTGTAACAATTTTACCATTGTATAATAAGTTTGTTACTTCTGCACGGATTAATGCTTTACGTTGAGAAGATGTTCTTCCTAATTTTCTATACTTTGCCATTTTAATGGACCTCCTAAAGTTTTTTCGCCATGCTTACTAATCCTTCAGCCTAGGCGGGTCTATTTGATTTCTACTCTTCACCTGAATTAAGAGCTAATCCAAGTTCACTTAATTTTGCTAAAACTTCTTCTAATGATTTACGTCCAAGATTACGAACCTTCATCATATCTTCAGAAGTTTTATTTGTTAATTCTTCTACGGTATTAATACCTGCTCTTTTTAAACAGTTGTATGAACGAACAGATAACTCCAACTCGTCAATGCTCATTTCAAGCACTTTCTCCTTTTCATCATCTTCTTTTTCTACCATAACTTCTGCAGTCTTTGCATTTTCAGAAAGATCTACAAACAAGTTTAAATGCTCGCAAAGTACCTTTGCAGCCAAACTAACAGATTCATCTGGAGATAAAGTTCCATTTGTGAAAACGTCTAGTGTCAACTTATCGTAATCAGTTACTTGACCAACACGAGTATTCTCTACTTTTATGTTCACTCTTTCAACTGGTGTATAAATTGCATCTACAATAATTTCATCAATTGATTTGTTTTCTCTATCTGCCTTGTCTGCTCCAATGTATCCACGTCCTTTTGTGATTGTTAATTCCATATCCAAACGGCTATCTTTTCCACCACCTAATGTAGCAATAACCTGCTCTGGATTCAAAATTTCTATATCACTGTCCGCCTTGATATCACCAGCAGTTACAACACCTTCTCCTTCAAACTCAATAAATGCATGTTTTGGTTCGTTAGAGCTGCTTGTATTCTTAATTGCTAATGACTTAATATTCATGATGATCTCTGGAACGTCCTCTTTTACCCCTGGAATGGAACTAAATTCATGTAAAACTCCTTTGATTTTTACAGAACTTACCGCTGCTCCTGGTAATGAAGAAAGCATAATTCTTCTTAACGAGTTTCCAAGAGTTGTTCCGTAACCTCTTACTAGTGGTTCAACTACGAAACGACCAAAACGATTATCTTCTGAAATATCACTAATATCAATATTTGGTTTTTCAAATTCAAACATACGGCCCCTCCTTCTGGGTTAAAAATAATTGAGGGTCAGTAAAGCGGAAATTGATTCCGCTTTGCTACTTACTCATGAAAACAATGTCAACATCTCTTGAAACAAGAAATGTATCATTGCATTCACTTTATTATTTAGAATATAACTCGACAATAAGAGTTTCATTTACAGGAACATCGATTTCTTCTCTTGCTGGAATCTCTTTTACTGTTCCAGTAAAAGCTTCATGGTTAGCTTCTAACCATGATGGAACCATTCTTCCATCTGTAGCTTCGAAAATCTCTTTGTATCTTGGAGATGTTCTATGTTTTTCTTTGATTTCAATTACATCACCAACTGAAACTTTATAAGAAGGAATATTAACTTGTTTACCGTTTACAAGTACATGCTTATGATCAACGATTTGTCTACATTCTTTTCTTGTTCTACCATAACCCATACGGAACAATACATTGTCCAATCTAAGTTCTAGTAAAGTCATAAGGTTTACACCTGTTTGACCTTTCATCTTTTCAGCTTTTGCGTAATAATTTCTAAATGGTTTTTCTAAAACACCATAAATAAATTTTGCTTTTTGCTTCTCACGAAGTTGAAGACCATATTCGCTCTTCTTTCTGTTTCCTCTTGTTGAGGTTCTATTTGACTTTTTGTCTATACCTAAAAATAAGGGATCAAGACCTAAAGATCTACATCTTTTTAAGACTGGAGTTCTATCTACTGCCATCTTCTAATCCTCCTAATTATACTCTTCTACGTTTTGGTGGGCGACATCCATTATGTGGAACTGGTGTAACATCGCTGATACTTGTAACTTCAAGTCCAGCTGTTGATAAAGCACGAATTGCTGCTTCTCTTCCAGATCCTGGTCCCTTTACCATAACGTCTACTGTTTTTAACCCGTGTACTAATGCTGCTTTTGTTGCAGTCTCTGCAGCCATTTGTGCTGCGTAAGGTGTAGACTTTCTAGATCCTCTGAATCCTAATCCACCTGCACTTGCCCAAGAAAGTGCATTTCCTTGTGCATCAGTTAATGTAACAATTGTATTATTGAAAGATGACTGAATGTGTGCTTGTCCGTGTTGTACATTCTTTTTGACACGTTTTTTTGACACTTTTTTTGTAACTTTAGCCATAATTAACTTAACTACCTTTCTTTGAGAATCAATTTCATATTATATATGAAAGATTATTTTTTCTTATTTGCAACAGTTTTCTTAGGACCCTTACAAGTTCTAGCGTTTGTCTTAGTTTTTTGTCCATGACATGGAAGTCCTTGTCTATGACGCTTTCCTCTGTAACATCCAATTTCTTTTAATCTCTTAATATTAAGAGCGATTTCTCTTCTTAAATCACCTTCTACAACTTGTGATTCGTTAATAACTTCACTGATTCTACGAACTTCGTCATCAGTTAAGTCACGAACACGAGTGTCAAGGTCAACATTTGCTTCTGATAAAATACGTCTAGCACTTGTTAGACCAATACCATAAATATAAGTAAGTCCAATCTCTACACGCTTTTCTCTTGGTAAATCAACACCTGAAATACGAGCCATGTTTTTTCTTCCTCCAAAATAATAATAATGTGTCTAAGTAAATCCATCATATCCGCGTACGGTGAAATGTTATACGTGTCTCTACCTAATAACCTAATGTTTTCTATCTATATACATCAATATGGGTGACGTCCCATATCGAACAGCCGCCTAAATTCACACACAACAAAAGCAAGGAACAATTCTATCCCTTAAAAGAAAAATTATCCTTGTCTTTGTTTGTGCTTTGGATTCTCACAGATTACTCTGACAGATCCCTTTCTCTTAATAACCTTGCACTTTTCGCACATTGGTTTTACTGAAGCTCTAACTTTCATTGAATTTCTCCTTTCATAAAACGTTCGTATACCATTGTACCATCATACTTTCTAATAATCAAGAACTTTTTTATTTATTTGTCACGCCAAATAATACGTCCTTTTGTTAAATCATATGGAGATAATGCTAATGTTACTTTGTCTCCTGGAAGGATTTTAATATAATTCATTCTTAGCTTTCCACTAATATGAGCTAACACTACGTGTCCACCTTCGATTTCTACTTTAAACATCGCATTAGGTAACTTCTCTAATACAACTCCCTCAATTTCAATTGCTTCTGATTTTGCCATTTCTTTCTCCTTTTCTTAAATAGATAATGATAGGATTTCATATCCTGTTTCTGTAATCAATATTGTATTCTCATAATGAGCTGATAAACTTCCATCTGCAGTAACTACAGTCCAGTCATCATCCAGCCACTCTACATCATATGCTCCTGCATTTACCATAGGTTCAATTGCCAGTGTCATTCCTGCACAAAGTTTAATTCCCTTACGCTTCATCTTAAAGTTTGGAATCTGAGGATCCTCATGTAAATGAGTTCCGATTCCATGACCTACTAAGTCGCGAACAACTGAAAAACCATTTTCTTCTATATAAGTCTGAATTCCATAAGAGATATCAAATAAATGATTCCCTGGTTTTGCAGCCTTTATCCCTTCAAAGAAACTTTCCTTTGTAACTTGTATCAACCGGTCAGCCTCTGGTGTGGTACTTCCCACACCATAGGTTCTTGCCGCATCCGAATGATACCCTTGATAAATAACCCCAGCATCCAGGCTTACAATGTCACCGGATTTAATAATTCTATCCTTTTTTGGAATTCCATGAACGACTTCCTCATTGACTGATACACAAATTGACGCCGGATATCCATTGTAATTAAGAAAAGAAGGAATACATCCATAATCTCGAATTGCTTTTTCTCCAAACTGGTCAATTTCTAATGTAGAAATCCCAGGCTTTATAAAATCTTCTAATTGATTGTGTACATCTTCTAAGATTTTCCCAGCTTCCTTCATTAATAAAATCTCACGATTTGACTTTATTGTAACTGCCATTTCTATGCCCCTAAGATTTTCTTAATTTCTTCAAATACAACTGTAATATCTACAGTTCCATCAATCTCATGTAACACTCCAGCTTTTTCATAGTGAGAAATAAGTGGAGCTGTCTGCTCATGATATACGTCTAATCTTTTCTTTACTGTCTCTGCTTTATCGTCATCTCTTAAGACTAGCTCTCCCTGACATGCATCACACTTGTTTTCTTCCTTTGGAGGATTGTACTGTAAATGGAAAATAGCTCCACATTCTTTACAAGAACGTCTTCCAGCCATACGGTTTACAATGTTCTCATCTGGTACTTCAATATCAAGTGCATAATCGATCTGTTTGTTCTTCTCTTTTAATGCCGTATCTAATGCATCTGCTTGGGGAATTGTTCTTGGAAAACCATCTAGAATAAAACCTTTGCTACAATCATCTTTTTCAATTCTGTCAACAACTAAGTCACAAACTAGTTCATCAGGTACTAATAATCCTTGATCCATATATTCTTTTGCCTTTGCACCTAATGGAGTACCGTTCTTAATATTCTCACGGAAAATATCTCCTGTAGAAATATGTGGAATATTGTATTGCTCTGCAATTTGCTTTGCCTGAGTTCCTTTGCCCGCACCTGGAGCACCTAACATAATAATCTTCATAGTAATTCCTCCTCTTCGTCAAATGAATCGTTTACATATACATACATTATATCACTGAAATGCCTTTAATTGTGTAATAAAAACAAGCTGTAGTTTATAGCTACAGCTTGTTTTTTTATTAGTCATTTAAAAAACCAGAATAACTTTGTACTAACAGTTGTGATTTAATCTGCTTAATTGTTTCTAGAATAACACCTACAACGATAATAATAGATGTTCCACCAAAAGAAACAGATGCTCCAAATACTCCATTAAAGAAATATGGGATAACCGCAACAACTGTCAATCCAGCTGCGCCTATAAATATAATATATTTCAAAATTTTATTTAAATAATCAACTGTCGGCTTTCCTGGACGGATTCCTGGAATGAATCCACCTTGTTTTTTCATATTATTTGATATTTCCAGTGGATTAAAAGTAATCGATGTATAGAAATATGCAAACAAAATAACTAAAATAACATACAGCAATAAACCAATTGATCTCTTTGGATGATTTACATCAAACCAAGAAGAACTATTTAAGGTTGAAAGTATTTTTCCACCAATTCCATTACTATCATATTTAAACAATTGTTGAATAATCAACGGAAATTGCATAATAGATGATGCGAAGATAATTGGGATAACACCTGCTGTATTAACTTTTAAAGGAATATGTGATGATTGTCCTCCAACCATTTTTCTTCCCTGTACTTTCTTTGAATATTGGATTGGAATATGTCTTTCAGCATCTGAAAGAATAATTACAAATATAACAAGCGCTAAAACTACAGCTGCGATTACGCATCCTGCAATCAATGCTGGGCCAATTTGCTTTCCCTTCATAAACTGATTATACAATGTAGCAAAATCACTTGGCATTCCTGAAACAATGTTAATTAACAAAATAATAGAAATTCCATTTCCAACTCCACTCTCTGTAATTCTTTCTCCTAACCACATAACCAATACGGCACCTGCAGTCAAAGCAATAATCATAGTGAACATTGTAAAGTTCGTATTTCCAGTTCCTAATATTCCTTGATTGTTAAATCCGATTGTCATTCCTGCACCTTCAACAATAGCAAGTACAACTGTGACATATCTTGTAATTTTTGCAATCTTTTTTCTTCCATCTTCCCCGTCTTTTTGTAATTCTTCAAGAGCAGGAATTGCAATTGTCATCAACTGCATAATAATAGAAGATGTAATGTAAGGTGTTACACTCAATGCAAATACTGACATTTGCATGAATGATCCACCAGTAAAAGAGTTAAGGAGATTAAATGAATCTCCTAATGCACTCTTTAAATATGCTGTAATTTGAGCTGAATCAATTCCCGGAATTGGTAATTGAGCACCAAAGCGAACAACAACTAATACAAATAACGTAAATAGCAATTTTTTAATCAGTTGTTTATTATGCAACGCATCTGTAAATGCATTTGACATTTAAATCACCTCAGCTTTTCCACCAAGAGCTTCAATTTTTTCTTTTGCACTTGCACTAAATGCATTTGCTTTTACTGTAAGCTTCTTAGTTAATTCTCCATTTCCTAAGATTTTGATTCCGTCACGTGGATTAGATACTACTCCAGTTTCAATTAATGTAGCAACTGATACTTCTGCTCCATCTTCAAATCTATCTAATACTGAAACGTTGATTCCAATGATTTCTTTAGAGTTTCTACATGTAAATCCTCTTTTTGGAATACGTCTGTATAAAGGCATTTGTCCACCTTCAAATCCTGGACGAACTCCTCCTCCAGAACGAGCTTTTTGCCCTTTATGTCCTCTACCTGCAGTTTTTCCATTTCCTGATCCATGTCCACGACCTTTTCTAAAGTTGTCGCTATGCTTAGATCCTTCTGCTGGACTTAAGTTTGATAATTCCATCTGTGGCACCTCCTTCATCTATATTATATTTCTTCTACTTTTACTAAATGTTGTACTTGATGAATCATTCCTCTAACAGAAGCGTTATCTGGCATTTCAACAGTCTTATGCATTTTCTTAAGACCTAATGCTTCAATTGTCTTCTTATGTTTAGGGATGGCACCAATTGTAGATTTTACTAATGTGATTTTTAATTTATCTGCCATTTTATACTTCCTCCTAACCTAATAGCTCTTCAACAGATTTTCCGCGAAGTTTTGCTACATCTTCTGGAGTCTTCAAGTTCTTTAAACCTTCAATAGTTGCAAGAACAACGTTTTGTTTGTTGTTTGAACCTAAAGATTTTGAACGGATATTTTTATATCCTGCTAACTCAAGAACGTCACGTGAAGGTCCACCGGCGATAATTCCAGTACCTTCTGGAGATGTCTTTAATAATACAGATGCTCCACCAAAGTTTCCTGTAAAGTCATGAGGTGTACTTCCTTTTGCATCGATTGGTACTGTAACTAAATTCTTAGTTGCAGCTTCTCTTCCTTTACGAATTGCTTCAGGAATTTCCATTGCTTTACCTAATCCAGCACCAACGTGTCCATTTTTGTCTCCGACAACAACAAGTGCTGCGAATCTCATATTACGTCCGCCTTTTACAACCTTAGTAACACGTTTGATCGATACTACTTTGTCTTCTAGTTCTAATTGACTAGCGTCGATTAGTGTATGCTTCATTTCATTTCCTCCTATTAGAATTGTAGACCAGCTTCACGAGCTGCGTCTGCTAATGCTTTAATTTTTCCTTGATAAATAAATCCGCCTCTATCAAAAACTACGGTTGAAATACCTTTTGCTAATGCACGTTCTGCAATAACTTTTCCTAAATGAGCTGCTGCTGCAACATCATTTGTCTTTTCTAAATCAGCCTTGATGTCCTTTTGAAGAGTTGATGCTGATACCAAAGTATTTCCAACTGTGTCGTCAATGATTTGAGCATACATATGATCGTTACTTCTAAATACGCTTAAACGTGGTTGTTCTGCTGTTCCACTAATGCGATTACGAAGCTTTAAATGTTTTTTTGCACGAATTTTACTTCTTGATTGTTTCTTAATCATCCTATATCACTCCTTTATTTTGCACCAGTTTTTCCAACTTTACGTCTAATAACTTCATCAGCATACTTAATACCTTTACCTTTGTAAGGTTCTGGTCTTCTTAAATCTCTGATTTCAGCTGCGTATTGTCCAACTTTTTCTTTATCGATACCTTTCACATGGATAATATTTTGACCATCCATCTCAGTCTCAATTCCTTCTGGATCTGTCATTGAAACTGGATGTGAGAATCCAAGGTTGAAAGAAATTTCTTTTCCTTTTTTAGATGCTCTGTAACCAACACCGTTGATTTCAAGAGTTTTTTGGTATCCCTCAGTTACTCCTGTTACCATGTTAGCAAGAAGAGATCTTGTTAAACCATGTAAAGACTTCATTTTCTTAAGATCATTTGGTCTTGTAACAATAAGTTCTGTTCCTTCTTGTTTAATTGTCATTTCTACTGGTAAACATTTTTCTAATGTTCCTTTAGGACCTTTTACAGTCACTTTGTTTCCTTCTTCAATTTTAATCTCTACACCTGCAGGGATTTCAATTGGCAATCTACCTATACGAGACATAGGTTACCTCCTTAAATTGTCGGAAAGAGCTAAGCTCTTTCTGTTTTCAGAAAAATTTTATAATGTGGTGTTCAATGTTCATCCACTCATATGAAATGAACAAGGTAGTTACACTGGACTAAGCGCTCAAGCAATGCTTTGGCTGAGTCTCGGTAACGACTTTTGCACTAAGTTCAGGCTGCACTAACGCTCGCCTTCACTAAGTGCTCAATGCCTACCAAACAAATGCTAAAACTTCTCCACCAACGTTTTGTTTTCTAGCTTCTTTGTCTGTGATTACACCTTTGTTTGTTGAAATAATCGCAATTCCTAATCCACCTAATACTTTAGGAAGATCAGTTGAGTTTGCATATACTCTTAATCCTGGCTTAGAAATTCTCTTAAGACCAGTGATGATTTTTTCATTCTTTGTTTGACCATATTTTAATGTGATCACGATATTCTTATATGAATCCTCTTCTTTGATTTCATAAGCTGCGATAAACCCTTCATTTAATAGGATTTGTGCAATCGCTGTCTTCATCTTAGAAGCAGGAATTTCTACTGTATCATGTTTTGCAGTGTTAGCATTACGAATTCTTGTAAGCATATCTGCAATAGGATCGCTCATTGTCATTATTAGTTCCTCCTTCCTTTCTACCAGCTTGCCTTTTTAACACCTGGAATTTGTCCTTTGTATGCTAATTCACGGAAACAAATTCTGCAAATACCATACTTTTTCAAATAACCATGTGGACGTCCACAGATTCTACAACGACTATATTCTCTTGTTGAAAACTTTTGTTTTCTTTGTTGTTTAACTACCATTGACTTCTTAGCCATGGGGACCCTCCTATCTATTTCTTAAATGGCATACCGAATAAAGTAAGTAATTCACGAGCTTCTTCATCTGTATGAGCTGTAGTTACAAAAATTACATCCATACCTCTTACCTTATCTACTTTATCGTATTCGATTTCTGGGAAAATTAATTGCTCTTTAATACCTAACGCATAGTTACCTCTACCATCAAAAGAGTTTTGACTAACTCCTCTAAAGTCACGTACACGAGGTAATGCAAGGTTGATAAGACGATCAGCAAATTCATACATTCTTTCGCCTCTTAAAGTTACTTTACATCCAATTGGCATTCCTTCTCTTAACTTAAAGTTCGCAACTGACTTTCTAGCCTTTGTTACAACAGCCTTTTGTCCTGAAATCTTTTCAAGATCTGCAACAGCAGCATCTAAAAGCTTTTTATTTTCTTTTGCTTCCCCAACACCCATATTGATAACGATTTTCTCAAGTTTTGGTACTTGCATAATATTATTATATTCAAATTTCTTCATCATAGCGTCTTTAATATCTGCGCTATATTGTTCTCTTAATCTACTCAACTGATTGAACCTCCTTTCCGTAATTAATCAATAACCTCTCCGGTTTTCTTAGCAACACGTACTTTTTTACCATCATTAATGGTGTAACCAAGCTTTGTTGGTTGACCATTGTGTACATACATAACATTAGAAACATCTAAGAATCCTTCTTCTGTTACGATTCCACCCTGTTGGTTTGCAGCACTTGGCTTTGTATGCTTTGTTACCATGTTAGCGCCTTCAACTTTAACAGCACCTTTCTTTTGGTCAACAGCAATTACTTTACCTTCTTTGTCTTTATCTTTTCCAGCGATAACTTTAACTAAATCGCCTTTTTTAATTTTGATTGCTGACACAGTGTTTCCTCCTTATAATACTTCTGGTGCTAATGAAACAATTCTCATGAACTTCTTATCTCTTAGCTCTCTTGCCACTGGTCCAAAGATACGAGTTCCAGTTGGGTTCATATCTTCTTTAATGATAACTGCAGCATTTTCATCGAATCTGATATAAGATCCATCTTTACGACGAGCACCTTTTTTTGTACGAACAACAACGGCTCTTACTACATCACCTTTTTTTACAACGCCACCTGGTGTTGCATCTTTGACAGTAGCAACAATAACATCACCGATGTTAGCATATCTTCTTGTAGAACCACCTAATACTCTGATGCAAAGGATTTCTTTAGCTCCAGTATTATCGGCTACCTTAAGTCTTGACTCTTGTTGAATCATGCTTATTTCTCCTTTCCTATGAACAAAATTCTATTTTGCTCTTTCGATTACTTCTACAAGTCTCCATCTCTTATCCTTAGATAATGGTCTTGTTTCCATAACTTTTACTCTATCTCCAATGTTACAATCATTATTTTCATCATGAGCTTTTAATTTATAAGTTTTCTTGATGATTTTCTTATATAAAGGATGTTTTACATTATCTTCGATTGCAACTACGATTGTCTTATCCATCTTGTCACTTACGACTTTCCCAATACGGGTTTTTCTCATATTTCTTTCCACAACAAATTCCTCCTTTCGAATCTACTTAAGCGTTAGCTTTTCCTGTAATAGCTCCTTGAATACGAGCAATGTTTCTTCTAACTTCTTTGATTCTGCTTGTATTTTCAAGTTGGTTTGTTGCATTTTGGAATCTTAAGTTGAATAATTCCTTTTTCGCAGCTACTAGCTCATTGTTCAATTCGTCAACTGACTTGTTATTTAATTCATTTACAAATTCTTTAGTTTTCACTGTTGTCACCGCCTTCTAAAGCTTCACGAGAAACAATTTTACATTTCACTGGTAACTTGTGCATTGCAAGACGTAACGCTTCACGAGCAAGACTTTCTTCTACTCCTGAAATTTCGAACATTACACGTCCTGGCTTAACAACTGCTACCCAATACTCTAAACTACCTTTTCCTTTACCCATTCGAGTTTCAGCAGGTTGTGCTGTAACTGGCTTGTCTGGGAAAATCTTAATCCATACTTTACCACCACGTTTGATGTAACGAGTCATAGCTACACGGGCTGCTTCGATTTGATTTGAACGAATCCAAGCTGGTTCCATTGCTACTAGTCCGTAATCACCATAAGTGACTTTATTTCCACGAAGGGCTTTTCCACGCATAGATCCGCGGAACTGCTTACGACGTTTAACTCTTTTTGGCATTAACATTATTTAGCTCCCCCTTCCTTATTCTTAGTTGGAAGTACTTCACCATGATAAATCCATGTTTTAACACCAACTTTTCCATAAGTTGTGTCTGCTTCTGCAAATCCGTAATCAATATCTGCACGAAGTGTTTGTAGAGGAATTGTTCCTTCACTATAGAATTCTGTACGAGCCATATCAGCACCACCTAAACGTCCTGATACACATGTCTTAATTCCTAATGCACCAGTTCTCATTGTACGCTGCATGCAAGACTTCATAGCTCTTCTAAAAGCGATACGATTTTCTAACTGCTGTGCAATGTTTTCTGCAACTAATTGTGCATCTTTGTCTGGTCTTTTAACTTCTTTTACATCAATAAGAACTTTTTTATCAGTCATCTTTTGGATTTCTTTTTTAAGTTCTTCAATTGCTGATCCAGCTTTACCAATAACAACTCCAGGTTTTGCTGTGTGAACAATCAATTTTAATCTATCAGAAGCTCTTTCGATTTCGATGCTAGAAATTCCAGCATTATATAATTTCTTTTTTACATATTTTCTGATCTTATCATCTTCAACTAGATTGTCTGCAAAATCTTCTTCTGCATACCATCTTGAGTCCCAGTCTTTGATGACTCCGACTCTTAGACCATGAGGGTTAACTTTTTGTCCCATTATTTCCTCCTTCTATCTTTCATCAAGCACTAAAGTGATGTGGCTCATTCTATGTTCGATTCTATAAGCTCTTCCTTGTGCTCTAGGTTTAACTCTTTTCATAGTTGGTCCTTTATTTGCATAACATTCTGCAATGTAAAGGTTTTCTGGATCCATTCCGTTATTGTTTTCTGCATTGGCAATTGCAGACTTTAATAACTTTTCAATTAAACTAGATGCATATCTAGGATTGTAGATTAAGATACCAAGTGCTTCTTGAACACCCTTTCCTCTAATCGCATCTAATACGAAACATGCCTTTGTAACTGATACTCTTGCATGTGATAATGTTGCTTTTGGTCTCGTATCTTTTTGTGCATTTCTTTGCTTTTTATACTGAGATCTGCTATATTTCTTAGCCATGAATGTGGAACCTCCTTCCATTCGTCTATCTATTAATTAATTCCTGATTTCTTTTCTGATTTAGTATGTCCACGGAATGTTCTTGTAGCAACAAACTCTCCAAGCTTGTGTCCTACCATGTCTTCTGTGATATATACTGGCACATGTTTTCTTCCATCATGGACAGCCATTGTATGTCCAACGAATGATGGGAAAATTGTGGAACGACGAGACCAAGTTTTAATAACTGTTTTGTCTCCAGCTTCGTTCATAGCATCAACTTTTTTAAGTAAACTTGCATCTGCAAATGGTCCTTTTTTAAGTGAGCGAGCCATAAGTTACCTCCTTATACTATTTAACGTTTTTACCGTCTCTTCTTCTAATAATCATCTTGTTAGATTGTTTATGTTTCTTACGGGTTTTTAAACCAAGTGCTGGTTTACCCCAAGGTGTACATGGACCTGGACGACCAATTCCTGTCTTACCTTCACCACCACCGTGTGGATGGTCATTAGGGTTCATAACAGAACCACGAACTGTTGGGCGGAATCCCATGTGACGTTTACGTCCTGCTTTACCTACGTTTACTAGATCATGTTCGATATTTCCAACTTGACCGATTGTAGCTCTACAGATAACTGGAACCATTCTCATTTCTCCTGATGGTAAACGAAGTGTTGCATTTTTTCCTTCTTTCGCCATTAATTGAGCTGAGTTTCCTGCTGCACGAACTAATTGAGCTCCTTTTCCAGGATACATTTCAATGTTGTGAATTTCTGTACCAATTGGAATGTTTGCTAGTGGTAAGCAGTTTCCTACTTTGATTTCAGCTTCTGGACCATTCATAAGAGTAGTACCAACAGCTAATTTGTTAGGTGCAATAATATAAGCTTTTTCACCATCTGCATATGTTAATAATGCGATGTTTGCTGTTCTGTTTGGATCGTATTCGATAGCTGTTACTGTTGCTGGAACACCATCTTTTCTTCTCTTAAAGTCAATAATTCTATATTTTCTTCTAGCTCCGCCACCGCGGTGTCTTACTGTAATCTTACCTTGGTTATTACGTCCAGCTGTCTTCTTTAAAGAAGTTACTAACGCTTTTTCAGGTGTAGACTTTGTAATTTCATCAAAGTCTAATCCAGTCATATGTCTTCTAGAAGGTGTATATGGGTTATATGATTTGATTCCCATGTTGATCTCCTTTCAAATATCTATTTTTTATCACGCTTTCGTTGCGTATAAGTTTCTAAGTTCTTCGTTTGGAACGGCTATTGCCTATAGTCCTTCGAAGATTTCGATATCAGCACTGTCCTCTGTTAATTGAACAATTGCCTTCTTCGTCTTTGCAGTTTTTCCAAAAGTCATTCCACGTCTCTTAGTTTTTCCTAAGTTGTTCATGGTGTTTACTTTTTTAACTTTTGTTCCTTCGAACATTTTTTCAACTGCTTCTTTAATTTGAACTTTAGTTGCATCTGTATGCACTAGAAAAGTGTACTTCTTTTCTGCCATTGCATTCATACTTTTTTCTGTTACAACTGGTTTCAAGATAACGTCATAATATTTAATGTTTGCCATTATGCGTACACCTCCTCAATATTTGCTACTGCATCTTTAGATACGACTACAGTGTCATATTTCATGATGTCATATACATTAATTGTGCTTGTAAGAGATGTCTTGATTCCAGGAATGTTCTTTGCTCCAAGAATTAAGTTGTTATTCTTATCTCCCATAACAACTAATGCTTTCTTTACATTTAAGCTGTTTAACATAGCTTTTACATTCTTTGTCTTAACATCATCAAACTTAAATTCGTCGATTACGATAAACTTATCAGCTTGTACTCTAGATGTTAATGCAGATTTAAGAGCTAATCTTCTCTCTTTTTTGTTTAATTTTTTTGTGTAATCTCTAGGATTTGGAGCAAATACAACTCCTCCGCCTGCCCATTGTGGAGCTCTGATAGAACCTTGTCTTGCATGTCCTGTTCCTTTTTGTCTCCAAGGCTTTCTTCCACCACCACGAACTTCTGAACGAGTTTTCGCTTTTTGAGTTCCTTGACGGTTATTTGCTAATTGGCTTACTACTGCCAAATGCACCAAATGTTCATTTATTTCAACACCGAAGATGTTATCGTTAAGATCTAATTTCTCAACTTCTTTTCCTTCCATGTTTAACACAGATACTGTTGCCATCTGTATGTCCTCCTTCCTTAAGGGCTTACGCCTTTACTGATTCTTTTAATGTTACTAAAGATTTCTTAGGTCCTGGTACAGCACCTTTTACTAAAATAACATTGTTGTCTACGTCAACTTTTACTACTTCTAAGTTTTGAATTGTAACTCTTTCAGAACCCATATGTCCTGGCATTTTCTTACCCTTCATAACTTTTCCTGGATCAGATGCCATACCATTTGAACCAGCATGACGATGGAACTTAGAACCATGAGTCTTAGGACCTGTACTTAAACCGTGGCGTTTAATACCACCTGCATATCCTTTACCCTTTGATGTAGCTGTTACATCAATTTTATCTCCTGCTTCAAAGATATCAGCTTTGATCTCTTGACCAACTGTATATTCTTCAGCATTCTCAAACTTAAATTCTCTAACAAATCTCTTAGGAGCTACTCCTGCTTTGTCAAAGTGTCCTTTTTCAGGTTTGATAGTTGCTTTTTCTTTCTTGTCAACATATCCTACTTGAACTGCACTATATCCATCATTGTCCATTGTCTTAACTTGAGTTACGACACATGGTCCTGCCTGTAATACAGTAACTGGAATTAAAACTCCATCTTCGCTAAAAATTTGAGTCATTCCGACTTTTGTTGTTAAAATCGCTTTCTTCATTTTAAATGTTCCTCCTATTTAATCTACAGCGGATTATAACGTGTTACGCGTTGTAATCATCCTAGACGCTACAAGCTTAGGGGATTCCTTTTACTTATAACCCTACGGGATAATAACTTATTTTGTTTTCATCTTAATGTCGATGTAAACACCAGCTGGTACTTCTAATTTAGATAAAGCATCAACTGTTTTTTGTGTTGGTGTAATGATGTCGATTAATCTTTTGTGAGTTCTTTGCTCGAACTGCTCTCTAGAATCTTTGTACTTGTGTACTGCACGAAGGATTGTTATTACTTCCTTCTTTGTAGGCATTGGAACTGGTCCACTTACCTTAGATCCTGTTTTCTTTACTGTTTCGATGATACTCTTTGCTGATGCATCGATTAATTGATGATCATACGCCTTTAGTGTAATTCTCATTACTTGACTTGCTGCCATAAAAAAAGCCGCCTCCTTTTCGCACTATAATTGTTTGTAGTACGACAAGTGGTGACTGTACACTCCTCCGTGTGTTTCATCTATGATACACACTGCGTCTCTAACGGTTTCCTTCTACCAAAACTGCTACACAGGTTTGTTCTAGTAGATTGTCATCAGATTGTAATATTCTGTACAGTGACTTGTCGCCAGTTTTCAAAACTTGACATTCGCTCCGCGGAAAACCTGTAAATGAACTATTGTTCTTCTACAGCAACCTCACGTTTCAACGCTATCAAGGTCACAACGAATTTATTGTATAATATTTAGGTGAAAAATGCAAGTCTTTTTTGAACTATTTTACAAAATAATCTTTAAAGCAATTCTATCTCCCTAATTTCACCACTCTATGGACATTCCTTTACAAAAATTCCAGAAAGCTGTTTTACACCAAACTTCTTTGTATATAAACTACATTTACACAGAAGAAGGTAATAGATATTTAGCCCACAGCCAGATAAGCTTTCATGATTCCCCTGCCCCTTGGATACAATAACATCTGCTGTCTCTAATAACTCTTTGGCTTCATATGATATTTTTCTAAGAGACGTTCCCGGAATTCGAGTTCCATTTCCCATGACCTCATAGTCTTCTGTCATTCCTATCTGTCTTGCATCCTCCATGGTTGCATCATTTATAACTTCACCTCCACGGACCAAAACAGTTATTTTTAAATCAGGGTATAGCTTACTAATTTCGTCTAAACATACTTTATCAAAAACAATCTCCCCACAATTATCTGTAATATAAACCAGACTTTTTGCCATCTTTAAATCTTCTTTAAAACTTTCATAGACTTGTTCCTCTAGTTGTTCTTCTTCTATTTTATATAGAAGAGACTCAAATTGATTCTTATCAATCACAGGAAGTGCCATACTGTCAATATAATTTCCAGCTCTGGCTGCCTTTATCGCAGCTGCCAGTGGATCTTTTGCCTCTTCAACCACCTGACTTACATATGATACCTTTCCCATCACCTGCTCATTGTATTTTCTTCTAGTTTCCCAATTGGATTCTAATTTCCCGAAATACTCCTCATGAAGCCGATCTACAAGTTCAAGGCATTCTGGTGCAGATAATTGAAGGGAATCATCTATCATTAATTTCATAACTTGACGCAAATATTTATCTTTTTTATCTTCATCTTCGTAATCTCGAATTAGTTTTTCTTGTTTTGACAATAGACAAGACATACACATAGATGTAATTCTCATTTCATTTTCCTTCCTTATTATATAGAAGTAATTCATTTTGTAAAGGAAATAGCACCCACGCATTTGTGAGTGCCATTTATCATTTATAAATTATAAATTTGGATGACTTACTTTTCGTTTTTTGCTTTTATAATGGCTTCTGCCATTTCACGTACACGTTCTGCTGGTGATGGTGCGTTTAGAATCCCTGAAGTAGCTCCAGTTCCATCAGCTCCTAATTTCACTACATTGTAACAATCATCTGCTGTACTTACTCCAGAAGCAATCATAACCAATATATTAGGATTTACTTCATGTAAGTTCTTAACAGTTTCAACTGTGTAAGAATCATCTGCAACTTGACCTGTACCAATCAAATCTGTTGGTTCAGCTAATACAATATCAGCATCCATACATGCTACCGCTTTTGCTTCTGCAGTAGAATCTGCACATACAACTGTAATCATATCTAATTCTTTTGCACGACGAATTGTTGCATAAAGATCAGTTACTGATTTTGTATTTTCAGCATGATTTAAAAATACAGCTTCTGCTCCAGCTTCTTTCAATGATTCTGGAAGTACATGGCCCATTCCTCTTCCTGGTGTTAATGGATCCATAGATTGAGCACATACAATTACATTGCTTGTATTTTCTTTGATTAAACGAATATCAGCATAAGGACAAGTAAAATAAATTTGTAGTTCTGTATCAGCTGCTACTTTATCTGCAGCTTTTGCTAATTCTAAACTTTTTTCTCCATATAAATATGATTTTGGATTAACAATTAAAAATGGTGATTCTGCTTTTGCCATATCGATTCTCCTTCTTATTCTCCCATAACGATTACTTTAACTCTTCTTGAACGACCACGACTGCGGTCGAAATCAGCAAAGTAAACATATCCTGTAACACCAACACCTAACTTACCATCTGCAACTTCAAATGTTTCACTTGAACCTAAAATTGTAGATTTTAAATGAGCATCTGCATTAAATAATTGTGTTCTGTCTCCACCTGGTAAATATACTTCAGCATCTGGCCAAGATTCAACTTCTTCAAAATGCTTTTCTCCAGGATAAACATATTGTCCCCAGTCTGTTTGATCTGGAATGATTTTTCCTAAAACATTATTTAAATCTTCTTGGATAAATTCATCTCCATTTTCATTGTAGTCATGAACGAATTCTTCAAAGAATATAGAACATGTAGTATGTGGTGTCACAACTGCACAAATTCCTTCTTTAATTCCACTGTTTTCAATTGCTGCTCTAACTTGAGGTGTAATATCTAAGTATGTCGGTGTTTTACCATGAGATTTTAAATCAATTTGCTCTTTATATACTGCCATTTTTCTTTCCTCCTAAATTCTATCTATTTCTTTTGGAATACTTTGATTGCTTTTTTAACATCTTCTTTAATTGCTTCTGTAGCTGCCAATGACATTGAATCATAGAATAATGGTTTTTCTTCGTCTGCCCAGTATTCTTTTGATGCCTTTCCACCAGCTGTATTCATATATGTATAGTAATTAACTTTACAAATACCATTTTCAATTGCTACTTTATAATCATCATCAGATACTCCGGAACCACCATGCATTACTAGAGGTACATTTGCTGCATCACGAATTCTAGCAACTCTAGGAAGATCAAGTTTTGGTTCTGTTAAATAAACTCCATGAGTTGTTCCAAATGCAACTGCCAAGCAGTCAACTCCAGTTTTTTCAACGAATTCTTTTGCTACTTGTGGATCTGTGTAGATATCATCAAGATTTTCATAATCATCTGTGCTATCTCCTTCTCCTGTTCCTTCTCCTTGAACTACTTTTGATGTGAAAATATGTCCTAGCTCAGCCTCAACACTTGCTCCCACTGAATGAGCTACTTTTACAACTTCAGAAGTTTCTTTTACATTATCTTCAAAACTCTTTGCAGATGCATCGTACATAACGGATGTAAATCCAATTTTTAATGCCTGTACACATCTTTCAAAAGTTGCACCATGATCTAAATGAAGTGCCACTGGTACCTTTGCACGTTTTGCATAGTACACCATAACTGGTCCGATTTCCTCTAAATCAATCAAGTCATCATGACTTTGTGCATGTTGTAAAATAACTGGACAATCCATTTCTTCTGCTGCTTGGATGATTCCACGAATCGCTTCTAACGTTGTTCCGTTAAAGGCACCAACAGCTTTCTTTCCAACTTTTGCTTGATCCAAAACCTCTTTTAATGTAACTAACATTTTATTCCTCCTAAATTTTGTCTATTATAAATTTTCTATAACTTCGGCTTAATATTTAAATTATAAAATATGTTTTCCGTACATTGCATCTTGTTCTTGACGAAGCTTGTAGATAAGAGTTGTCTTATCAAGGTCAATCATGTCTAATGTTAACATGTCACCCTTCTTACAATCTTTCTTCATC
>JAQWFL010000005.1 GCA_028704435.1 Anaerostipes sp. | reverse complement strand
ACACCAACCATTATGGACAATATAAATATTTTCCTATTTTCTTCGTTTTCTTTCATTAGATTCATCATATTTCCCTCCGCCTTTCTTTGATAATCAGTTAGGGAAACCTTTTCACCCGAAAGCAAATCATTGACAGTAATATCCAATGACGCACACAATGGCAGCATAAGAGATACTTCAGGAAGTCCTTTTCCGCATTCCCACTTGGAAATTGTTTTATCACTAATGGAAAGCGTTTCAGCAAGCTGTTTTTGGGTAAAGTTTCTTGACTTTCGTGATTTGGCTATAAATTTTCCAATTTTAATTTGATCCATTGGTTTCTTTTCTCCTTTCTGTCTTTATTGTAAAAGATGAATCCCGCAAAAAACACATATAGAACGTAGAGTTTCTTATATCTACGGAGCGTAGAGTCGAATTCTATTTTTTTCAATTAACATTATACAACATTTTCCGGCTTGCTTCCCACATCATTGCATATTTTCCTTTCTCCTTTAATAATTCTTCATGGGTTCCATGCTCTTTGATGCATCCATCTTGCACCACAAGAATCTGATCTGCTTGGCGAACAATTGGTAAAGTATGTGCCACCATAATCACTGTTTTATCTGTTTGAATCAGTTTGGAAATTGCCTGTTTTACCAGTAATTCATTTTCGATATCCAAAGATGCCGTTGCCTCATCTAATAGAATAATAGGACTATTTTTTACCAACGCTCTCGCAACTGACAATCGCTGTCTTTCCCCTCCTGACAATCGGTTTCCGTTTTCTCCAATCTCTGTGTCGTACCCTTGGGGCATCTGCTTTATAAATTCATCACAATTTGCCATTTTGCATGCCTCTTCTACTTCTTCATCTGTAGCATCTTCTCTAGCATAACGGATATTATTTCTAACCGTATCATTAAATAAAAAGACATTTTGATCTACCGCAGATATCAAACCTAACACCTGCTCTGCCGTTGCTTCCTTGCTGTCTATATTTCCAATATGAATTGATCCTTGATTTGGCAGATAATACTTAGAAATCAAATTTAAAATAGTAGACTTTCCAGAACCAGAATCTCCAACAATAGCGGTAAAGCTATGCTCTGGTATATGGAAGGATATATTTTTCAACACTTGCTCCTTTCCGTCATAGGAAAATCCCACCCCTTTCAATGTAATATCCATCTTTTCTGGCTCATAGGATGTAAGCAATTGTTCTTCTGTCTCTTCTTCCATTATTTTTTTAATGTTTCCTTTGGATAACATTAAATTTTTATAAGATAACAAATCAATCATCAAGGTTGAATTGACTTTTGTTACAAACAAAGGCATCATAAGCATTAAAATCATCATCACAGGTTCTAATCTTCCTTGAAGATAAGCATTGGTTGTAAAATAAAGTGATATGGGAAGTGTTAGCCAGCTGATTCCCATATAAATATTTCCAATAGGTTGCACTGCTTTTTCATAATTATAACTAATATCTGAATAATTTTTCATTGCACTTCTCAAAGTTTCATTCTTTTTTCCACCCATTCCATAAGCTCTTAATGTCTGCATTCCCGAAATATATTCTGTGATGTTGCTCACATTTTCCTGCCTTGCTCGGTTTTTTTGAATTCCATTTCGCTCCACAATACCAATAATCAAATATAATGTAGGAAGAATGAGTAAAGATGAAATAGACAGTACAATTCCTTCAGGTAAAAATATAACCAGCGCCGAAAGATTGCACAACGCAATGAGGATGATGAGTTTTGCAATATCAGCCACCTTGTGTGTCAGAATCAATTCATAGTCTGCAACTTCGCTAGAAGCCCCGTTGATGTAAAAACCCGTCTTACTTTTAGTAAATAGATGTACCGGGATCTGCTTCATTTTATCTCCCATGGCTATCCTTATTTTTCGGCTTACATCTGAACCACCAATCTGACTTCCTACATAAGAAACAGAATATAGGATTAATCTCACTACAAACAAAGCTGTAACTGCTGCCGTCAATATCAAAATTTCACGAAATGCTACATTTCCTTTAAAAATCAACTGTAATAGTCCGTATAGCACCACAAAACTTCCAAGACTTAATAGTCCTTCTATGGAAACTCCCACAATTGATATCTTTAATTTTCTATTCATAAACCCGTACCTCCTGTACTATATTTCATCTGTCTTGCTTCGTTATAATCTTTCCATGCTTTTTTAAAATAACTGTTGGAATTAAGCATCTCATCCCAGGTTCCCACTTGTTCCACAGTATGGCTGCGGATGAGTGCAATCCGATCACAAGACTGTACGATTCCCAACCGATGTGCCACAATAATTACAGTTTTTCCTTTGCAGAGATTATAAATTGCCTCATCAACTCCTAACTGATTTTCTGGATCTGCTGCACTCGTTACCTCATCTAGAATCAAAATAGGTGCATTTTTCAAAATAGCTCTTGCAATACAGATTCTCTGCTTCTCTCCACCTGAAAATCTTCCTGCATAGCTTCCTACTTTCGTATCATATCCTTTTGGAAGCCCCATAATATATTCGTCGATTTGTGCCGCCTTGGCTGCTTCCCGTACTTCTTTTAATGTGATATTTTCCATACCCATGGCAATGTTTTCAAAGACACTTCCACTGGTTAGAAAGCTCTGCTGAAATACAATTGAAGTATTTTGAAGCAATTCCTCATAGGAAATGTCTTTGATATTAATTCCTCCAATTTTAATGATTCCATCTGTCACATCATAAAATCTGGCAATTAATTCTACTAAGGTTGATTTTCCTGCTCCTGATTCTCCTACAAAAGCAATTTGTTCCCCATGGCTAATATGAAGATTACAGTCACAAAGTACCTCTTGCCCCTTTTCATAGGCAAATGTTACATGGCTAACTTCAATATCATGTTCTGCTGGAAAACTCCTGCTTCCAGTAAATACTGGAAGATCCATAATTTCTTTTACCTGATTTACTCCGTTGATAACATAAGATAAACTAGATGCCATTTCCTGAAGTGGGCGAATATCTGTAAGGTACTGTGTTCCAATAAAAGCAAAGAGTAACAGTGTACTTGCTTCTATGGAACCCTTTAAAAACCAATATCCACCCAGAGGTACTATAAATACCACACTACACTCTAACAATACAACATAAAATGCATACAAGAACCCTGTTGCTCTAGAAATATCTCCCCATAGTGTATGGCTGTCTTCAATGGCATTTGCATATTTATGAAAAGATTTTGTTCCCATATGATAGGCTTTGATGAGACGCATCCCACTGATATATTCAATAATGGCTCCTGATAAAGCGGCTCCCGTTGTATTCACTCGATCCATATACTTTCCCATACGTGAAAACATAACAATCATAATGAAAGCAATGAATACAAGGGGAACAATGCTAATTAGAGCCAATGGAACATTTACTGTACACAAATAAATAAAAATAACAATAGGACCAGATAAATATTGCACCAGTTCCACTAAGTTATGTGCCAGAAAAAGTTCCAATTTCTCAATACTTTCATTCATGACTGTCTTGATTTCTCCACTGCTTCTTGCATTGAGAGCTCCTAATGGAATCTTTGACATATGTTCTGTTACCATACATCTCACTTTATAGAGAGTATGATACGCTCCCTTATGAGAAAGTAAACTTGCTGTTGGCATTAAAATATGCCGAACTAAAATACTTCCAAGAGCAATACAAATATACATAACAGACCTTTCCATTGTACATGTTCCTTTTACAACCCATCCATCATCCTATAAAACACATAATAGGGAACAATGGCCATCATACTGATTACCAAGGTGAGAACCACGGCTGCATACATGTAATACTTTTCATTCCCTGCCCACTCCATTAGCAGAGACAATCCTTGTTTTTCTTTCTTTTTCTTCATAAAAATATCCTTTCCATTTTTTCTTTACTTTTCTTTACGGTTCCTATGGTAAATAGAAAGAAAAATGATTACAATACCTTCACAGGTTTTGTGTCTTTTTTGAATATCTTAAAGTCTGATATGTATATTTTATTTGCATTTTAATAGCTTTAAGGATAAAATGAAAAGAAATATAAAAGAAAGAAGGATATCCATTTATGAAAAATATGATTCAAGATTTTTATCTTCCTACCTTGAATGATTATGCGTTCTCCCCTTGTGAATCTCCAAATACATATCCCACTGGTGGGAAGTGTTTTCGTATCCACCCTGATCTTGGGGAGGGATATTTCTGGCTTTATAACTCAGATAAAAATTATAACATTAAGATACATGATTTTAGTTTTAAAGAAGACGTTGTTTTAAATATGTCCATTCCAGAATGTTTAAGTGTCACCTATTATACTTCTATTTCTGGAGAAGAATTAATGCCTTACCGCCGCATGAGCAGCCACATTGTAAAAAGTTTTCTCGGTGGCTACAAGTCTTACAAAGCATTAATTCATAAAAATATTCCTATAAAGTGTCTTGGAATTGAATACAGTCCTGCATATTATGATGCTTTTTTGATTGAGCAATATCATGAAACCTACCAAAATCCCCAAGATGCTTTCCGCTGTATTGATGAAACTGCTGATTTTCCTGAAATGGTACATTTATTAAGCCAAGTCTGGAATTACCAAGGCACTGGTCTCTGTGCATCTATGTTCTATGATGCAAAGGCTACTGAAGCTTTATCCCTTGTTTTTGAGCACCACAGACGTCTCAACGAACAAAAAAAGCTCTCTATCTCAGATACGGATAAAGAACTTTTATCTGTTATTACTTCTTATATTGGAAATCACTACGCTGATAAACTGTCCATAGAGCAACTGTCCAAAATCGCCTGCATGGGAACTACAAAACTTAAAAGAACCTTTAAAGCATATTATGGTAAAACCATTTCCCAGTATATTCAAGAGACACGAATCGGTCAGGCAGAACAGCTCCTTGCCTACACGAATCTTACCATTGGTCAAATATCACAAGCTGTAGGTTACAGTAACCCTGGAAGATTTGCTGAGCTATTCCGAGAATCCAACGGAATTCTCCCTCTAGAATACAGAAAAATTAGCCGTGGATAAGTTTCCAGCCAATGGCTTCTTTTCTCTCTCCAATAAACCGGGCGTATATTCCATCTTCCATCACAAGTTCTTCATGGGTTCCTCTTTGTACAATCTGACCTCCACTAAGTACAAGAATCTGATCTGCACTGCGAACTGTTTTTAATCTGTGTGCAATCATAATAATGGTTTTATCATGAGTTAGTGCATCAATGGCTCCCTGAAGTTCTCCTTCATTTTCTGGATCCACACTTGCAGTTGCCTCATCTAAAATAATCACAGGTGCATCCTTTAACATGGCTCTTGCTATAGAGATTCGCTGCTTTTCTCCACCAGAAAGACTTCCTCCTCCTTCTCCTACTACTGTATCATATCCATTTGGCAGTTCCATGATAAATGAATGGCAGCAGGCTGCTTTTGCCACCTTTACCACTTGTTCATGAGTTGCCTCTGGTTTTCCAAATTTAATATTATTTTCAATGGTGTCCTGAAACAAATATACATCCTGAAATACCATGGAAATATTCTTCATAAGGCTATCTAGTTTATATTCTGTAATATTCCTGTCTCCTAGACAAATACGTCCACTTTCTACATCCCAGAATCTAGCAGTTAGATTGCAAAGTGTTGTTTTTCCACCGCCAGAAGGACCTACTATAGCTGTTGTTGTTTTCTCTGGTATCGTAAAACTAATATTATCTAAAATCTTTCTATCTCCGTAAGAAAATGTAACATTTTCAAATGTAATTCCTGTATTTTTTGGTTTCATTTCCTTTCCCTCAATATCCATAATAGGGGTGTCATCGATGGAATTGGCTTTGTCAATGGATGCTCCAAGCATCTGAAGGGTATCAGACATATTTCCTGCACTTTCTAATTCTTCATAAAGAATAAAAGACGCAATTAACATAAGAAGACAGTGAGCTAAGGACATGGTTCCTTCACTGTAAAATATCAGAGCACCCAAAACTAAAATCACAGAAAACAATCGAATTACCAGCTGACGTACTGCCATCCATGGTGTAATGGATGATTCCAAAGACAATGTTTTTTTGCAGCTTTCTTCTATGGTTCTTGCTGCCTTTTGGTCATTATCCTTTTCAAGTCCATAAGATTTTACTACACTCATTCCCTGAATATATTCCAGCACTGCTTCTATTAGATTAATCTGTGCCACCTGTCTTTCTGGTCCTGTTTTTGAAGTGGCTTTTTGAGACATTTCTGTGGCCCATAGATAAGCTAGAATTCCACAAATACCAATGAGTCCCATACGCCAATCTGATACAGTCAAAGCAAGGCAAAGTGCAAAGGTATTTAAAAATCCTCCAACAACCATAACAAGACACCGAGATGCAGAGTTTTCCACATCGGAAAGAGTCGTCGTAACAACTCCAGTAATATTTCCCAGACTGTTGTCATTAAAGTATCCCATGGGAATATAACGTAGTCTATTACCAATATATACCCTCTTTTCCGCAACCATATAATATCCCACTTCTGTCTCTTCATTCACAGAATAATAAAAACAAATCATCTTTCCAAGTACGGAAATAAGCAAAATGGTAATTACCGGCATCATTGCTGCCTTTTGTCCTGAAAGTACCTGATCTAACGTAAGCATCAATGCACCAAACTGCATTGCCGAAAAAATAGCTCCGCAAAAGGAAATCACCATGGCTTTTGTAAGTAGATTTCTTTTACTTCCTGCTAACTTAAAAATCTTTCTTAATACACCAAACATTTTCTATCCCTCCTACATTACATCTTTTGTTCCAATATGTGCCTGCCACATACGAGCATACAATGGACAATTTTCTAAAAGTTCCTTCTGTGTTCCTTGTGCCACTATGTTTCCTTTGTTTACCACTATAATACAGTCTGCATCTGCAATGGTAGACAAACGATGGGCAATAACAATCAGGGTTTTTCCTTTTGTCAGTGCAAGAATCGCTTTTTGAATGACGGCTTCATTTTCTGGATCCACACTTGCTGTAGCTTCATCCAAAATAACAATAGGTGCATTTTTTAACATCGCTCTTGCAATAGAAATCCTTTGTTTCTCACCTCCAGAAAGATGTCCCCTACCAGAACCGCAAACTGTGTCATACCCCTGATCCAATGCACGAATAAAATCATCACATCCAGCCGCTTTTGCCACTGCTTCAACCTCCTGATCAGATGCGTCAAGACGTCCCATTCTAATATTGTCACGAACCGTACGATCAAACAAATAATTATCCTGTGAAACATAGGCAATGTGCTGATTCAACTGATCCAACGGAATCTTTCGAATATCAATTCCTCCCAGGGAAATAGAACCACTGCTTACATCCCAAAAGCCAGCAATTAGCTTTGCAATGGTAGATTTTCCAGACCCTGAAGGTCCTACTAAAGCCGTTACTGTCTTTGGTTTTATATCCAGACTCACATCAAACAATACCTTTTCCTCTTGATTTCCATAGGTAAAAGAAACCTGATTTATCTGAATTGTCTGATTTTTTATTTTTACCTGTTCCTCTGGTCGTTCCAATTCATTGGCATCAAGAATTCCTGCAATCTCACCTACGTTGGTTCCCACTACGGCAAGTTCATCTACAAATGACATGGCAGCAAGAAATGGACCTGTAAATCCCAATGACAATACAATCACTGTAGTAAAATCAGCTGCACTTAAACTACCTTGTTGCCAAAGAATCAAACCAACTGGAAGTACCGCCAGTAAAACAGATGGAGTAACCGTCTGTATCACGCACATAAACTTTTGATTTTCCTGCATCCAGTTTTTATAATAAGAAGCATTTTCCTCCACTGCATTTGCATATCTTCCATAAGACCCTGCCGACTGGCTAAATGCCTTTACAATCTGAATTCCACCAATATATTCCACGATAGCATTGGTCATTTTTCGACCTACAGCAACTGCACCCTCCCATTTTACTGAATAGGTTTTCCCACTTTGAGAGGCAGCAATGAGTCCGATTATAGTCGTTACAAGAGATGCCAATCCCATTCTCCAATCAATACAGAAAATATAAACTGCAATAAAAATTGGAACTAGCATATTAGATGTCATCTCAGGAATCAAATGTGCCAAAGTGGGCTCCATTCCTTCTACACGGTCTACAATGGTTGTTTTATATTGTCCAGATGGAGTATCCATAATGGTTCCCATAGGCACTCTAGACAACTTCTCCAAAAGCATTTTTCTTAAATCCTTTAACATATGGTACGTTGCCCTATGAGACATTGCTGTGGAAGCCGCTGAGCAAAGAGACTTTACCACATACCCTCCAAACATTAACAAGCACCAGTTAATACACTCTTGAAATCCTCCACCCGCAAGCAAGATACGAATCATCGCTGCAATACTAAAATATGCCGTCATACTTCCTGCCACACCTAAAACTGCCAGAAAAATAGACTTATAAAATCCACCATGATATTCTTTTGCCCAGCCCCATAGCAAAGCAAATGGAGACTCTTTCTTCTTTTCTTTCATAAAATTTTTCACTCCTTTTTTATAACTATAATTACAAGTTAGTTTCAGCTAACCACTTCTCGAAAAAAAAAGGGATATTAGGATATCCCCAAAATTTGAAACCATCCAGCGGAATAAAATTCTCTAATTCCATTCATATAAGTTAACGCCTTCTCCCGTGGCATATCACGGCGAACTGTTTCAAAAACACCACTAAATAACGCACTTGACAGCATATGCACCATGTCCTCATCAATATGACGAAACTTCATACCTGCCTCTTCCATTCGTTCCATTAAAAGAAGTCCAGAATTAGTCTCAATCTCCGCCAGTGTTTCCAAATAGTGCTCATATTTTGTTCCCGCGGAACAACAAATAATCAATTTAAATGCATCATAGTGATTATAAATATGTTCCATCATCCAGTCATGTCCTTCCTGAGATATCTCTGGAAGCTCTGACAACTGCTCTTCTAATTTACACTCAGAAAACTCTTTTTGAAGTTTTCTATATTTATCCGTAAATATACGGGCTGGTTCTTCTACCAGTGTTGAAAAAAGTTCTTCTTTATCTGTGTAATAACCATAGATAGCTCCCGTTGTAACCCCCAGAGATGCTGCTATATTTCTTAAATTTGCCCCTTTAAATCCTTTGGATAGGAACTCTTGCTTCCCAGCCTCTAAAATATCAAAAGCCAGCTTTTCATTTGCCAGTCGCATCCTTACCTCCTTTTATACATAAAAAATAACCACGTTATTAAATAACATGGTTATTTTATGCCTTACATCGGTTCGTGTCAACTAACTTTACCCTTGTTGAGAATTATTCTGCTTTAACTTAATACCATCTAACTGCTGGCAGTTGATTATTCGCTCCATGAGAAAATAGAATCTGATGGAGATCTATAATTCCATTGTGAAAAGTTGCCGCACACGCAGATAAATACAAATCCCACATACGGACAAACCTTTCATCGAACATATTCCTTACCTCGCTTATATGATTCTTAAAGTTTTCCTCCCAACAAAGGAGGGTTCGATTATAATGAAGCCGTAAGTCTTCTACATCAATGGTATGAAAACCATCCTCGGCAGCACAAGAAAGTATTTCTCGAAGGCTTGGAATTGTTCCCCCTGGGAAAATATATTTCTTAATCCACGGGTCTCCAGCATATTCTTTTAATCCACTAATAAAGTGGAGCAAAAATAGTCCCCCTGGCTTTAATACCTTTTTTCCACAATCCATAAAATTCTGATAATTATCACGGCCCACATGCTCCACCATTCCCACACTGACAATACGGTCAAACTTTTGTCTGCATTTGGGTAAGTCTCGATAATCCATCAATTCTACACTGAGGAGCTCTTCTAAATGTTCCTCTTTAATTTTTCGATTAAATTCTTTGTATTGTTCTTTGCTTAGTGTAATCCCCGTCCCATGTACACCATATTTTTTTGCTGCCTCAAGTAAAAGGAAACCCCATCCACAGCCAATATCTAACAAATTCATTCCTTTTTTCAAATATAGTTTTTCAAGAATATAATCTACTTTATTTATCTGTGCCTGTTCTAATGTATCATTGGAATGTACAAAATATCCGCAGGAATAACTCATAGTTTTATCTAGCCAAAGCCTATAAAAATCATTTCCAATATCATAATGGCTCTGTACTTCCTTTTTCTGATTTTGCTTTGCTGTGGATGAAAATATCAACTTTTTAAGTGCTGATTCATCGGTAGAAAACTTATCCATCTGTCCTAGAAAATGATCTAGAGCATAATACAAATTTCCCTCAACTTCAAGCTCTCCATTCATATACGCTTCTCCCAAGGCAAGGGATGTACTTGTCATTAGGGACGTCAAAGGAATTGGCTTTTTAAAGTTTATTGTAAATTCTTTGTTGCCTGTTCCAATTTTATATTCTTTGTTATTTACAATTACAGAAAAGGGATATTGATCAAATTTCTTAAAAAACGGGATTAAAGCTGTTTCTTCTAACATTTTTCGTCCTTTCATAATTCATGTGTCATTTTCTCTCAATATAAGTCTTCCCTTTTTCATTTATTTGTATTCTAATTCCACCCTTTCATACTCTTCCGCGCATTCACAAAGTTCTGATAAACTCCATTCTGCCTTGCCAATTCTTTATAGGTTCCTCTCTGTACAATCTGACCACTTTCTATGACCAAAATATGGTCAGCATTTGTAATGGTATTTAACCGATGTGCAATAACAAGAAGGGTTTTCCCTTTGCAAAGTTCAGAAATCGCCTCCTGAATATAACTTTCATTATCTACATCCACACTTGCCGTTGCCTCATCCATAAACTGGAGTACACCTCTAAAATCCCTTGTAAAAACTGGCTTCTACGACATACAAACCAGTGTATTATGTACCGTTCACATCATAAAAAGCAGGGATTTCTCCCTGCCTCATGATTAAAACAATGATTTCTGTAATTTACTTTTTAAATCCCTACACTTCTCCGTAACCTAAACAAATGAATTTTACAAAATCCCCATCTATCCCCAAAACTTTGAGCAATGGATGGATTCCTTTTTAGTTCTTTGTATGTATTTTCCAACGCAACAATTATCCGCTTTACATCTTCTTCCGAATAATCAGTAGATCCTGTACTTATTCTTTCAGCATCCGCCAGAAGCTATATAAAAGCATCGCCTACCTCTGTATTTCTGTGATTGGTTCTCGTAATTACTAATTTTCTTTGTTCGATTAAGATAACATCATCTCATCAAACTGGAATTCATTTAATAAATCCCAGATATTTCTGCAGTACTTCATACAAAGCTGCGACGGCAATCGGCTTTGTCATATGCTCATTCATTCCATGTGCGAGTGATTCGTTGACATCCTCGGCAAAAGCATTCGCACTCATGGCAATAATCGGCAGCTGTGAATCTGCCCTATCCAGTCTGCGGATCTGCTCTGTCGCCTGGTGTCCATCCATGACCGGCATGCGGATATCCATGAGGACCATATCATAGTAGTAAAGAGGTGATTTTTCAAATTGCTCTACAGCCAGCTGTCCATTGGCTGCGGTCTCAACCTGTATTCCCACATTTTCCAATAGCTTTTTAGCGATTTCCACATTCAGCGGATGATCCTCTGCCAGCAGTATGCGCTTATGTTCAAAATGGTAATCCATACCCAACATTTCGGGTGCAATAGCTTCCGATTCTGTCTGTCCGGCAGGCTTCTCACATTTGTCAAGACACAAAACCACACTGAATTCGGTCCCTACGCTAATCTTGCTCTTTACGGAGATGGTTCCCTGCATCAATGATACCAGATTTTTTACAATAGCAAGACCAAGACCGGTTCCACTATGTTCACTGGTCTGCCCTACCTCTTCACGCTCAAAATCATCATAAACTTTGGGCAGGAATTCTTCTGATATGCCAATTCCATTATCACGTACCATAAACAGAATCGTAGCTTTGTCTGCATCTTCGGATAATTTCCGAACACCAAATTCTACCAGACCTCCCCGATTTGTAAATTTCACGGCGTTGTTTAATAAATTGATAAAAATCTGCTGCAGCCGCAGCTTGTCCATCAAAAATACCTGCGACGGAATATCCGTCCCATTGCTGTTATAGGTAATCTCCTTCGCTTCTGCCAGCGGCCGGATAATGGTATCCACCATCGGAATAAACTCTGCAATTGTGCATGGTTTCTGATCCAGTATGACCTTATGGCTCTCAATGCGGGCCATATCCAGAATGTCGTTGATCAAGGTCAGCAAATGCTCCGAGGCATGATCCATTTTCGTCAGATACTCCCGGCTTTCCAGTGAGGTGGACGGGGTGATCAGGAGAATTTGGGTGATACCCATGATGGCATTCATCGGGGTTCGAATCTCATGGCTCATGCGGGAGAGAAATTCCGATTTGGCTGCGTTTGCCTTTTCCGCCAAAGTTACTGCCTCGCACAATTCTTCGTTCTTCTGTGCCAATACTTCATTTTTCTTTGAGCGAATTTTAGCAGCGTATAGCAAAGACACCACTACCGCAATTACGAAGATAAGCAGCGTTGCCAAACCCACAAAAAACAGCGGATATCTTCGCAGTAGCCCGCCAAGCGACAGTGGTGCGGCTTCCATATTGGTATTATTGGCAATATACTTGTCAATATTCTCCTCAGTTATCTGCAGCAGCGATTTGTTTATGACCGAATAGAGCATCTGTGCAGATGTCTCTGATTTCGCCTGCTGGCCTGCCCCTCCAGCCGCTTTTGCTACTCCAAAGGAAATCGGTATGGATTCCATGTTGGTGGACGCAATTGCCAACTCCGGATAGTCATCCAAGAAACTATCCGACTGCATCAAATAGGAATTCAAAAACATAACATCCGCGCTACCGCTTTCCACCAGATCAAGTCCTTCCTCCACCGATTTCACAGTCAAAAATTTCCAGTTTGTATGCGCTGTTTTCATATACTCCTGGCTTCCGACAAAATTGGAAGGCAGTACCGCAGTAACATTCATGCCGGAAGTAATCATGCTGTTCTTTTTAGCTACGCCTACCAGATATTCATTCATATAAGAGGTTGTGAATGTCATCTGATATTGCTTGGAAATCGAATCATTCCCATAGACCCCAGTCAGCAAATCGACCTTTCCTATCTTTGCCAGCTCCCAGGCCTCTTTAAAAGAGTTCGTCTTCTTTATTTCAAAGGTCAAGCCGCTAATTTCGGAAATGCGCTTTAAAAGATCCACATCGATTCCCTTAAAGCTACTGCTTTTAGAATCGTACCAGGAAAACGGATAATTATCGGCATCACAGGCAACCGTGACTGGCGCAGCCTGTCCGATAAACTGGGCTTCCTCCTTGGAAAAGCTCTGAATTTGCCGCTCCATGGCTCCATAATACTTTTCCATTAAATTTATTGCAAATTTAGGTGTCTGCAGTTTCATCTGATACATGGCATTATTAAGCACAGGCAGTATCGTCGTATCACTTTTGCGGGTAATAAAATAAGTGGGCATATAGTCAAATTTCGCCAACAGCTTTTGCTTCTCTGCAATGCTCATATTGCCGGTCACAATAGCGTCTACTTCTTTGTCTTCCAGTCCCTGATTCAGTTCCCTCGATGTGGAATAGTATTTCGTTTGATAACGGAAGCCTTTTTGAGCAGCAAATTCTTCGAATTTTGTATTCAAAAAATTTCCTTTGATCATACCCACGGTAAGACCGTCAAAATAATCATAATCCTCGAAATACAGCTTTTCCTCATCCGCACGCGTCAAAAACGCAACGTAATCAATGAAGCATTCCAAGGTGCTGTAATTGTATTCCTGTGCGCGTTGCGGGCTGTACTCTGCCGGAAACAGCAGGTCAATCTTACCTTCCTTGAGCCACTGCATACATTCATTCCAGGTACCGTTGACATATTCATAATTCCAGCCAGTGTACTTGGACAATTCCCCCAGATACTCCGCACCATACCCTGAGGCCGTTCCATCCTTGTTCAGCACTAAAAAACTGTCAATATCAACGCAGCCAACGCGAATCGTTTTTTTTGTCGTTTTCGGTGCGGCAAAAACAGGTATGGCTGTCCCCACCAATACTAAGATACAAAAGAGTATCGCTGTTATCTTTTTGACATTTTTCATATTCCGCCCCCATGTTGTTTTCGACTCCTATCTCTAAAGCTCACCATCCGCATACGAAATAGTTCTGAAAACACGCTATATTTTGTCAAGTTTTACCATGCTTGAATTTCAATATTTAAAATATTGCTTTTTTGTTTCCTGTTCCATCACCCAGAAGCTCCGACAATTTGGAACTTCAAAATAAATCAATTCCTTTTTGAGCCACTTCATCAGAGAAATCCGTAAGGATACCAACAATAGTTCCTGGCTTTTCAGGCAAGTGGCTTTTGTATGTTCATTGCCACCCCTTCCAATCCCAGTTCACGATAGTCATCCATTGTAAACCGATGATAATGAATATGACTTCCCTCATCTGTGAAGCAGTATCTATATTCATCCGGTATTCCATCTTCAAAATAAATCAAATAATCGAATTCTCCATGTGATGTTTTTTCCACATGGACAGTATCAGAATATTTTTTAAATTGTGCTATTACCTCTTCCATCGTGATATTATGTTGGGAAATTGTATGAATGAAGTCATACAAAAAGCCGTCTTTCGGTGTATTCATATAAATATATTCTGATGCTTTTGGAGAAAATCGAAAGCAGAAGCGTTTCCCATTATTTGATATCGCAATCTTTCCAAGCTTCTCTTCTTCCAAAGAGCAGAACTGTTTTAGAATAGGATATATCTGTGATTCATCTAGATTGGTTCCTAAAAAACTGTTCAGCGAGGCCAATGGATAATACAACTGGATTGTTTCCTTTCGATATCCTAACTTTATCTGTTCTTCCTTAATCGTATCATAGATGTTTCTCTCTAATTTCAAAAAATCCATTGGTAATCCTCTCTTTATTATGTTTCGTGTCCAGACTTCTTCCATTCCCCTCTCGGAATGAGTGAATCATATTAATCTCTGCTAGATAATATGCCAATCGAACACTCATTTTCTCTTTATCTGAGATCTCCATAAAAAAATTATCTCTCTTTAACCGTCTGTACAAATATGCGAACCGATCCTCAATAAACTGTACCAGACAAAAAATAGTTCCTTTGGAGATATCTACAGTCCTAACCGTTCCGACCCATGCACAGATATCCTGAAAAAGCTGCCTATGTATAGCACACAAATGTTGGAAGGAAAAATCTCCGGTCACGCCCTGCCTCATGTAACAGTTCCAAATCGCGGATACACTGTATTTTTTATTTAATTCTGAAAGTGCATATTTGGGAAAGCTATTCTTTTTACTATTATAACATGAATAAGGTACCTTATACCATGAAAATACAGTAATTTTATTAATCCCCAAATTATTCTTTTTATGATAAAACTTATCGATTAAAGGGCTGTTTGTCCCATACCATAACGCAATGAGATAACCTTTCCTAACCTCAAGTCCAAAAAAATAACAGTGCCATTTTCCTGCACTGTTATTTTTATAGACTCTCTTTAATTCCACCCTTTCATACTCTTCCGCGCGTTCACAAAGTTCTGATAAACTCCGTTTTGCCTTGCCAGTTCTTCATGGGTTCCTCTCTGTACAATCTGACCATTTTCTATGACCAAAATATGGTCAGCATTTGTAATGGTATTTAACCGATGTGCAATAACAAGAAGGGTTTTCCCTTTGCAAAGTTCAGAAATTGCCTCCTGAATATAACTTTCATTATCTACATCCACACTTGCCGTTGCCTCATCTAATATGACAATTGGTGCATCTTTTAGAATACATCGGGCAATGGAGATTCTTTGCTTTTCTCCTCCAGAAAGAGATGAGCCGCCCTCTCCAATCATTGTCTCGAATCCCTCTGGAAGATTCATAATAAAATCATAGCACCTTGCTTTCTTGGCTGCCTCTACCACTTCTTCTTTGGTTGCATTGGGTCGTCCAATGCTAATGTTATTGTATATGGTATCTTCAAACAAATATACTCTTTGAAATACCATACTAATCTGGTTCATTAACTCAGCCAGTGGAATATCTCGAATATCCACACCTCGAATCTTCACATTTCCATTTTTAACGTCCCAGAATCTTGCAATTAAACTTGCCACTGTACTCTTTCCACCACCCGATGGACCAACTAAAGCAGTCATTGTATTTCTTGGCACACAAAAATCTATCTGGCTTAATACTTGTTTTTTTCCATAAGCAAAATCAACATTGTGAAATTCAATTTCATTTCCAGCATACCCTTCATTTTTTGGAAGATGTCTGGTTCCGCAATCTGGAAGCTCCGTTTCCTTAAATACTTTATGCATACGGTCTACACAGCTATTCATTACTGTTAATCTTGCAATCTGTGAATACAGCACTCTTATTGGATTGTAAAGATTAAAGATAAAAAGCAATACCCCAATAAAATACCCTAAAGGTATGACACCATTTTCAAAAAAGTAATATCCAAAAATCAAAGTAACAATGGTTCCGATTCCATAGGCAATTCCCATTCTTCTTTGCCATGGAGCATGATTTTCTTCAAAATCAATATTTGTTGCACAACTTTTATGAAAGTTTTTGCTTAACTCCTTTGACTCTTTTCCAAGAAGATTGTAAGTCTTAATAATCCCCATTCCCTCTGCAAAATCTAGCACTGCCTCTGTGAGATTTTCACTTTGCTCCTGACGAATTGTTGATTCTTCTAGTGTTTCTTTTTCCATTGCCTTTCCTACAAAAAGTATTCCAAGTGCAACAATTGTTGCCACAATCCCAAGTTTTGGATGGATAAAATACATAAATAATATCATGATGATTTCAGCAAAAATATCGCTCATAAGATCCGCAATGGTCATCATGCAGTTCTCCTCCACAAATACCATGTCGGTAGAAAGCACAGAACTAATCTTTCCTATATTACCCTCTGTAAAATATCCCATAGGCATTCGACGTAAATGTGCACCTAAGCTATTTCTTAAATCTGCAAACATTAAGTACCCTGCCCCACTTTGAAGTCGATCTGCAATATTCTGAAATAGAATTTGTAAAACAACGGCGACTGCCATCATTCCAAACAGTGCTACACAATATTTTGCTGTCATATTTCCTTTGATAAATCGATTTAATGCCCAAAAAGACAAACACACTGGTGCTTTTTGTAGCATGGATTTTAAAAATGAAAATACAAATGCAACATAAATTCTCCATTTATATTTTCCAGATAGAGAAATAATTTTATTCATTAATCGAATCATTCTTTTCACCTCCTGCACTTACATGCCATTTTGCACTTTCCTGTGCAATGTTCCACAGTTTTAGATATTCCTTCGATGAAAAAAGCAATTCATTATGTGTTCCCGCATCTTCTAGATATCCTTCTTTTAAAACAAAGATACAATCAGCATTTACAATGGAATGGAGTCTATGAGCAATAACAATCACTGTTTTATCCTTAATGACCTCTGCAATGGCCTGATTCATTTTTTCTTCATTCTCTGGATCCATAAATGCCGTTGCCTCATCTAGCACGATAATTGGTGCATCTTTTAAAATGGCTCTGGCAAGGGAAATACGCTGGCGCTCTCCCCCTGATAACTGTTTTCCACTATCACCTGCCATAGCCATAATTCCACCTTGGATTCGATTCAAAAACTCGTCACACTGAGCCTTATGTGATGCTTCTAAGACTTCCTCATCACTGGCATTCTTTTTCCCTAACCGAATATTCTCCATAAGACTCATGTTAAAGAGGAACTGTTCCTGTGATACATATGAAATCTGTTCATTTAATGACTCCACACTCATCTTGGTAATATTTTGATTTCCAATGCTAATTATTCCATTTTTCACATCATAAAAATGTACCAAAAGCTTGGCGAGAGAAGATTTTCCACTTCCTGATTCTCCTACAAGTGCATTCATTGTTCCTTGTTGAATATGAAGGCTTATATTATGCAACACATCATCTTCCTTGTATGCAAATGAGACATCTTTAAAGTCAATAGAATAGTCATTTCCATGGAATTTATCATCTGTTTGTATCAAAGGTGCTGCACCCATCATCTTTTCAAGTTCCTCAATCTTATAACTTAATTGTGGAAACTTTCCCACAAAAGACATAGCTCTAAGGATGGGACCTCCAATTGCAAATGTAAGACACAAAATTAGTACAAGATGACTCAAAGTTGAATACCCCTGCAGCACAAGATATGCACCTACAGGTAACGTTGCAAACGCAATACACGGAATCAAACTACTGTATATTGACATCCATGGCCAGCATGTCTTAAACCATGCCAATGTAAAATCACGATAATTAGTTACACTCTTTTCAAATTTTTTGTAAGATTCTCCATCTCGGTTAAAGACCTTTACGACCTCCATTCCATTGATATATTCAATGATTGTATTATTCATCTTCTGGGCTGACCCGTAGTAAGCATCCATTTGCTTCCCACCAATTCCAAACATGATTCCCATTGCTAGCATCCCAAATGGTAACGTTACTAAAGATAGAAGTGCCAACTTCCAATCAACCGTAAACATTACAACATAAATAATAATTGGGATACACAGATTTCCAATCCCCTCTGGGATGGCATGTGCCAGCAACAGTTCTAATGTTTCAATATCATCAATAAACATTTTTTTCATAGATCCTGTACCCATCTCCTCAATGGTACCTAAGGGTAATCTTTCTAATTTCCCCTGAAAGAGATATTCTTAAATTTTTTAATGTGTTATATGCTGCAATGTGGGATTGTTGTAATCCTTTTACGTTTAGCACTGTGTAAAGTAACAATGATACTAGTGCAATGCCAATAGTCATACTCAAAACAGGCATAGTGATTCTCTGATATTGCAGTAATGCATCTACAATTCGATACATACAAAAATAAGGGATAATGCTAAATACAATTCCCAAAAGAATATATACAATAGCACGATATGTATATGCTTTATATTCTCCCACATATTCAAATGCTTTTTTTAACATACGAACTCCTTTCTATTGTTGTGTTAGTTAAAACTAACCATTAGCCAAAAAATAATGCCTGTTTTTCAGGCATGTATTTCTATTTTTTTACATTCAAAACGCCAAACCAGTCAAAATATTTGCAAATAAGTTTTGCATGATTTTCCAATTCATCCCATGGCATATCATGAATAAAAGGTTCATAAATTGCCGACCAGAATGCAGATAACAGAACATGAAATTCTTCTACGCTGATTTCTCTTTGAAATAATCCACGCTGATAACCTTCCTCATAATATCGAATGGTGTGCATATTCATTACTTCCACTAACTTATGAGGAAAATCCTCATGTTTTGTGCCTGCAGAATGCTTCAACAGTAACACAAATCCATCTCGATGTTCATGAAAAAATTGAAAGTAATGCATCAAATTCTCTTCTTTCATTCTCCAGCTGTCAATGAGTTCTTCATCACTTAACTGTCTAAGGTCATTCTCTGCGCTGCTTTGAATCATCTCAAAAATTGCTTCAATGGTAGGTTCTACCACTGCACAAAACAACTCTTCTTTTCCTTTATATCTTTTATACAATGCCCCTGTTGTCACTTTTGCATTTTCACAAATATTTTTTAGGCAGCCTTTTTCAAATCCTTTTTCTAAAAATTCCTGCTTTGCGCAATCAAGAATTCTTGGATCAATTGACTTATCTGGTTTTGCCATATTGCATCCTCCTAAACTGATAATTAGATTATCGATAATCTAATTATCAGTTTATAGAACTTTCTTTTTTCTGTCAATAATTTTTCCCTTAATGATAAATTCTATTCGTTTATATACTCCAGAAGAATATTAAATAATTTTTCTGGTTTAAATGGTTTTGCAAGATGGGCATTCATCCCTGCTTCTTTCGTCTTTTTGCGGTCTTCATTTAATGCATTTGCCGTCATTGCAATAATTGGAATACTCCTTGCATCTTCTCGCTTTAAAGCCCGAATTTCTCTGGCTGCTTCTAATCCATCCATAATCGGCATACGAATATCCATTAAAATTGCTTGGTAAAAACCAGGTTTTGAATTAGCAAATACATCAACTGCAGACTTTCCGTTCTTCACAACTGTTACAGTCATTCCCCATTTTTCTAAAATCTTTTTTGTAATCATAATATTAAGAGGATGATCTTCCGCCATAAGAATATGCCAATTTTTCAATCTACTTTCATAACATAATACTTGATTACTTTCCAAATCATCTGACACTTCATGGGTTATTTGCACACGTTTTAATGGTATTTTAACCTTAAATGTAGTACCAGCTCCAACCATGCTTTCAACTTCAATGGTTCCACCCATAAGTTCAATTAAATTTTTTGAAATTGTAAGCCCCAGTCCACTTCCTCCATATTTTGACGTGTTAGAACCATCTTCCTGCGCAAATGGATGAAACATTTGTGTCATAAACTCTTCACTCATGCCAATTCCCGTATCTTTAATGGTAAAGCAAAACATTGCTATATTGTCAGCTTCTTCTTCGGCATCAATTACAAAACAAACGTACCCTTGTTTTGGCGTGAATTTAATTCCATTGGTAATGATATTTACAATAATCTGCTGAATTCTTGTGAAATCCCCTTGATAATAGCCATCTGTATCTACATGATTCACACACTCATATCGAATACCATTTTGCAGTGCAGCATGTTCCACAATGGTACTTATTCCGTTGATTAAATCTTCAAAATAAAATAATTCATTCTTTACTTCCATTCCTCCACTTTCAATGCTTGACATTTCCAAAATATCGTTTAGTAATGTTAGTAAATACTGAGAAGATAAATCTATTTTATTGAGACATTCTGACACTTGAAGGAAATCAGTAATATTGTCTTTTGCAATAGCTGTCATTCCCATAATTGCATTCATAGGGGTTCTTATTTCGTGGCTCATACGAGACAAAAACTCACTCTTAGATTTTGCTGCTGCCTGCGCTGCATTCAATGCCTCTTTTAATTTAATGTTCTTCTCTTTTTCCTCTTTCAAAACAAGTTCTGTCACATCTGCTCTTGTCATCAAGAAAATTGTCTTATCTTGATGATAGGAAACAAACCTTGTTTGCCGATACCCAATGGTTCCATCTTCGGCAACAACACGACAGACAAACTCATAACTATCTCTTTCTTCCAATTCCTTTGTTACACTTTTTAGGTTAATGTTACGAAGAAACATCTCCTGATCCTCTTTAAAAACATTATGAGTACAATAATCTATAGAACATTTTGTATAATCCAAACTTGAGACTTTATTGGTTTCATATTGAATTGTAGTTATTTGATTGGTTTCTATATTTACAGTGGCAATCCGTTCATAATTATACTTTGCGATAGCTCCCATTGCTTCATGTATCATATTCTGATTATGACGTGAAAAATGAAGGGTGGAAATCTTCTCCACCCCGTTTATATCCTTTGACGTTCCAGAGACTCTATAATTTATCTTAGAATTCTGAGTCTCTATAGAAAAACATAGGGCGGCTATATTATCCGAAATACCCCCCCCCCCGGAAAAACACAGTTTTTCCAGTTTTTGACTCGAATGGTGCTTTATATATTGGCATAAATCATTTTTATTATGTATTATCTCATTATTCATTAGACCACAAATATAAATATCATCACATAAGTAATCTAAAATTTTGTATTCATCCTTTTCCAGAAAAAAGGATGTCAAAAGGTCTTTCATTAAACATAGTGTTTTATTCATAATAATCACCTCAATGATATCTTAGGTTCCATTTACATAAAATATCTATTCTCCAATTTAAATACTTTTTATAGTTTTAGTATACCTTATGTTTTTTATAATTACAAATAAAAACATTATGCAAAATACGCTTCATACCATTCTAATATTTGTTTCATATTTTCCGCACTTACATAACTCCCACCATGTACCATCATTTCATATGTTTTTTCTTCCTCTGGCGTCTTATCTGGTTTCTTATCCAACATTTTTCCTATGGTTTTACTCATAACTTTCATCATTAATTTGTATTTTCCATGAAGTTTATGAATATCAAATCCCCCCTGCATTGTAAATAAAGGCATTGTTTCTGGAATTGAATTCTTGTCCCGCAATTCCTTTATCTGTGAACCAGTTTCTCCCATACAAATTCCACAGACTGCACGAATATTCCATTTTTTTACCGCATCATTATATCCTTTAATACTACTTGCCATCACCCATCCAAGATATATAATATCACATCCTTTTTCCACTCCACTGGAATGTTCCATATTATAAACTGGCAATCCAGTTTTTTTACCTAGCAAATCTGCATATTCCTTTGTCGTTCCTGTATTAGACATATAAATAATTGCTTTCATATGAATTCTCCTTTTTTAACACTTATAAATCCGATAAAATTCGCGAACCTGTTCTTCTAATATTTTTAGTGCCTCTGCTTCATGCCCCACGTCATTAGAATATTTACTTAATAAGAAATATATAGGTGTATAAAAATACATTGCCATGACGCGGGGATTTGCTTCTATAAAAACATTTGCCTTACTCATCTCCATAAATAGTTTTGTTTGATATGTGATACTATCTTCTAAAAATAACTTCCGAAACAAATCATAAACTTCTGGATTTTGATATTGTTCTATATTCCCCATTCTCCAGAACCTTGAGATAATCGAATCTTTCAAATAAAATGTAAATATTTTTTTGCTAAATTGGACTAAATCAGCCTCATCAAATCTTGCATAAACAGCTACTGCTGCCTCTAAATTATCATCTGCCGGAAGTCCAAATGCATTGGACATATCTTCAATATGTTTTTGCATCGTCTCTACAATTGTATCTAATATCTGCTGTTTGCTTTTAAAATGTTTGTAAAGAGAACTGTCTTTGATTCCAACTGCATCAGCTATATTCTTTACACTGGTTCCTTTATATCCCTTGACGGAAAATAAACTTAATGCTTCATCTATAATTCGTTCTTTTGTCGTCATAGGCTCTCCTTAAGTAATGCTTCTACCCGTTCTTTTTGTTCATATAATACACATCCACCCATATGTTCTTTCATAAGATTTCCCTGTGTCTGTAATTTATAAAATAGTGGCGAATGAAGTGCTTCTTTTAATGTAATGTTAAGAATACTCGTATCGGAATATGGTGAAAAGGGACATGGCTCTGCACCTCCATGTGCATTGATGTGAAAAAATCCTCTACCAGCTGCAAGACAGCCCCCAGATGACTTTTCATCTCCTGGAAATGAAAAGAATACCATGCCTTCTCTTTTGCGTCTAATTTCATTCAACTGTTTCTCAAGTTTTGCTCGTTCTTTCTCTATTAATGCAAGCGATTTACTCTGTTCATCAGTAGGAACATACTCCACGTAAACAACAATCTTTGTTCCTGATTCCTTAAGATCCGATACAAATTCATCTGACAGCACTTCATCAATATTCTCATTTGTCACTGTAATGGATGCCCCAAACATAATCCCTTTATTTCTCAACTCCTTCATAGATTTTTGAAGAATCTCATAAACACCTCTTCCTCTTCTCTCATCTGTTGTTCTTTGTTTTCCTTCTATACTAAAAATCGGCATTAAATTACGATTCTTGTTCAACAGCCCCACATAGTCTTTATCTATCATGGTCCCATTCGTAAAAATCGGAAATACAATCTTTCTATGTTTCGCCGCAACTTCTAATATATCTTTTCGTACAAAAGGTTCCCCACCAATGAGCAGTACAAACTCAATTCCAAGTTCCTCTGCCTGACTAAACACATTATCCCAATTAGACGCACTCATCAGCCCATCATTACTTGCACCATCAACACAACTATAATTGGCTCTCGCATAACACCCTTTACAGTGAAGATTACACTGATTGGTAATACTTACAATTAAAAATGGCGGAATATGACATCCTTCCTCTTCCAGTTGATGCCGAATTACCCTTGCTTTTTTACTGTCAATCCCATGCTGTATCATAAATACACTTGCCTTTGGATACTTAATAGAAGCATTTATCATCCCTTTGACAACACCTTCAACTCCATTACTTAAATACTCTTCTAAAGAAAATTCTTTCACTAATATCCCTTCTTTCTTTTGGCTAATAGTTACTAGCTTATAATTTAATTATAGGCTAGTAATCACTAGCTGTCAATAATATATTTATGTTCTACGCAATTTTCTACGATTCATCAAAGCAATGGAACTAAGTACAAACAAAATTCCCACAACACTAAATGCATTTAATCTTTCTTGATATAATACAACTCCTAACACAGCAGCCACAATCGTTTCACAGGATGCAATCACAGGAACTTTTGTCGTTTCTTCAATTAGGCGTAATCCCCTATAGTAAAGCACATAAGCCATTGCTGTTGGAATCAGTGCGAGAAGAAAACCAATAACTACAATCCGAAGCACTCCTGTCTCAAGATGTATGTTCCAAGGTTTGGATGGAATTACTAGAAACAATGCTGCAAACAAATAACTGTATGTACTCACTGCAAATACATCCGATTCTTCCATAGCAAATCGTCCTAAAATCGCAGTCATAGCATAGCTGATTCCAGCCCCTACACCACAAGCAATTCCTATGATAGAAACAGCTTGAAGAGAGAAAGTTCCTCCTGTTGCTGTTAAAGTACAGCCGATAATATTCATGAGTACCGCTATCATTTTTCCCCTTGTCAGTTGTTCTCCAAACAACAAAACAGAAGTAAACATTGTAATTGCAGGTGCCACATTTAACAACACTGCACTGACGGAAACTCCAGTTAATGTTACTGCATAGCTATAAAAAATATTATAAATACCATGACACACAATCCCAAGCATTGCGCTAAATAAAAGCTGCTTTTTATTAAAAATCATAAGTGTCCATCCACCCTTTATGAATGTGAACAGTAACATTATTATAAATGCAAATGCCACTCGTAAAAAGCTAATATATAATGCACTTGCACCGCCACGTGACATTTCCTTCATAAAGACACCAATAGTTCCCCATAAAAGTCCCGCTAAAAACACAAGTACATATCCTAGTTTTTCATTTTTATGTTTTTTCATTCCATTCCCTTCTCTTCTAGCAAAAAAGAATCGCCGAATCTAATTGTACTTAGATTCAAGCGATGCTTTGTTTTCAATCATCGACTACTATAGTTGAATATCTTTTGCATAGGTATAAGATATTACCTCTCCCTGTTTCGTTGAACTATATCCTTTTTCTCTATGAGAATAATTAGAAATATCGGCAGACCCAAAATTTTCAAACTTAGTATATATATATTCCAAAGTATTTAATTCTTCCTCTGATAGAATGTCTTTTGATACTTCACACTCAGGAATTACTTGATGTTTTTCATATCCATTATCATAAGCTATCTGAACACTAACAATATGATCTGCAGTCATTGCTCCCATAAGCATATCAAAATTTTCAGGAACTGGACCATATGGTAAATGAGCATAACTTACTCCAGAAATAGATATTCCATTTTCTTTATAAAATATCATATCTGAGTAGTTCAACAGTTTCATAAGTTTTGTTTTGAGAATTTCTTCACCTCTGTGTGCAAAAAACAAAACCATTGCACAAAATTTATCATAATCAAATGTTCTAAATCCATTTTTTTCGCATGGAATTTGTGGAAAAAGAGAATTTAGAAATTCTCTTTTTCCACAATACTCTACGTTTTGTTCTAGTTTTTCAATTGTATCAAGAAGTTTTGCTTTTTGTTTTGTATCTAAGATTATTTCATTTTCAGCAATATATATTCTCATATTCTTTGGTTTACGAAGAAACAATAAAAGGCTATTATGAGCTTTATCTTGAATAGATCCATTTTCATACCTGCAAATTGTTTTATCTCCCCAGTTTAATAGTTTTGCAAAAGCCCTTTGACTTAATCCATACTGTTCTCTTATTTGTTTGATTTCCTCTGGAAGTAAAAGTTTATGTTTTCTACGGTACTCATTATATGCGTTTACCAGCGTCTCATTATCTAGTTCTTCACAGAATAATTCTTCTCCACAATCCGCACATACAAGAATTTGTGCATTTACTTCAATTGTTTCTCCACAAACGTCATAAGATTCTTTTTTTGTAATTATTTTTGTTTCAACTTCTTTATCACATTCTTCACAATATTTTTTCATACATATCACCTCCTGAAATTTATGCAAAATCATCCTCATGAAAACCAATACACTTAAGGATGTCCTCTCCATTCTGATGTACTATTTTAATTTTAACATAGAACTGGGTTCCATTTATTTTCTTTTTAAATTCCCAAATCTCTCCCGGTTTCTTTTTATCAAAGTCTTGTTTGGGTCCTTTATAATAATCTCCTATAACAAGCCCTAATATCTCATTCTTTGCATCAATAATAGTTAATCCATACCGAGATAACGATTGCATATTTTTCCGTCTGGGAACAAAATCATATTTTCCCTCAGATACTAGTTTTTTTGCATTCTCAAGGAAAGCTAAAATATTTAATGTTTTATCTTGCGTATCCACTCAGTCACCTCCAGCTACTTTATATTATACTCTAAATTCTTAATTTGTCAAGAAAACGCGGTCATATGACCTCGTTCTCTAATTATGCCCCTAAAAAAAGAACATTAGGTGTGGCTTTCCCTAATGTCCTCTATGCTTCTCTTTTCGTTTCTTTTGATGTAATTGAAACTGTCGTTTCTTCTCCAATTCTCGTTGCATTTTAGTTTTGGATTTACGCTGTAACTTTCCTTGTTCTTGAAGTAATTTTAATGCTTGCTGTGACTTTGTCCCAATTCCTTCTTGACTTGTCTGCTTTCTTGCTTCTCTTTGCAGTCGCTTAGGATTCCTATGTTCTTTTCGCTTTTTTGTTAATGAAGTCGTGGGGCTAAACCTTAAATTGTTATAATTTGCCTTGAGCCATTCCAACACTTCATAGTCCTTAGGCTCAGCTCCAAAAGTTATCTTAGCCACAGATAACTTTCCCTGGGATTCTCGTTCTATCATTCCAACCCAGAACGGTGCTTCAAAAAACACAATAAGCCTGCAATACGTTACTTTGTTCATTACAATTCCTCCTTATATTTATTGTAAATGAACAAAGAATGGACAACCAAGGATGCAGGTTACTGACAACATATCTATATGCTGCTCCCGGACTACCTACCGGGACGTGTTTTTATCTTTGTAATATTAATCATAATAGATTTTAAACTTAAATTCAAGGCAATTATAAGATTATACTCTAACATACGCCTGCATCACTGCACAGTTTTTATCTTTTACATCTTTACCTGGAGTTACTTTATAGTGTTTTAATTGTTCCGGAATAATAAATGTCTCACCATAATGAACTACAAATGGATCAAAACTTCCATCCATACTCTCAACGACAACTTCTTCTCCCTCAATCAATGCCAGCATATTCACACTTTCATTGGTGTCTATTTCAATGGTATCTGAGAACCAATGTCGTCTTGTCTCAATAAATTCAATTTCATGAAGACCTGTTCTCTCCTCTGTATGTCCATTTTCTTTCTTTACAGTTTGAACATTGTTAATTAAATTTTCTTTGGCAAATGTATGGTTTCTTTCTAAAAGGATATTTTCCTTTCCATGTTCAATATGAACAGGTCTTGGTCTACCATCCAATCCTACACGTCCCCAATCCCATAATTTAAAGGTAAAAATATAAGGTGTGGCACTGATTTCTAATACTACAACATTAGAACCTCCACAGTGAACAGTTCCTGCTGGAATTAAAAAATGATCATGTTTTTTTGCTGGAAAGCAATTTACATATTTTTTATCTGGAAATGGCTGATTTCCTTTTTGTGCTTCCTTTAAATCTGTTACCATGTCATCTAAGGCAATTCCTTCTTTGACTCCTAAATAGACTGTGGCATCTTCCTTTGCATCCATAATATAATAGCTTTCATCTTGAGTATAATGCATTCCAAACTTATCCTGAATATACTCTGTTAAAGGATGTACCTGCAGGCTTAGATTGCCTCCACCCATAGTATCCAAATAGTCAAATCGAATTGGAAATTCTTTTCCAAAACGGCTGTGTACTTTTTTACCAAGTAATTCATTTGGGAACTGATGAACCACATTCAATGTAGGCACTTCAATTCGAACATCTCCGTAGCGAAGATATAGACTATTTTCCTCTGGAACTCCGTCAAATGCCCATCCGTAGTTATCCACGTCAGCATTCAATCCAAATTTTTCTTTCATCCATTGTCCGCCCCATACGCTGGAATCAAAGTATGGCACCATACGAAATGGCTGTGTCACTGCAAGAGACAAACCATGTCTGTAATCATTTCCAGATACCATTTTAGGCTGAAGTTTTGCATTGGTATCTAGTAAATAATCTATTTGTTGGTGCAGTTTTTGCTTCATACGGTCACAAATTCTCCACTCAAAGAAATATCCTCGCTTTATCTTTTTTAATAAGTCTTCCTCTGGGTTAGAAATCTTCCAGTTAGAACCGCCTCTACGAAAACGAAGCTGACATTCCCATCTTGCAAGATCCGCATAAATTAAAATATCTCCATCGCAGACAAGAGATGCTCCAGTTCCATAGATGACAACTAATCCCTTTGCTTTTTCTATGTCCTCTCTTGCTTTTTCTAATTGTTTCTGGTTATAAAATTCATCCAAAACTGCGTGGGACATAATTCCGAACACCCTGTCATCAGTTAAATTTTTCTCCACCATCTCTGTTATAGTATCTCCGTCAAAAGCAAGATCATCTGCAAAAATAATCAATTCAGGATTCAGTGCATTCACAAGACCTGCTTTGATTTCCCCATTATCCACGCCAATATAACTTTCAATTACAACTATCTTTTTTCCAGTTCCAATTTGTGCTTTTAATTCATTTCCAATTTCCTCATATCCTGCGAATGCTTTTTTATATTGCTCCACCTTGATTTCAGGATTTAAATCATATTTTGCCATTGTACTCTCCTTCTGTTATGGTCTATACTGTTTCCATATTTCTTTATATTTTGCCGGATTCGTCACAAAATCAAACTTTTCATGGTCCTCTTTATACTGAGTATAAATTGCCTTTCCCTGTTCTAGTGCAAACTCCTTATATTCTCTTGCTTCCATTTCAATCAGTGTGGCACTTTCATACATCTGATTCATTTCCCATACTATTTTTTCGTCCCTATATTTAGGGAAAAATGCAATTCCTTTGTGTGCTCTGACTTCGTCATAATCAAATCCATAATCTCTGATACACCATGCTCCAAATGTCATATTGGTTTTAACATCGGCGTTGACAGTTGCATGGACCCAGTATGGAGGAACGATAACAACTTCTCCTGCCTTTGCATGAACCGCATAACAGTTTCCTGCATGGTCAGTTCCAGACTCTTGCATATATATAATTGCTTCCCCTTCCCAAATCTCATAAACTTCTGGTGTTGAACTTTGGCAAGAATCACTCACTGCATGGATATGTCCCTGTGAACGCACTGGACCATCTCCCACTTTTCCCGCTGCATATGTTACAACTCCAAACAAAAGATTTCTTTCTTCCAAATCCTTTTTGTCATTTTCCTCTTTTACATCCATTGCAATACAATACAATTCATCTGGACCTTCACATTCTGGATTTTCCAAAGATCCTCGAATGTCATCTAGTCTCCGAATCTCAGGTGTGGGTCCTTCCACACCTTCTCCATAAGTAAATCCTAATGGATTTTCTATTGTATCAACAGCCAATCCTGTGTTAAATTTCATTTCTAGTCCCTTTCTTTGATATATTGATATAACATTCAAATTTATTATTTTTTCTATTTTGCACCTTCTACTGCCATATGATAAATCTTTGTTCCAGTCTCAGTCACACACCAAATTTCTTCTAATTTTGACCACACTTCTTTCTTTTCCTTTTCACATGCAAAGATCATATGAAGTAGTCCGTTTAATGCCTCAGTAATATCCTCGCCCATTTCAAATAACACAACTAACGGAAACATAAATCTTTCTTGAAGTTCTAATTTTCCCCATAGATTTCTTGCAACAGTAGAGATATCTCGCAAAATTCCTTCGTTGGAAAGTCTTTTCTTATATAATTTCTTCCAATCACTAATCTCTTCCTGTGTAAGACCATATTTCTTTGATAAAACCTGATCAAACGCATGAAAATAAATACTAAGTTCTTTTTGTATTTCTTCATCCTTCATCGCATCAGATAAATACTTCTTTCCCTTTGCCTTTCCTAAAAAACAGCTTGCATCACAAAATGTATTAACTAATAGACGTTTTCTGATAAATGCTTTTTCTAGATTTTCTTCTGCACGAATGGGCTTCATGGATGTCTTACATGCGGTTTTGTCATATCCGAATTCTCCAAATGCTTCTGTGAGTACAGTAAGACTGTCTGGCCACTTTGAAGCACAGATTCGATCAACTACTGTGTTTGGAATCTGTAAATTATCCCAATTTTTTGTTGTATTCTTTTCCAATAATTCTTTAAAAAACTCACCAGAACCTTCTACATTTTCCGCACAAAGAATAATTTTTTTTGCTCCTGATTCTAAAGTCTCATTTATATAATCTGCAACAAAGTGAAGATTTTCCTTGCGTACAGACGTTGTAATTATCTCTGCCTCACAAATCCATTCTCTTAATTCTTCATTGCTTCCTTCAAACAAAATTGCTTTTTCAATAGATACCTTATGGCTCTTTGAAGGGTCATCTGTTACGCATAATTCATATCCTTTTTCTTGATTTAGTGCATCCACTAAAGCTGCATCAATATCTGCAATGGCAACATCATATCCTGCTTCCTTTAAATAGGGTACAACAAGACCTCTACCTAATGCTCCACCACCAAAATGTAATACTTTTTTCTTCATAATATTTTCCTTTTCCTTTGAACCAATTCTAACCTATAGTCCAAATGCCATTCCTAGTTTTGCAAGTATCCATAATAAAACATTTCCGCCCTCTTCCCAGTTTGTAAGGACAGCTCCCTTTGCAATCTGCTCTGTAAATAATCCAGATAATCTTGCTGCTTCTGTTGTAATTGGTGCAAGGTTAGCTGCGATTAAAGTTGCAGGAATCACCCATAGACATGCAACAATGATTGTATGTACAATATTTCCTTTTGTATATGGCACCATACCACCAATCCAATATGGCATTACTGCTAAGCTTGCTACTGGAATCCAGTTGTTTCCTGGTAGTATAACAGCTATTAAAATAGATAATGGGTACATTAAAATAACAGTAGACATAACAGATGGATCTCCTAATAGGATAGCTGGATCAACTGCAATATTTAATTCACGCCCAGGAAATCTTTTCTTCATAAACTTCGTTAAACTAGTTGAAATTGGAATAATACCTTCTGCGATAATTGATAACATTTTTGGAAGTACAACTAAAACTGTAGACAAAGTAATCGCAAGTTTTAATGTATCTGCAACTGTAGATCCTGAAATAATCCCCATAATCACACCCAACAAGGCACCAATCACTGACATTTCCCCGAAAATACCAAATTTATCTTTGATTTGTTCTGGTGTTGCATCTACATCCTTCAATCCTGGAATCTTCTCGATTATTTTCATTACAAACATGGCAAATGTTGCCGTAAATGTTGCTGATGTTGCCACAACAGAAATTCTATCAAATCCATTAAATTCTTGAAATTTTGGTGCATGATAATCCGCTAAAAGCATATTCACAACTAACAATAAAACTCCAGATCCGATTCCAATTACCATACTTCCTGATAATGCCCACATAGTAACTGCAATTGCTTCTCCATGCCAGATATTCCATACATCCACCCACAAGGTCTTTGTCCATTTTAATGCTACGAAGATTATATTTATTACGATAATTCCAACAATAACACCTAAAACTCCTGGCCATCCCCAAGCAGCACTAACATTTCCGTATCCAACATCAATTACAGAAAAGTCTGTATTCAATCTGCTGGATAACCCCTGTGTTACTGGCGCCATCGCTGTAACAGACAAGTCAATTACAAGATTTAATGCAGTTAAACCAATCCCCATATAAAGTGCACTTCGTATGCTTTTCGCAAATCCTCCTCCAAAAATCATACATAACACAAACATGATAATAGGAACAAAAACAGTTCCTCCCAACCCTAAAAACCAATTTACTCCTGATAACACTGTGCTCATAGTTTTCTCCTTTTATTCATTCTCTTTTAAATAAGTTACAATCTGATTAATAATGTCTTCTTGTGCTTCTTCATCGCCAGTGACAAATGCAGTTCCTCTAATTACAGGAAAATCATACTTAGTACGAATATTCATGGTACATACCAAAACTGAAATACGATCAACAAAACGTTCGATATCATCAATTCTTCCTACTTTCACTTCCACATCCTTGACTCCATTGTTCTTTAATCCCTCTTCAACTCCCTGAGATGCCATCACTGATGTCAAAGTACCTGCTCCACAAACAACCAAAACTAATTTTTTCTTATTCATCTTTTTCTCTCCTTATAAATACTGTTGAATTAAGTTAATAATTTCATGTTCTGTCTCCGCATGTTCAAGTCCTGACAAAACTTCTTGCTTTTGAAACATCTTCACAATCCTGCTAATCATCTGAAGATGATTATGTCCATCCTTCAATGCCATCATCATTACAATCTTTGCCTGTACCTCTTCCTCTGGGTCTTCCATGCATTGAAAGCTTACTGGTGTTTTCAATGTTGCAATGGCAATTGTTGATTCATTGACATGGACTCCTTCCGTATGAGGTATGGCAATTTCAAAGTTTTTAATCTTTAGTCCTGTAGGATATACCTTCTCTCTCTTAAGTACATTTTCTAAAAAACTTTCTTTTACCGAATTACTGGCATACAATTTGTCAAATAAGGCTGTAATTACCTCCTCCCTGGTTTCTCTTTCCAAGTTCATCATGATGTGTTTTTCCTGAAACAGCTTCTCTACCTCCATTTGTCCTCCTCCATTGATATATTGTTATATCATTTAGTTTTAAATGTTTAGGATGCCCTTGGACATCCTTTATTGTTATAACATTATAATAACTTCTTTTTTATTATTTGTCAATATTTATTTTTCTATTTCTACATGATAACTGTATTGATCTGCACGGTATAAACCAATGGTGTACTCTACGACTTGATTCTTCTCATCGTAGGATGTTCGGATTCTTCTTAAAATCGGCTGATTTTCTTGAATATCCAAATGAGAACAAGTTTCTTTATCTGGCATAATACAGTCAAATTTTTCTACAATTCTTTCTGGTTTGCACCCTTTTTCTTCAAGAATATTATATAAGCTTCCATAGTATATTTGATCATCTAAAGGTAAATCTCTAGAAATAGCAAAATAAGACTGAAAAAATACAATAGGCGTACCGTCACCTGTTCTTACTCTTTCAAGACAATACACTGGTGAATCTACATTGGTTTGAAACAGTTGCGCTAAACTTTTACTGGCTTTTACAATGGAAATATGTGCATATTTTGTCCCTGGTTGAATATCACGTTCTTCCATCTCCTCTGTAAAACTTCGTATCTTGGTCAAGTATTCTTCAATTCTCTTTTTGTATACAACAATTGTACCCTTTCCTCTTGCTCGCTCTACCATTCCTTCTTTTTCTAATTCTTGAATGGCCTGTCTTGCAGTAATTCTACTAACCCCATACTGCTTTTCCAGCTCAGACTCACTTGGAATCTTCTCTCCATACTCATATTCCCGTTTCAAGATTTTATCCTTTAAAACGGTACCAATTTGTAAATAAAGAGGTGCTGCCTCTTTTGATTTATCTAATTTATTCATAGTTAAACTACTCCTATATATCACTTAACATATTGTTATAACAATATAATAAGTGATATATTCAAAGTAGTCAAGCCTCTCTTATTTTTTCTTTATTGGAAAACATACTTTTGTTATTAATTCTTCTGGTCCTTTTACTTCTTGCGGACTGTTCATATAGCAGTCAAATGGTGCAGATGTTCCCTCATATCCATGTTCTTCCATCCATTTTAATACTGCTGCATATGCTTCTCCTAATTTAGAGTAAGTTCCAGTATACATACACGTTGCACACATATCTGGCTGGATTCGTTTTACTGACTCATGATTTCTAGCGTTCTCACACTCCTCAATTGGAATACATACCTCAATATTTGCATGTTCATGATTAAATTCTTTATCAAAATAAAAGGTCATGACTGGACCTTTTTGTTTCCATCCATTTTTATAAATTTCTTCGTAAAGGCTTCCAATTACGTTTGAAACTTCAGATATATTAATTACTGCTTTTTTACTTACAACCACTACTGGGTTATATTCTTTTGCTTCTACAAATAATTTTGACTTTTGACTCATTATCTTTCCTCCTGACTGAATCTGCTGCATCTTCTTTTGAATGCTTCTCTTTAAACGTGTATGTTCTATCATCTGGTTATCAAGTTCCTGAATTTGTTGTTCCAAAAAATGAATCAAAAGCTGTTTATCATTACTGTCTAAAATCATTTTAATCTGCTCTAACCGAAGATTGTAACTTTTTAATTCACCAATAAGTAACATAATATATACTTGTTCTTGGGAATAATAACGATAATGATTTTCTTCATTGACATGAGCAGGACATAAAAGTCCAATCTCGTCATAATAACGTAATGTCTTTGTTGATACACTTCCTATTTTGGAAAATTCACCTATGGAATACATTTGATTTCCTCCTTTCAAACTCACTATACACGTTCCAGTCAAGGGGAATGTCAAGAGTTATTTTTATCTTTACCAATTTGATAAACTGCAATCCTATTTATATCACTGCTGCGTTCCACAAAAGAAGGAAACAAGAATCCACACTCCGGCTTTCCTGGTTCATATTCTCCTTCCAAGGGACATATGGCACAAATAATATAATCATATACCTCTTCTGATTCTCCTAATCGCTCATGATCTGCAGCTTTTACTGGTACATCATAACAATCATGAAACACAAAGATTGCATAATCCTTATTGCTTTTATATTGTTCTGCCACAACGTCATAAAACAATTCCATTAATTCATCATTTTTTAATCCACAAGTCTGTATCCCCCGAAGGAGCTGCCACATACTTCCAGGTCCCATAGAACTTTTTGTAAACTTATGATCCCTCAAATTTACATTGGTTTTTGCATAGGGAATTGTCTTTGCAATCCCAAGATTCTTCTCACGTTCTCTGAATGGAAGATTGAGAAAATTTGTATTAAAAGTACCATCTATGCATCCGTCTTTATCTATGTATGCTCCTGCAATTCTGGTAAAAGAAGTACGACTTGGCGTCATCCTTCGAGTCAACTCCATCATATCTTCTCGATTTAACATCCCGCTCCCTGTCTCCTGTCTCCACTGTGTTTCCGTTCTCGACTCATTTTAAATACTGTCATCATCTCAGCTGTAAGGCTTAATCCTTCTAAATTCTCTGGAACATCTTGATAATCAACCCATTCTGCCGTTGCAAGCTCTTCTTCATCCATATCTATGTGGCTGCTTCCATCTAACTCACAAAAATACCCCATCAAAAGATTGCTATCATATCCCCATGGCTGGCTCTTATAATAAGAAATATTCTTAACTGTAACTCCAACCTCTTCCATGGCTTCTCTAGATACTGTCTCCTCTGGAGTCTCTCCAATCTCTGTAAACCCAGCAATTAAAGCATATCTTTTGTATTCCCTGTCTGCATATTTTGTAAGGAGAATCTTATCACCTTTTGTTATTCCAACAATAACTGCTGGTGCAATCTTAGGAAAAATCATATTATTACAATCCTTACAATACATCATTCTTTGATTCTTATGATGAGAAAGCTTTTTCCCACATTTTCCACAATACTGATTGTCTCTATACCATACTTGTAAATGCCATGCTGTGGAAATTGCCATAACTGTTTCTTTTGGATTCATACTTCTTGTTGTAAATAATGGTACATATTGATATCCTGGTATTTTAATACGATCTAAATCCGCAAGAAAATACATCTTTTCATCAATGGAAAACAGATAAACCATCTCTGGCATAGTTTTGTCTTCTCTTGTGCATACATCTTCCAACTTTCCATAAGTTAATAACTCTGCGTTTTCGCCTTCCTGCTTTAAATATATGTTTCGTTCGTTGAATCCAAAAATAAAACTCTCTTTCTTTGGCTTTCTATCATAAAATTGATTGTCAAATTTTAATGGAAAAATATCCTGTATCATATCTGTCTCCTCTTCTTTTATTCATGTAATTCTAAGGGAAGGTGATCTGGATCAAAAAAGAATGTCATTTTTTCTCCAGTAAATTCATCCACTCGGATTGGTTCACAAACAATACCCATAGATTCAAGTTCAGCAACTGTTTTTTCTACATCATCCACCCGAAATGCCAAATGACGTAATCCACATGCCTCTGGGTTACTCACTCTCTTTGGTGAAAATTTCATACCAAAAATCTCTAATTCACAATCGCCTAGTTTTAAATCAAGCTTATAATCTTGTCGATCTGAACGATAATTTTCACGAATTATATGAAATCCTAATTTATTTACATAAAACCCTTTTGATTTCTCGTAGTCTGAGACAATCAATGCAACATGATGTATTTGATTTAACTTCATAATTCCTCACTAAATTCCTTTCTCTTTAGTTCCCTTACAACCATAATGACAACTGCTACTGCAGCCATAAAATCAGCCACTGGCCCTGCAAACATAATTCCATCAATTCCAACAAACACTGGGAAAATTAAAATTAATGGCAATAAAAATATAATCTGTCTTGTTAATGACAAAAACATTCCTTCTTTTGGCTTTCCAATTGCTGTAAAGAAATTAGAAGATATCGGCTGTAAAAAATTAAGAAATGTAAAAAATAAGAAAACATGAAAATAGCGAATGGCAAACTGGTAATACTCAGCAGAACCACTTCCAAAGATAGAAATAATCTGCCTTGGTGCAAACTGGAACAAACAGAATGCTGACACAGCCAAAATTCCACCATAGGTAATTGCCTTAAAATATGCCTGTTTTACCCGATCAAATTGACTCGCACCATAATTGAAGCTAACAATTGGCTGAAGTCCTTGTGAAATACCAATAATAAAAGCCATAAATACTTGGTTTACCTTTGTGATAATTCCAACACATGCAATCGGAATTGCTTCTCCATAGACCGACAAAGAACCATAATATTTTAGTGACTTATTCATAACAATTTGAACTGCCATCATAGCGATTTGATTGCTGCATGGAGCAGCCCCAAGTGCAACAATTTTTCCTATATACTTTTTTTGCAACACAAGATGATTTCTTGTAATTGTCACTGTTTTGCATCGACTTAAAAACCATATGGCAAGAAATCCAGAAATAACTTGTCCAATAATCGTTGCCCAGGCAGCTCCTGCCATTCCCCATCCAAAGACAAAGACAAACAACGCATCTAAAATAGTATTAATAATAGCTCCAGTCAAGTTACAAATCATTGTAATCTGCGGACGTCCATCTGCACGAATTAAATGCCCGCCTCCTGTGGCAAGAATTAAAAATGGAAATCCAAGAGATACAATTCTTGTATATATTTTTGCATAATTTAATACATTATCTGGAGAACCAAAAAACTGAAGCATTGGATTTAAAAATAGTTGTGTGATGATACACAAAATTAGTCCACAGCCAAAAAGTAGAGTAACTGCATTCCCAAGATAGAAAACGGCATGCTCTTTTGCTCCTTTTCCCATGGTTAAGTTAAATGCTGATGCCCCTCCAATTCCAAATAAAAGTGCAATGGCAATGCAGGCAATAGATAGTGGAAAAGAGATGTTGGTTGCTGCATTTCCAATTGCCCCGACACTTCTTCCAATAAAGAACTGATCCACTATGTTGTATAGTGAACTTACAAGCATGGCAACGATACTAGGCACTGCAAACTGCTGCAATAATTGTCCCACTGGTTTTACTCCTAAGGGATTTTTCTGATTTACTTTCATTTATACTCTTTTCTCCTTAATTACTTCTTTTGCTCTTCTGATACATCTGTCCAATCGTTCTTGATGATGTAAGGCAGTAAATGCAGGATGATTCAGACTTGCGATTACATCCTGTTGAATCACATTGCCATCCCTCACCCCTTGTGAACCTAAATCCAAATCTTCAAACCAATTTTCAAGTTGATAGAAAAATGCGTCTGAATGTATTTTTATTCCATCTTTAAACAACTTTTCAACCATGGTCACATACCCCTCGATTCGGATATAGATTTCATTCTCAAATTCTTCTATTTCTTCTTGACTACAACTGATTTTCTTTGATTCAAATAGTTCACACAGTTTCAATGCTGCCTGATATTCATATCCCGCCACCAAATTTGTCTGGAGAAAATCTAATTGAAATACTTCTATTAATTTGTCCATTCTATATAATATTTCTTTACAGTATGTTTCCTCTCCTTTGGTACTTATAAGCAAATACATACTGTGATTCATTAATTCCATCAAATTTCTGTACATTCCAATCTGACTGCTCTTTTCAGCCATAAAGAAATTCCCAAGGGACAAATATGCCATGGGTAGAAAAATGCCTTTATCTCCAATTCGATTTACGTCCAGCACTTCCTTTTCCATAGATTCAATAATGACTTCCCCACGTCCCTGCTGCAACCATACAATACAACGAATTGCTGTTGCATTTTCACACAGACTTCCAGTCTCACTTCCTTCTATAATTCGAGTACAGATTTTTTCTGTTTCTTTTAGAACCTCTGACTTTTCATAATCCGACTTTGCCAAAGAAGCATGGTTTAACCATAAAATCGCAATTTGCATTAAAAAAGAATAACAGCCATAGTATTTTTTCACAAGTTCTTTACTTTCTTCCATCACTTGATCAAAATCTTTTTCCGAAAATTCCTGTGCCAGTTTATGATAATAGTAACGAATCTGCTTTGAACTCAGCTGTGCCTCATATCCAATTAATTCATCGATTGAAACATCAAAAAATGCAGCAAGTATAGGAAGTATCTGAATATCTGGTGTTGTAGAACCTGTTTCCCATTTGGATACAGATGCTTTTGTTACACCTGCAAATTCAGCGAGTTCCTGCTGTGTAATCTTCTTTTCTTTTCGCAACTGAGAAATATTATTTCCAATATTCAAAAAGCTCATATTTTATCCCTCCATTTGAACATAGATTTTTCTAGCAGCAAACACAACTATAATCGTTTCAATGAAAAGCCCGATTTCTGTAGCATTAATTCCTATGACTCCAAATTGGTATAAAGCAGCTGGAACATCAAACAACCCATGTATTAAAATCGCAAGAAACAGCCATCCAATTTTCTTTTCTCTAACAGCTCTAAATACTACAACGGACAATCCAATATGAAGAGTCATTGCTAATATTCGTTCAAAAACCTCTAAGAACATATGAAAAACATCATATCCAACTAGCCATGGAACTTGTAGACTTGCAGCTCCTATTCCAAGAATCAAAATACATTCGATTCCACCATGTCCAATTCCATATGTGATAGCATTTTTCTTATTCTCATATCCTTTTAAAAAATAACGAAATCCAACATAGCGTCCAACTTCCTCAAAAACACCAGCCAAAAGACAACCAGCCAATACATATGCCCATGCATGACTCAACACATACCTAGATACAACAGTATCTCCCATAAAGAGAAAAACCTTTGGAACTCCTTCTAATATCTGAGAAAATACAACAAATATAATCGCTCCTACAACTGCTGGTTTAATTTTGCTTTTTGTTTGCTTCTTCCATATTGCTAATGTAATGATTGGAATCAATACACCAATGACTCCTGCTACTAATTTTAACACAACAACTTGATTTGATACATGACTTAACATAAAAAACATCTCCTTTCCATTTCATTTATATATATATTGTAAGTTTATTTTTATATAAATTCAATGGATTGAAATGCTATTATGAGAACATTTGTTTCTTATTACGATACTTTTTTATTATTCTCTGATAAAAGCAGCCCCATCAAAGTAAAGGCCGTTCCAATTGCTGCCATAGGAGTAATCTGCTCATGGAGAATCAAAATAGAAGTCACTACAGTAATCACTGGCACCATATAAATATACACACTAGTTTTAACTGCACCTAACATTCGGACTGCAAAGTTCCATGTTACAAAACATAACGCAGATGCTCCCAAACCAAGATATATTATGTTAAGCAGATAGACTGGATTCATAAAACGTAAAAGACCCAATCTAAAATCAAATAGGAATAGTGCTGGTATCATAAATAAAATGCCATAAAAAAATACTCGTCTTGTTGTCAATATTGTATGATATCCAAAACCACTTATTTTTCTTGTTAAAATAGAATAACATGCCCAAATAAAAGCTGCCATCAACGCAAGAAAATCACCCATTGGATTTAGCTGTAGCTTTGAGCCATTGACACTGATTAAAAAAATACCCGTAAAAATATGTTAGTGCAATATTTTCTAAAAGATAATATAAGCAAATTCCACACAACCCAGCAGCTATGAATGTCATTTCCTGTTTTCTTGTGGTTCCTTTCAGGCGATGAGGATAAATTATTAATAGTGCCAACAATCCCATTAGAAATCGAAAAAATAATATTTCTACTGGCTGAAAATCAACAAGCAAAACCTTGGTAGAAATAAAAGTTGTTCCCCAAATAATAATTGTAAGGAGTGCCGCTAAATGTCCTGTCTTATTCTTATTTTTCATTTACTTTCTCCCTACGTGAAAACATTTCCCGATATGCTCCTGGAGCCAGACCAATAAAACGACTAAAATAATTTGTAAAATGACTTTGATCTGAAAATCCAGTCTGTAATGCTGCTTCATAAATTCACATGCCTTTTCAATTTCATCTCTACACTCTGGAATACATTTTTCAAATGGCTGACCATATCTTTGAATTAACAATGTAAGGAGAAGAAACAAATTCTCCTCCTTGCCAAATTCATTAGAACCTTTCATTATCATTTTATGTATAGGATGAAGAAAACAATTAATTTCATCATCAGAAATGACTGTTTGGGTAAAGCCAGGAAGACTTCTTGTTCCAGTTACTTCCTCTGTCAAATCCAGCATAACTTCTTTGGAAATATTAAGTCCTCGATAATCAAGAGTTCCCTGATCCCTTTGCACACAAGTATGATTATCCCCAGGATTAAATAATACAACATCACCCTTTTGTATCATATATTCTTTATTTTTGCAGGAAAGATAACGTTTTCCACCCTCAACAAAACCAATCACATAATATTCATGAAAATGGTTTGGAAAAGGCTGTACAATCCCTTTAAATTGGTATGCTTCCAAACGAAGTTCTTCGTCAAAAACCACCGTTTTTATCTCTTTCTTCATGCTCATTCCTCCTCGCGTAATATGTAGTGACATTATATCACTTTAGATTTGAAATGGCTTGTAAGATATCTTCATTTATATTACTGACTTTCCCATTCCTCTCTCGTAATTCTGGAGAAATGCTCTGTTCTAACATCACCCATCAACGAACAGGGTTTATTCTCTTCTGTATGGTGATAAACAAAGCCACATTTTTCTTGACAAATCTTGGATTTTTCATTCCCATCATAATAACCACACCACATCGCCACACAACCTAAATCTTCAAATGCATGTTTCTGCAGTCTTCTTATTGCTTCTGGAATATAACCCTTACCCCAGAAGGGAACTCCAATCCAGTAACCCACTTCGATTTCATTATCAGCAGCTTGTGTGTGTGACTCCATAGGTGGAATTAAACCAATACTTCCAATCGCTTTATTATCCTCTTTCAGACACACTGCATAGGTTTCTGGTGCAGATAAAACATCTTTAATAAGTTCTCTGCTATTCTCCACACTAGTATGTACAGGCCATCCGGCAATGGGACCCACAGACGGGTCCTTTGCATATTCATACAAACTCTGGGCATCTTCATCCTTCCACGGACGAAGAATAAGTCTTTCTGTTAAAAGTTCCATAATTTTTCTCCTCTTTTATCAACTATTTTCGTAGATAACAACACTTATATAAACCAATATTATTTAGTCAAACAAAGCCTCCCAGCAAAATTTTTTACTCTATAGAACAAACCACTTTTCCAAATAATGCAGATGGTATCCATACCACTATGATAAATCATTTTAAAATTCTTGTATTTCCTTTAATGCTTTTTGAATATCCTTATAAACTAATGATTGCATACTATCATCATTAGCACATATATTGGCCTTATAAAGTGCAGAAATAATATCCTCCTTGGAAAATCCCAATTTTTAAACATAGCGTCTTCTTGCTCAATCACGTAAAAAATTCAAGATAGCTTCATTGAACTCGTCTGGATTCTTATTTGCTATAAAGTGATTTCCCTTTATAAATTTCAATTCACAATTAGAAATATGACTAGCAATCTGCCGAGTATGTACTTCCTTTATCATATCCTTTGTCCCGGCGATTACCAGTGTTTCTGCTTTAATGGCTGATAGTTCAGAAGCAAAAATATTCGGGTCATTCACCATAAGTCCCAACATCTCTGCTTTCTTATTGGCACACCTTTTTGCAATTTTATATCCAATCTCAATTGGGATTTGCGTAGTTGCTTTTACCCCTTTCGCATTCAGGTTTGCGCCATTTAATATTAGCCTTTTCACCATTTCCGGATAACGTATCGCAAATACCATTGCGATATTTGCTCCGTCGGAAAAACCAAGCAAATTGCTCTGTCGAATATGTTGCTCCTTCATAAATCCAAACAAATCATCCGCAAATTGTCTTATGGTAAAGGGACGGTCGCCCCTTGGTGTCCTGCCATGTCCTCTGGTATCCAGGGCATATACATGATAGATCTTTGAAAGAACCCCTATTTGATTTACAAAGTAATCGCTATTCTCTCCATTCCCATGGAGAAGAATGATAGGCTCACCTTGTCCCTTTTCTATGAAAAAGTGTTGTATATCCATACTGTTCTCCTTTATGAGCTTTGATTTTCCTGTTCGTCATTTCCCAAATGGGTAATAATCAAATATACTTTGAATTGCATCTGCAATATTCATAATTTCATTTATTTGTAGCTCAGAACTTTTCTTATATCCACGCGCCCTTAAATCTAACAATTTCATTTGTTCGCATAATACCACACCCTTCATTTCTTTTGTATAGATAGTAATGTGTAATGGGTCTTCAGATGCTTCTCCTAGTATCGGACACGCAATAATTTGTTCCGTTTTATTAAAGAACATTTTGCTCACAACCAATACTGGTGTATGAATCCTTTCAACAGAAAGAATATCTCCTTGACAAATCTCATTAAACATTCCTTACCACTCTTCCCTTCCTTGTGCATCTCCCCAGGAGTACTCTTCATAAGGTCCGACTTGTCCTTTGAATTCAGCTGCTCTTTCTTCCAATGTTTTGTGTTTAAATGTTTTAGATAAAATTATCCTTCCATCTTTCACTTGAACATTTAAAAACTCATCAATATGAACACCTATTGTATCTAATAATTCTTTTGAAAATCTTACACCTTGACCATTTCCCCACGATTTAACTTGTACAATCATTATTTCGCCCTCCTTCTGTATATACATAGTATATACTACATTAGTACAAATATCAAATTACACTTTTAAGGTTATCGCTCTCACATATATTTCTGTATTCTTATTTAGATATAACTGTAAGTCCTCGCTATCCGCAAAAATTTTGTATGAAGGTCTGCCATTTTCACTTTTTAGCTCATAAATACCACAAGACTTTTTCATACTATAATCAGCAGTACACAAATACACCGCCCGCAAGTTCCACAAAGGTATTTTTTCATCAATATAACATTCCATACACATTTCATTTCCACTCCTTTTACAGATTCAAAGCTAAATAATTCCTTATATACATTTTCCCAAACTCATAAGCTTCTTGCAAATGACTTGTTTTGTCTATTTGGGGTGCTTCAATATTTGCTGCAATAAAATTTCTATTTGAATTTTCGTATGTATTTATGGTACTATATTTAAGCAATTGAATAACGATACATAACGACACATGTGGTGCTTATCGCACATAAATCTGATTACGGTACTATGAAATTTTCATAGCTATTAACAGATTCGCATGTGTCTTTTTATGCATTTATTTATTGTAAATATATCAAAAAGGAGCTTTTTATTATGCCAAGAAATCAATTTCAAAGGATGGTATTTGCCTTCCTTACTGTACTCATCACTGTACATGCCTACGTCTTTTACAGCTTATATGTTGTTAATAGGGCAACACTTATGTCTATTACCGGAGAATCCCGTGTACTGGCTGCAATCAATTCACAAGGTGGCGTCTATATGTTTGGACGTATGTTTCCTATCTGGACAATCATTTTAATCGAATTTTGTTTTGCTTTTGCCTTGGAAACCATTATGGGGAGTCCATGTTCTTTCAAACTCGCCTGTAAGGTATTCGATCCTGCAAAGAATCATCCAATGATGTTTGAATCCGCAATTATATGTGCAACCGTTGGACTTATGTGCCCTGCTATGAGTTTCATTGCAGCATTTATGTATTATCCATATTATGCAGGATTTAATATTTTCACCTTGTTGGCAAACTGGCTCAAACTGGTATGCTTTAATTTCCCTTTTGCCTTTTTTACACAGCTATTTTTTATTCAACCTTTCATTCGCACCCTGTTCAAATTTCTATTCAGAAAGGATATTCAGAATAGAGAAACTCAGGCTCATATAGCCGAAGAAAAAGGTGAAAAACTAAGACCTATAAATGAAGCAGATGCAATTGCTGATATCGTAAAACGAGTAGATGAGATTAGTGAAGAAATGAAGCTCATCAAAAAATAGCTTAAATATGAAATTCTAATTTGTTAAGCTAAAAATTATGCTCATTTTGCTCGTTGAGAAAAGTTCTCAATACTTTCAATAGAATAAACACTTAGCGGAAAACTTTTTTGATTTTCATCTACGTATGAGATTATCCATTCAGAATCCTCTTTAATTCCGCCAATCGTTATAAGTTCTGAACAGTCGAGTTCACCTTCTGTTGCTACGGGAACATCACCTATATTTATATCCATAAACGAGCCAAAATCAACTACTTTTGCTTGAATTGTTTTTGCTTCTTTATCTTTACTTATTACATATACACGTTTATTTCTAGAACAGCCATTAAGGCTGAATATTAGGACTAAGATAAGTGGGATAATAAATATTTTTTCCTCATTTTAATATGTTCCCCTCAATTATATATTAATCTCTGTTACAACTTCAAATTTTCCGCAATGCAAACTGGAATTTGTCATCATCTCTACAAATCGGATTTAGTCTTACAACTCATCTGGTCTCTGACCATCATGGGCAAGCCATTTACAATCAGTTAACTCTAAATGAGTGAATGTTGCTTTGAATGAAGAATCTTCTGGACTACAAGCATACACTCCAAACTGTACTTCATCTTTTGCATTAAACATATGGCAAATACGCATCTGTTGAAATCTAATGCCATCGGTTGAGCATTCAATGCAAAAATCATCATCTCTTCTGCTTAACCTATACCACATAGATTTGATTGAAGCATCAACTTCAGTTGTTGCCCAATCTGAATAACCATTATTCGTAACGACACTTCCAAGGTGTTGAAAACTTTCATTTTCGTATTCAATAGAGCCTTTAATCCAATTATCACTATCCAAATATACAATTACACCACACTGATCAAAACGATGTTTACTTTCAAAATTTGTTTTCACAATGAATGAGAAATATTTTTGAGAAGTTTTCATTTGTAACACTGGTGCAGAATCATTTCTAAAATGATAATACGTTCTTTGCCACAAATCCGTATGAGGTTCAGTGGTGATTTCGATTTTATCTTTTGCTATTATTGAATCCTGTGGTTCTCTTGTCCAAAAAAGCTTAGTTGTATCCATTTTCAAATCTCCTTCATAAATTCAAGTTTTCGCATTACATTTTCGGAATTAAATTTAGATTTTTCCATCCTGGGAAAATTTATCTCCGATTAATCTTTTCTCCATTACTTCATACACCAATCTTACACCATTTTCATACATATGACTTGCAGGAAGTGATGCATCTAAATGTACATCATTAAAACTTAACGCAATTTCATTTTCTAATGTCTGCATAATAAAACTGCCATATCCCTGTTTTTGATACTTAGGATTAACATAAACCCTTGTAATATGATTATCATTGATGCTTCCTGTTCCAATTAATTCATTGCCAGCTACTAGCATCCCTAATTCCTATAACTATATTTCTTTAAAAAATTATATCTGGTAATCACGAAAAAGTAAACACGCTATCATCCCAAAGACTTTAACTTTACCTATAGATACAAGTCCGAATATAAAATAGCAGTTATTATGATCCTTATTAATGCTATAATTAATATACGTATAAATAAGTTGCACTATATGAATAGAAGGGAATTGTACATATAATGAAAAGATTATCTTTATCTCTGCTTGCTAAGCAAATCGTAGATACTAGAAAACTTAAAAACATGACACCAAAAGAATTATCAGAACTTACAGGGATTAATCGCGGAATGATTGTTCGCATAGAAGCCAAGGATTATATTCCATCCATTTTGCAATTAGAAAAAACAGGAGAAGTTCTAGAGTTTGAGCCGATTTCATTTTTTGTAGATACAGAGGAGTCAACTCCACTTGAAAAACACGTTCCACTTAATATTTCTGTAGCAGGAACCGTACAAGAAAAGATTTTATCGCAAACCGTGTACTAGAACTTGCTGGTGCATACGGAGCAAACAGTTCTTGGGACATTACAATGGAAAAAAAAATTGTTGTAGGCGTTTATCGTTTAACAATGAAGAGTAACAGTGACAACTTCCGTCAAAGTAGTATCCAAGGCATTATGAAACGAATCAAAGCAAAAGGTGCCACTGTTATTATTTATGAACCAACCTTGGAGAATGGTACGACTTTTTTCGGTTCTAAAATTGTAAATGACTTGGATACATTTAAGAAAACAAGTCATAGCATTATTGCAAATAGATACAATAGCTGCTTGGACGATGTAAAGGAAAAAGTATATACACGGGATTTATTCCATCGAGATTAACTTATTTTACCGTATGCAGCTTGTTATATTATGTGATGCTATTTTTTTCATTGGCTTCACCAAGAATATACATACTACTATGGTCAATATATCCGCAAAAGGCTGTGAAAAATAGATGCCCTTTACACCTAATATCTTTGGCATTATCACAATAAACGGAATATAAAACAGTCCTTGTCGTATCAACGATAGAAAAAGCCCCATCTTAGATGAGCCGATGGTTTGAAACGTAATTGTCATCATATAGCACATCCCAAAAGCTGGATACAATGCCACCTGTGAAATCAACAACCAACGCCCATATTCAATTACCGCTGGGTTTTGATTAAATAGCATAATAAGCGGGTTGGCTAAAATGATGTATACTACGGCAACAATTATTGTCAGCAGTAATGAACCACGTAAGGCAAAACCAACAGATTGATAAAAACGCTCCTGGTTTTTTGCACCAAATGCATAGGAAGCCACAGGCTGATACCCCTGCATGAATCCCATAATCACATAACATCCAATCAGAATCAACCGTTGCACTACGCCATAAGCGGCAATGATAAGATCTGCGTCTGGCAAAGGCTTTGCAGCAATATTGGTTAAAGAAGTTGCAACAGCAAGACAAATTTGGATAACCGCCGTTGGAATGCCAATGGACACAACATCCCAAACCAATTTTGTGGAGAGTTGAAAGCTTGAAACCTTTATTTTGATAATGGAGTGTCCTCGAAGATAAAACCATGCGAGAATTGCAAAGGTTCCACATTGGGAAACTGTTGTAGCAAGAGATGCACCCTCAACTCCCATATCAAGCCCCCACGAGAACATAAACACAGGATCAAGCACTACGTTTAGTATCGCACCCACCGTTACTGCAATGGTGGATATTTTCACAGAGGATTCCGCTCGAGCTGCACAGTTCAGACTTTGCGCCGGAAGATTGAAAACAGCGGCTATAAACATCCAAAATGCATAATCTTTTGCTTGAGGTAAAACCGCATTAGATGCACCGAAGGCTCGCAGTAACGGTTCTATGAAAAAAATGCCCAAAACACAAAGCAAAACACCAATTCCTATAGAAAGTCCCACAACAGTTGTAATTGTACGACTTGCCCCATTTTTGTCATTGGCACCAAGCTGACGCCCTGCCAATACAGCCGCACCTGCAGCAAAAATATTTTCCACAGACACCATAATTAACAGTAGTGGCAACGTAACACCCACTGCCGCAAGTGCAATATCGCTATCTAACATACCAATATAGGCGGTATCTACGATATTATAGACCGCTTTTGCCAACAATGCCAGCGTGGCAGGAATTGCTAATTTAGTAATGGCTTTCGATGGATTCATAGTGGATAGTAACGATTCCTTACTTGTAGTATCAGTCATTTTCATCTTTATGTTCTAACACCCCATACAGTAAAATACTGAGCTGGCGGTGACTCCTTTCTTCATGTTCATGTAGCACATCTTCAAGAGTAATATCATCAGTAATTGCCCCACGAAAGCGTGCATTAAAAAAATCCATATACATCCTAAAATCTTCTGTTACAGCAGCAACAGAAATCCCCTTTCGCAAAGGTGTGCTTTCTAACAGCTCAGTCAGCACAGATATATTTAATGTATCAAAAGCAGACTGTGCCTCTGCAAGCTGTGTGCTCAAGTGGATGGGTGGATTCAAAACTACATCTAAAAAAATACCAAGATACAAAGGATGTTCCGCAAAAAAGCGAAGTCTTCCATCAAAATAGGCACTTAGCTGCTGCTCAATGTTGCCAAACATATCCTCTTGCACGTCCTCCATGTATGCCGTCAACGCATTGAAACAATCCCTCACGCATATCAGATACAATTCATCCTTATCTTTGAAATGGTGATAGATAATCCCTTTAGATATAGAATTTTCAGCACAAACTGCATTCAAAGAAGCACCTCCATATCCTTTTTTTGAAAACTCATTTAATGCAGCATTTAAAATCCGCTGCCTAGAAATTGCATTTTTCTCTTCTCTTTTCATAATTCACCTCACCTAATAACAAAACAGACCACTTGGTTTATAATTGGTATTTTATCATAAACAGACCACTCGGTCAATATTTTAAATTGGAGTATATTTAAACGCTTTTATAATATTTCTTTTATTTGTTTCTATCAAAAAAAGACCCTGAAATCTTATAATCACTACAAAATATAGTTTTTAAAAAACTTCAAAGTCTTGATAATTTTGAATTATTTTATTTCTTACTGAAGATTTCGAGAAATTATAGATTTGCTATTTTCCACTAGTTTCTTAAGACAGCTCTATTTACATTTTTCTTAATTCTTCCAAATATTCTTCTACTTCATGATGGCTTGGATTGTTTTTCATATAACGTTCCATCATCTTTACTTGCTCCTCAATCTTTTTCTGTAATTCTTCTCTTTTTTGCTCCTGAACAATCAGTGTATTTTCAAAGTTTTCCATAGCTTCTTTTTCTTGTTTTAACGCCTCGTACTCTAACAAGATTTCCTTTTCCGCTTTTCGCCTCGTCCACTCATTCACCAAATATAAAATGCCAAGTCCAATCACCGAATAGGAAGAACCCAAGAGAATGGATGATTTCCAAGAAAAATCAATATAGGTAAACGCCCCAGCTACATAATCAATGGCAAAGATTAGCACAAATAAAAGAGGAACTGGCACCTTCATATCCGCAAACCGCCCCAAAGGTTTGTATAAGAATTTTACAGTTAACAAGATCAAACATACAATGATAATCGTAGATAGCAACATTCCTGGTAGTGAAAATAACTTCATCGTAGAATCAAAGTTATGATAAAATTGCTTTTGAATTCCAAGATAAACAACTACAACTACAAGGCTTGTAGACAACTCACCAATAAAAATCGACAGTAATACCTTAGGATATCCAGCTCGAAGGACATACTTCATTCCACTGACAAGTACTACGATTCCAAGGGTATTTAATCCATATAAAACCATTCCTGTATATCTAGTTTCTGCCATACCATATCTTAAAAATACCATCAAAAGATTCATGGCAAATGTTTCAAATAAGTACAGAGCAAACACACCTTGTCTTTGTTTCTTATTTGCCTGAAACAATCCACAGATAATAATAGAATAATCTATGGTTACCAATATTTCCATAACAAGATAGTTGATTATTCCCCTAGCTTTTTATAAACTTCTCTACTTATATTTTACTATTTTTCTTATATCCCCTTTTGTCCATTTATGCACATTTCTTGTCTGTTTTCTCTCGGTGAAAATAGTTGATTTCTATTTTATTCTTGCCTTTTTTTCCCAACCATGCTATATTGAACTTAGGCATAAAAGCAATTATGTTCAATCGAACACCAAAGAAACCCCAGAGAGTTGCTGCTCTCTGGGGTTTTTAGGTTAGTTGTCATCATCTCTGTTTAACCATTTGCAGATATAGTTGGCTACCACACCTGCCATAACAGATAGAAGAAAAGCAATTATGTAAGACACTCGAAACACCTCCTCTCTGGTTGTCCAGTATGAGGAATGACAACTAGTAAATTATAACACTTTCTTACATTTTTTACCATTTCCCTTGTTAAAAAACAAAAATATTTCACTAAAAGACAGGTTCCCTTAGAAACCTAACTAATCATCTTTACTCTGACAAGGATAAACGTCTCTCCATTGCTTTTTGACATTTTCATTTCAATAGCATAGTTTTCATCGTCAACTTCCCATTTTCTTGAGTAATCATAGGTTCCTTCATCGCGAGTTATGGTAGATGATACCCCTGTCACTTCATCAATGGCCTGAATAAAATTCAACTTTATCTACATACCCTTCAAAGAACTCTGCAGAAAGCGTCCCTGTATCACCAAAGAATGGGACATTCTTAAATTCACCAGTTTGTAGATTTTCAGAATATATACCTTCTCCATACTTCTCTCTTAGAACTCCTTTTTGGTTCATATACCCTTTCAATTCTGCCACATTTGTATAGTATCTTTGGCAAGGTGTGATTTCTCCATTTCGAATTTCAAAGACTTCTCAAATCACACCTGGAATATTTTCTGGAACTGCATTTTTTATGGTTATAGTTTCTGGTCCATAGCCATCGGTATCATCTACATCTAGGCTATTTTTAGAAGAATCATCTTTGCGACCAAACCAGATATGACAATCTTTCACTTCATTTCCTGAGGATTTCCTTGGGGTAAATAAGTGAGAATCCAAATCTGCTGGCTTATCATTCCACGATAAGACTACATGCATCTCTTCGTCCTGCAGTGTAGTTGATAAATCAATCTGCTCTTGGTTATTTTACTCGTTGCAAACCACATTGTAGTATCCTGTAATATAGCCATCTTGAGATACTTCCTTCACTTGCATAATTACTGATACGATTAAAAATCTCTTACTTACATAATGCTTATACAATGCTGCTTTTGTAATATTAAGCTTCCTGTAAAATACGTTCTTGGGTTCCCATCTGTTTTTCCAATTATCATTATCCTTTTCCTACTAAGTTACCGCTTAATAACTTGTCAATATATTAGTAAAACATTATAAATTTATATTAGAAAACTTTGCTTAGTTGCCCATCAACAAGATTATTCTCTTACACTTCATCTTTAGAAATATTGGAGGATTTTATGAAAATCTATTGAAACAAAGACACTGACTCCAAAAATATCATTGGAGAACACGTAAAAGAATTGCGTACTACAAGACAGTTATCGCAAAAGGCTCTGGCTGAATAACTCCAGCTTGCCGGATATGAATTTAGTGATTTGACGATTCTTCGAATTGAACAAGGAACACGATTTGTCCCAGATTATGAGGTAGTTGCAATTGTAGCCTTCTTTCAGGTATCTTGTGAGTATCTCTTAGGTACGTCAGATGAAAATAAGCAGTGACCTGCGTATTTTACAGATTACTGCTTATTTCTTTGTTGAAGCGATATCTCACACCCCAAACGGTTTGTATGTAGGTAGGATTACTGGAATTATCTCCTATTTTCTTGCGAATTTTCTGGATATGACTCATAACAATACTGCTATCTCCAATAGAGGGTTCATCCCATATACTTTCATAAATCTGTTCCTTACTAAATACACATCCAGGATTTTTTGCAAGCAGATATAAAATTTCAAATTCCGTATATGTTAATTTTATCTCTTTTTCATCAAAATATACTTTTCGATGAGATTTATGAATTTTAATATCTCTAAGACTTTCTCCAGTAATTTTTTTCCATTATCATTATCTTCAAATGATATCAATAACATTTTCGCTATAATCACAGCTTCAATCTTAAGAATTTCTTGAATGCACTCACACCTGCTATAATTAAATAATTTTAGAAAGATTCAGAAAGGATTTCAGCCATCCAATATGAAATAATTAAAGGTCAATTTCATTCATTATAGTATAGCAATACCAATATCATCTATCTTTACATTGATATTTTTTAATATCTCTTTTTCGTCCTCTACTATGTAGTTTATATTTATAAGTTCAATCAACCTATATACTTCTTTAGCTCACCTTATTCCAATTTGGCAGCTTTCCATAACATTTAATGCCTCTTGGTGTTTTTGTGGTGTTGATCCTGCACAACAGGTCGAATCCACAAAAACTGATACCTCTGGCAAGGCATTTTTCAGCATAATCGCATTCGAGACCACGCAAATATCAGTACACACCCCCACTAATTCTATCTCTTTGATGGATTGTTGTTCATTCGCTGCTATCATATCATTGACCAACTTTGTACATCCAAAGGTTGGTTTCATATAGATAGCCCCATTTCTTTTCTGTTGCATTGCTTGTATTTCATCTACCGGCTGCCACCCCCATGTTCCACTAATACAATGTTTTACTGGAAGCTTCTTTCCTTCCTGTGTGGACAGGTAATCTTCTTTATGTGAATCAATGGTGAAGAAAACATTTCCCCCATAACCTTCTATCTTTTTTACCATAGGCTGTACAATTTGTTTTGCCTCATCCGTTCCCAATGAACCTGTCACAAAATCATTCTGCATATCTACTACTATCAGGTAACAGTCTGGTATTGCTGCTCTCTGTATAGCTTGTGTTTCTTCCACTAAATATTTTGCAAATGGCACTAATTTCTTTGCAGTTTCTGTTCGAAGCATATTGATATTCAAAGCATTAGAAGCGATACGAAAACGATCCAAAGCATCTGCATCTTTAAAAATATTATATAGTAATTCTCCATTATCTAGTTTTTGATCTGCTATTTTTTCTTTTCCAATTTTATCATCCCTATCATGATAAGCCATAATATAGTAAGTTCTTTCATCAAACTCCAGACTGCTTCCTGTGCAAAATTCTTTATAATAATCAGCTGCCCGTTGTCCATGCCCTACATCCAGCCAATCATCCTGACGTCTTGAATCATGAAATGTTGCTGCTCCCCCTAATACATTTTCAGCATCCACACCTAATCCCATTCTGTGAGCAATCAGCAATGCATACAACATTACTCGGGTGCAGTGATTTTTTGTATGTATATCACTACTTTTCAAAGAGAACGACACTTGCTGATTCATAAGCGCAACCCATTTATTATGATTTTTCTTTATATAATTCCAGCCTTGAAGCTCTGCAAGCAATTCTTCGTTTATCATTTCCCTATTCCCCTTCCTTGGTATAGTTAACTTTATTTTTCAAGGTAAATGCTGGCATTGGTATTAATTTGTGCAGATTTAATGTATGAAGCCTGTCAATTTTTTCTTTAATCGACCTATCTTCACAGTATCCAGTTTGAATGTAGGAATCCAACATCTTATATGAAAAGCCTAACTTTTCTTCATCCGAGATTCCACTTAACCCATCATCTGGTATTTTTTCCACCAGTTCCTTCGGCAACCCAAGTTCAAGTCCAATCTGTCTGACTTCTTCTACAAGCAGGTTCGCTAATGGGCTGAAATCACCTGCTCCATCACCGTATTTTGTTGCATATCCCACATAATCTTCTGACTTATTACATGTATTGGCAACACGTCCGCCACCTGACACACTTTGTGCAACTGCATAAAGTGTGCTCATGCGAATCCGGGCAGGGAGATTGATTTTACTATCCTGTGACAGGCTATCCTTTTCACATACTTCCTCAAACTGACTTTCAGATTCTATTGATTTTTCTATTGCTTTTACTGCATCAACTATGTTAACAGTCAGATTTTTGATTTTTAATACCTCTACCAGTCTTTGTGCATCGGATAGATCTTTTTGTTCCCCGTTAGGCATCATCACACCTATTACCCGCTCTTTTCCCAGTGCAGTAGCGCACAAGGCTGCTGTAACACTGGAATCTTTTCCACCAGATATACCAATAACAGCTTTACATGTCTTTCCATTTTCTTCAAAATATCCTTGTATCCATCTGATCAAATCTTCTTTTACCTGTCTGGCATTTTTTAACATAATTTTTCTCCTCTAATTTCTGGACTTGTGAAGTAAACTCATTTTCATTTCATAGTATGCCGGACTCATATCCAGATAATGTTTATGTGGATTTTCAAATCGCTGTTCTTCCTGCCAGATCTCTGTATCTAACTGTTTTTGTACATACTGTTGAATTGCTTTCAGATTTTGTTTTTCACTAACTCTTTTTCCATCTTCTACTACCAGACTTTGCAGATTTTTTACAGAACAGTTTTCAAAATAGCGATTTTTCCATGGTTTTTCAGGATCAATATATCGGAATGGCTGTGTCATATCCACGATTTCATTTTCACTGGTTATTAAATCGGCAATCGCCTGTCCACCTTCACAATACACACGGTAAACTTGTTTTAACCCTGGATTGGTGATCTTTTCAACTGTTTCCGATATTTTAATTCTTGGTTCCAATACTCCCTCCTGGTCTACCGCTGCAATCTTATACACCGCACCAAATACAGGATCACTTTTGGCTGTAATCAGACGTTCTCCTACTCCAAAGCTGTCAATACATCCGCCCTGGGTCAAAATCGAGCTTATGGTATGTTCATCTAAACTGTTCGATGCAACGATTTTACAATCATTCAGACCTGCTTCATCAAGCATGATACGCACTTTCTTGGACAGATATGCCAAATCTCCAGAGACCAAACGAATCCCCTTCAATCTTTTTCCCATAGGTTCCAGAATTTCTTTCGCCACACGAATCGCATTTGGAACGCCGGAATGTATCACATCATAGGTATCCACAAGAAGCACTGTCTCATCCGGATATACTTCTGCATAATTACGAAATGCTGTGTATTCATCCTTATAATACATAACCCAACTGTGTGCCATAGTTCCATTCACTGGTATTCCAAACTCCTGTCCCGCCATAACCGTTGCCGTTCCCACAACGCCACCAATATAAGCAGCTCTTGCTCCATAGACAGCCGCATCTACATTATGTGCTCTCCTGGCTCCAAAATCGCTGACTATTTTTTCATTTGCGGCTTTTACAATCCGCCGGGCTTTGGTTGCAACCAGGGACTGATGATTCACTTGTGTAAGGATAGCTGTTTCAATAAGTTGTGCATCAATTAGCGGTGCAATCACGGTGATGATAGGTTCATTTGGATACATGATGGTTCCCTCAGGGAAAGCATAAATGTCACCCCTGAAATGGAAGTCTTTCAGATAACATAAAAACTCCGCTGAAAATAAATTCATAGATCTAAAATACTCGATATCCTGTTCATCAAAATGCAGATTTTCCACATATTCTATCACCTGCTCCAATCCAGCAAAAATAGCATACCCTCCATTGTCAGGATTTTTCCTGTAGAATACATCAAAAATAACCCTTTGTTGATTGCTTTCCTTGCTGAAATATCCATTTGCCATGGTCATTTCATATAAATCCATCATCATACTGATATTTCTTTTATCAAATTGTGTCATAATATTCTCTTCCTTCCATGCTATCCCAAATCTCCTATTTTCGTAAATACAAGTTCTATATCCATCGGAATCTGTAAAGTTTTTTCCTTAATATGTTCTGGTGCAGATGTTTCTCCGCTATTGATACTGATAAGGGATACATTTTTCTGGTACTGTGTCATTTCCCAAAAAGGAAATTTAATGATACTTGGTGTCATATCTCCCACTCCTAATTCCAGGAGCACAAGTCTTTTGTCTCTGTTTTGGATTAAGAATTGATAATACAATTCCTTCTGTTGTTCCCACATAGCACCTTCGAGAAAACCTTCTTCTCGAATCCACATCTTCATTTGTCTTCCACAATATGGACATCTTGGAATCATTTCAGAAGGTACAGCATTATTTTTCACATGTTTTCTTAATTTTCTAACAGTTATCTTATTATCGTAAACCTGGTCATGACAAGGCTGAACACATTGAAAATATCTTACATCTCCTTGAAATGCCCATATTTTTTCTTTTGGAAAAATCTTTGAAAATTGTGAATCTACATTTGTTGTCAAAATAAAATATTCCTTATCGGATACCAGATCTTTTAGCTGCTGATATGCCTTACCCGAATGTTCTCTCTCCATAAGCTGTATGTAATAAGATATAAAGTCCCACTGTTCCTCCGGTGTAGAATAGACATACGATAGTCCTGAATACAAAGTATCAAACCCATATCGCTCACGATAGTCCGAAAAATATTGCTCAAAAAATCCATTATTATGATAATAATCATATCCGCAGGCACTGGACAATCCGGAACCGCCACCAATTAGAATTGCATCCGCATCCGATAATAATTGTACTGTTTCCTGAATCTTTCTGTTATTTAAATCATCCTCCAGTTGTGAAAGCTTCACTTTTTCTCTTGGAATATGATAGAGGAAATCAATACTCATCGCTCATTCTGTCTTTTACAGCCTCCAGAACTTTCGCAATGTCCCCCAGTATAGACATTCCTTTTTCTTCTATTTGTTTTGGTAGAAAATCATACTGTGCATTTACGGAGATATAATACGCATCTTTCATGTTTTCTGTCAGATACCAAAACGGTTCCTGAATAAACATTGGCGTTATTCTTCCCACGCCTAATTCAATAAACAGTATTTTCTTATCCATATTTTTCTGAATATATTTTGAGATTTTCTGATATTCATTGTCATACTTTTTTCCCTGAAGGAAATTGCCATATCCACGCACCCATGGAAAAGCTTCTGCTCCACAATGTGGGCAGTGAGGAATCAGTTCCGTTGACACACTTGTATTTTCTCCCATTGCTTCCATCATTTGCTTTACTGGTAAAATAGCATCCCACGTATCATCTGTACAACAGTTCGAGCATTGGAAAAAGCGATGGTCTCCTTGAATTTCACTGACTTTGTCCTCAGGATACATCTTTACAAATTGAGTATCCTGATTTGTTGTAAGAATATGAAAATCCTTTCCTTGTAAAATCATATCCAAATCCTGATAAGGTTTACGCACTGGTGCGTTCTGTGTTGCATTTAAAAATGTAGCAAGATATCCCCAGTACTCTTCACGTGTGGAGAAGCGATACATCATCCCTGAGAAGGCTCCCTTGAATCCATATTTTTTTGCATATTTTCCAAAGTGCTCACGAAAAGATGGTGTGTCCTCATAATAGAAATCACCACCTCCTGCTGCGGATAATCCAGAAGCTCCTCCCACAATAATACACTCTGCTTCTTTCACTTTATCTGCAACTTTTTGAATCTGCTCTTCGTAAATAAGTGGTGTCTTTTTACTCAATTCTACCACTGTATCTCCTGCAGCATAGCGGCTATAGTGTCTTGAATAATTCATTTGTGTCTGCATGACAATATTTTCATAAAAGCTCATTTTTTTCTCCAATCATTCCTCTTTACATGGTTTCTGCCAATTGTTTCAGTATTTCTGTCATATCTCCATCCAATCCAAATGATTTATCCTGGATTTCTTCTGGAATGTATATTTCTCCTCTGTTGATGGTAATATAAGTTCCCTCTGGTTCCTGTGCTGCCAACCTCATAAATGGAGCTTTTATCAGTTGATTTCTCCAGCCAACCCCCAGTTCCAGAATGACCAGTTTTTTATTATGATAGTCCTTTACAAATTTCTGATACTGATCCTGTTTTTCCTGATCATAGGGCACGAAATGATGCTGTGGCATATGAATCTCCATATCCCCTCCACAAAGAGGACATTTCGGGATAAAATCCGTTGCATCTTTTCCAATTTTATCTGCTTTTACCATCTCTTCAATCACCGGATACACTTCATAGAGTTGTTCACAGCAATGCTCCTGACATTCCATATATTTCCAGTTTCCTTCTATTTCGTAGATTCGATCTGCGTCAAACCCTGCCAGTTCAAAATGATTCTCTCCATTTGATGTCACGAAAAAATATGGTTTGTTACCAATAATCTGTTTCAAAGCATCTGTGTTCGGACTTCCTGTATATCCTATACTGTAATGATCAATTAATCGGCTAAGGAACTCCCAATGAACCTCCTTTGATGGCCACTTTGCAAACATTCCATCTAAAATGTTTCGAATTCTATATCTTTGTTTAAATTCTCCAAATACAGTTTCAAATTCCTGATTATCAGCAAATATATGAAGACCTTCTGAAATGGAAAATCCATTACTTGCTCCAATTAGTATTGCATCTGCATCTTTTATGATGTTCATAATCTGTGTATACTGATCCATTTACTCTGCCATCCTTTCTGTAACTTCTTTTAACACTTTTGCAATATCATCATGTATCGCAAGTCCTTTTTTACTTAGTTCTTTTGGAAGAATCGCATCTTTAGGATTAATGGTAATATAATATGCATTTGGTAACTGATGGGTCAGATTCCAAAAAGGTTCCTGTATGAACATAGGTGTCATTCGTCCAACGCCTAACTCCAGAAAAAGAATATTATCATTCTGATGATCAACGACAAATTGCTGCCACTTTTCATGTTCTTCCTGATATTTCTTTCCTTCCAGGAATACATATGAGCGAATCCATGGTTCCATTTCTGCACCACATTTTGGACAACGTGGAATCAATTCTGTTGGTATTGCAAGCTCTTCATTGATATTTTCATTCATTTTATGCATAATCTCAGATGATGGATATATCTGATCATGGCATCTTCTACTACACTGCAAATATCTCCAATCACCCTGTATTGCACTAATTTTTTCATCTGGATAAATGTGCGTAAATTGTGTATCCTGATTTGTTGTCAAAATATGAAAGCACTTATCCTTCAGAATCTTATCCAAATCCCTGTAAGGTTCACCTGTCTCCGCATCAAGAATCGTGCAAATCATTCTTGAATACAACGCCCATCGTTCCTCTGATGTACGATATCGGTAATAACCAGCATCAAAGGCATTATGATAATGATATTTTTTCTCAAACTCTCCAAAATGTTCTACAAACATTTCATCTCTTTCATAATAGAATCGAAATCCGGCTGCAGCAGACATTCCCGAGCCTGCACCAATTATAATTGCATCTGCTTCATTGATTCTTGTTATCAGCTCTTCTATTTTCTTTTCATATTTCATGATTGTACCTCTTTTTTGTTGTTATTATTATATTTACTTCTATGAAGAATATCATCTCTTGACTGTTTTGTCAATGGATGTTATTATATTTTTAACATCTATTGAAAAAGGAGTTCTTTATGAAATATTCAACGAAACTAAGCGATGCCATACATATCCTTGTCCTGATAGCAATCAATCCACTGGAAACTATGACCAGTGCAGCTTTCGCTACCAGCATACAAACAAATGCGGGATTTGTCCGTCAGATTATGGGTTTGCTCAAAAAAGCAAACATAATTGAGAGTGTACATGGACATGCCACACCATCGCTCTCAAGAAATCCGGAAGAAATCACATTACTGGAAATATACAAAGCGATTGAAGGAGACAAACCCCTTTTACATTTGGATACCCACACCAATCCCGAATGTGGCATCGGAGTGAATATCCAATATGCTATTCAGGATTTTTATAATCAGATTCAGACTTCTGCTGAAAAAGAGATGTGTGGGATTACATTAAAAAATATTATTGATAACTTCGACAAAAAAAGTGATTAGAATTTTCTTCTAACCACTTTTTTACATTCATCTGTCTGCTGTTTTTCGTTTTTTACATGATTGCATCGTCTCTTGTGTAACCTTCCAAAGAACCTGCTTTTACCTGAATACAAGCAAAACTAATGGCACTATCATCTGCCGCAAAAAATTGTCTCTTGCCTTCTGGAGAAATACGAACCCAATCGCCTGCTGTAAGTAAGGTTTCTTCTCCATCTACATTCATTTTTCCTTTACCGGATAAAATAACATAGATTTCTTCATTCTGTTTGTGGGCATGAACAAAAGGAACACTTGCTCCTGCAGGAAGATTGTTAATACTTACTTCTGCTCCTGTCAAGCCAATCTGATCATGAAGCTCCACTCTTGCCTCGTTAGGTACACTCATTTTGCTAAAGTTACTCATATCAATTACCTCCATTTTTCTAATGTAACTGTCTTGATTACAATAAAGAGAGTATCATGTTTTTAATGTAATGTCAACGGTTACATCAAAAGAATTCAAAAAAATATCCCACCTTTTCTAGATGGGATTTATGTTACTTCTGTTCTTTGGTAATTAAAGCTTTTGTTTCTTCCAGTATATCCGCAAGGGTTGTCTGCGCCATTTCATTTTCTAATGCTCTTTGCATCTTTATCAGTTTATCGTCCAGGACAGTGTGAATATTTCTTCCTACCGGACATAATTCATTCGGTTCCTCATGAAAGCGAAACAAATCTCCTTTCTCTATACAATCCACTGCTCGATATATATCTAATAATGTGATATCTGATGGATTCTTTTTTAATGTAGTTCCACCACTTCCTCTTTTCACATCGATAAGATCTGCCGCCTTTAGCTGTTGTAATAATCTCCTAATTACAACAGGATTCGTATGAACGCTGGATGCCAGTAGATCACTGGTTATCTTATAATCATCCTTCAAGACATCAATCGCGGTAAGCATATGAATGGCTATTGTAAATCTACTTGATATCTGCATTAATACACATCCCTTCTTTTTTAATATTTTAGCATCATGCTTTTGTGTAGTCAACAGTTACATCTAATTTCCTTTGAACACCTAAATTCGGATTCGATGGTTCAAACATATTGCCATAATTCTAATGAATCCTCTGCATCTATCTTTATACCGCCATCAAGATACAATCTTGTATGCCTTCTTTGAAACCACATAATCATCCACACATTTTGACTCAACTTTAATGAACAGGCTCCGCAAGTTTCCCGAAGCCCGTTCTGATTAGATTACCTAAATCTCCATCTCTGCGGTTTTCATTTTCCCCATCGGTGCTGACACACTCTGCATTGCCTCCTCTTTTTTTCTTTCAATGTATCCATGATAGAAGGCTTCTCCTCTGCCTTATCCATCGCCTGACTTCGTTCTGCCTTTTCACTGGCAAGCCCATCCTTTTCATACATTGCCAAAAAGAAAAATGACAGCATCAAAATGACCATCAAAGTCGCTGCCACATCTATTCCGATTACTGATTTTGTTAAAAAGTAGACTGGAAATCCGCACACACCCGCAAGGACAAAGCAGATAATCTGCCTTTTTGTTAAATTAAGTGCCACCTTCGTCTTGACTTTTGACAAGTCCTTGGGCACTGGTACATATGCCATAACGCTCCCTCCTAATGTGCATTAAAGATTGATTTTGATAGTGTTCCTGTCTTAAACAGGCTGAAACATAAGATAACGGTATAGGCTGCCATCGACCAGATAGCGGTATGAACGTTGTCTGCTACGGTAATGCTGTTTACCAGCACTGCGTAGATTGCCACACATACCATCATGAAAAAGCCCTGGAAACCTAGCACCAGTAATACTCAACTTGAAGTGATTTTTAACGGTTTTAGACGGTTTTCAGCAATATTTCCGCTGTTTTACCTTTGGAATAGAAAAAGACCCCAAAAACCTTATAATCACTAGAGAATACTGTGTTATAAGGCTTCTGGAGCCTTTAATATTTGATATTTAAATTGTATTGAAAACTTTGCTTATTTACCCATCTGTTTTGCAACTTTTTAAACCCCATAGTTGCTTGAAACAGTTGATTTCATAAGCTGTATCATCCCTACGCCATATCACACATTTGACTTTTACGAAAACGAGATCTTCGTAAAGATTTTCAATCATTTATACCACAAATTTGTACTTCTGTCTCTACTTTCGTATGACTTTTTTCAATCTTCGTAAATTTTTTGGTCTATTATTATACGAAGATTTTCCTTTCGTAAAGAGCATAAAGACTGTAATTACGTCTCCAAACTGATTTCTGTCAGCTTAGTCAACTCCCCATCCATCTGATCTTCTGTAATATGTGTATAGATGTCAATCGTTGTAGAATAATGTGCATGTCCCATCAACTGCTGTACAACTTTTGGTGAGATTTTTTCTCAAAGCATCTACTACAGAAAGTATGTCGAAGTGCATGAGAATAAACTTTATCAAATGGAAGTGGTTCTCTATTCTCTTTTACTGATACAAAAGTTTCTTCATAATTGATTGCGTCAACTACTTTGTTAATTTCTTTTTCGGCTACATACCTGGTAATTGGAGAACCCATCGTTGTACAGAAAACCAGATTATCAAAATCTCCCTTGCCTCTATATCTTTCACCAAGATTCTTTTTAAGACGTTTCTGTTTTTCTTTCTGTTTACGAAGCATCTCTTCTACATTTCCAATGAATGGAATTCTTCTATATGAATTAGGTGTTTTTAAAGTTGTCAATTTCTCATGCTTAACACCCTTCACATAATTTGTACTTAATGCCTGATTGACATGAATGCATTTTTCATTAAAATCTACATCACACCATTTCAGACCGCCGACCTCTCCAACCCGAAGACCAGTATTAAACATGACATAAAACATTTCATAATACCAGTTGTTCTCTGCTGTTGTCATAAATTTTTCTTGTTCTTCCTGATTAAGAAATCTGCTCAGTCTCTTTTTTGACGGCCATGGAAGTCTAATATCAAAACAGGGATTAACGGCAATTATATTATTATTCTTTGCTGCTTCCATACATCTTGTTACATTTCCAAGTGCATCCTTAATACTGGATGAAGCACGACCTTCACTATTTAATGTAGTAATGGCACTTTGAATATGGAAATTTTTAATATCCTGAATACACATCTCACCAAGCAGTCTTCCAAATGTATTATTAAATTTGCTTATCATTGGGAACACACTTGTTTCCTTAATATATGGTTCCTTATAAATTGTGAACCACTCATTAAACCATTCCTCTAATGTGTAATTCTTATATTTTGCCTCGATGCCTTTTTCCGCTTCTTCTTTCTCCTGTTTAAATCTTCACTTCAACGATGCAAGATTAAAATCGTAAATATTAATTTTTGTTCCTTTTATTGTTGCCTTTGCTTCGTAACGTCCATCCTTTCTCTGATATAATCCAACTCCAAGTTCTTTACCTTTTAAATCTTTGCCCATAACTCGTTTTCCTTTCATGTGTGAAAAACGGGTTACATTTGGTATGCATCTATCATATCATACTGTTCCCGAAAATTCAACACGTTAATTTGCTAAAGTTTTATATTGTGCTGCTTTTTTGATTGTTGATCAATCCATTTATCCAGCATTTTCTTATTTGCGTATAAGCGATTACCAATTCGTACAGTAAAAGTAGACTTGGGGCTATTTAATAACTCTCTTGTTTTTGTATCTCCCAATCCAAGATATGCTCTTACTTCTTTTACATTTAGCAATGCTTTATCAATTTTTTGTTTTTCCATCTGCACACTCCTTTCACTAATCCAACTCCCGGCACCAGCTAAATCAAGCTGTCAAAATCGTTTTTTTCTTTTGTGCTTGCTTTTCAGGCTCTCTCAAATTGGGTTAATATAGAGGGCTTTCTCTTCCAGAGCAAGATTCGCCTGTGTGACACAATAACCCCATTCTGGTGTTTTTGTCTCCCTTCGGCATATCTTGATGGTGATTTCGCTCCCCATTCCCTCGATGATAAAACTTCCTCACAGATGAAGTTGATTGGCTTCCACTAAAGTGGTCGCAGCTCCGTGTTATTCACCCGGATGGATTGCTGACGCAAATAAAATGATTGGAGATATCTCAAATGACAAGACCAAAGAAAGAAAAAGAATTGAACCGTTCCCACCATATCACGCTCCGGCTGACTGACATGGAGTACGAAGTGGTAACTGCAAAAGCAAAAGAAGCAGGACTCTCCCGTTCCGCTTATCTTCGTAAAATGATACTGGATGGTAAGATGGAGATTGGCTATGACATTGTAGCCGACTTACCAGAACTACAGACTTTAGCTGCTGAATTTGGAAAAATCGGAAGTAATCTGAATCAGATAGCGAGATATTTTAACACCGGAGGTATCCGTTCCCTTGCTATGCAGGATGAGATACATCAGTGTATTACAGAACTCTTTGATTTAAGAAATGATGTAAAAAGAATGGCAGGTGATTTTCATGGCAGTGTTAAAACACAACGCAAGTAAAAACGCAGACTACGGACAGATTATGGATTATCTTCTATTCCAGCATAATGAGATAACGAACAAACCTATTCTCGATGAGCAGGGAAGGATGGTGCTCCGAGAAGAATATTATATGGATGGCATTAACTGTGAGCCTATGCTTTTCGATGAAGAATGCGAAATGGTCAATCACAAATTTCATAAAAATAATAGATATGATGAAATCAAATCCCATCACTATATCCTCAGTTTTGACCCAAGGGATTCCGAAGATCACGGACTGACCGGTGAAAAGGCACAAGTACTTGGTATGGAATATGTTAAAAATAATTTTCCAGGGCATCAGGCTTTGGTCTGCACACACACTGATGGTCATAATAACAGCGGTAATATTCATGTACATATCGTAATCAATTCCGTTCGTAAACTGGATGTTCCAGAACAATCCTTTATGGAAAGACGTTGTGACAGCCGTGCAGGATTTAAACATCATCTGACTAAAGATTACTTACGGTACTTACAAAAAGAGGTCATGGATATGTGCCAGCGTGAAAATCTATATCAAGTAGATCTGCTCTCTCCTTCCACTGAAAAAGTTTCCGAGAGAGAATATTGGGCAAAGAGGAAAGGACAACAGAAATTAGATGAACTGAATGATCAGATTGTGGCTGATGGTCTAACTCCAAGAAATACCGTCTTTCAAACGAAGAAGCAATCCCTCCGAGATGCAATCTCCAATATCGCTTCTACTGCAAAAAATATGGAAGAATTTCAAACAGCACTTATGGAAAAATATGAGATTGAGGTTATTGAAAAGAGAGGTCGATTAAGTTATCACATTCCAGATCGTGATAAAAATATTTCAGAGCGGGCACTGGGCACACATTATGGAAAAGAATATCTGCTAAAACTCTTTGAAGAAAATCAAAAAGAAATTGTACATGATGATTCTGATAAAGAAACAGTTACACCTGCATCTGCTACTGCACCGACATATGACAGTGGTACCGCTATCTTTAATCCTTCCTATGATTATGAAGCTGACCCGATTGCTATTCTTTTTATACGTTCCGACTTACGATTAGTTGTTGACCTGCAAAACTGTGTGAAAGCGCAGCAAAACGAATACTATGCGCAGAAAGTGAAGATTTCTAATCTACAGCAGATGGCAAAAACTATAGCCTACGTTCAGGAACACGAATATGACACAAGAGAAAATCTGCAATTATCCTTTGAAGAAGTATCTGATAAATTATCCGTTTCCAGACGAGAGTTAAAAGATACCGAAGGGCAGCTCAAAGACATTAATCAGCAAATTCATTACATCGGCCAGTACCTGGCAAATAAATCTATCTATGGTCAGATGTTAAAAGCTAAAAATAAAGGCAAATTCAGAAATGAACATTCCGCAGAAATCCAGCTTTATGAAACTGCTGTCAAATATCTGAAAGAGAAAAATCCAGATGGTAACTATCCATCCATGAAATCGCTAAAAGAGGATAAAGAAAAACTGACCGTTAAACGATCAGCTCAAAATAACACATATTCTTATTTTAGAGATTATCAGAAAGAACTCCGCACTGTATGTTCCAATGTCGATAGCATTCTTGACACTGCTCATACTCGTCAGCAGGAAAAGGAAAAATCTCAGGATATCTCTTAGTCGCAAAGGACTTGCATCTTGCTAGTCCTTTATAATCAAAATAAATCTTTTGTTTACAAGCACACTCGGTTAAAGATGATATAACCAACATCACTTTTCAAATCCTAAATCTCAATTACAAATTTCGACATACAACACTCCACGCTTCAAATTTATGATAATATTTTGAAAGTTCAAGTTCTATTCTACTTTTTACATTTTCTTCCGTTTCTTCAGTTTTAAAAAATCCACTAATAAACACAAGCCCTCTAGCAAGACTAACCACTTCTGAACTTATCTTATCAAATTCTTTATATTCACTAAAAGGAATCGGAAATCGTGCATTATCACATTCTTCATACTCCTCTCTAAGTTCGTTATATATTATGTTTGCCTGTTCACGTAATTCCATTAGTGATATATCTTCTGCTTTATATGCATGGTATGCTTTATCAAATTCGCCAGTTTTTATATTCACCTTCATTACGTGCTCTTTCCAAAACATAATCAACTCATCATCGGAATATGTATTCTTTATTCTATCAGCCTTGTAATAATCATACAATGTGTTCTTCTTATAAGAATAAAATCCTTTATATGTTGACTCAATAATTGTATTGTGATGCCAATTTTGATCTCTATGTAGCGTCCATGTCGCTTGACAATATGAATTAGTTGCATCGTAATCTATCTCATCCCTATAAATAATCATATAACCTATTTCTATGGGATGATTTTTTACTAGCGCCTCCTTCCAACCAGCTACTTCAATATTTGATTTTTCAAGAATTTTTATAACGCTGATTATTATTTCTTCAATATCATTATCAAGCCAATCCTTATGTGTGATAACCTTTAATCCGATAAACTTTCTAGAATTTTCCTTATTACTCTTAACCTCAGGCTTGATGTCTAACAAACTGATGCTATCTGAATGAAAAGAATAACTTCGATTAAATTTTCTATTCACCTTATAGTTTTTTGCTTCAAATACAGCAGTCCCAATCATACTAGTTCTCATTATAGGGGTCTGCGTTTCATCTGGATGTTTTCTATTATAATTTGCTGCATAAATTGATACTAGATTTTGAAAATCATGAAAGTATAATTTTCCGTTTTGTACTAAATGCTTATCTCGAAGTGCATTGCATAAACAATCAGTAAATACACTTATAGTTCCATTTTCAGATGTTGACTTTTCACTTTTTTTACATGAACTAAATATCGAAATTCCAGAAGCATAAAAGTCTTCTACTATCTTTGAAGGTTCAATAGATGGAATAAGATTGTCGCCCACATCTGAATGACAGCAATCAAGCAAAACTATTTTTGTCTTTGCTTTTGATTTTGTAAGAAAGTCAATTATTTGATCAGTATATACCCTTGTATCCTCATTAAGTGTATTTGTCATAAGCAAATAACTATATTCATCTTCATCAACTCCACCATGCCCTGAATGAAAAATTACTAAAGTATCTTCTTCATTAGCTTCCATACAGAAATTCTTTAATTCTTTGCAATAATCCGTGTTGGATATCTCTCCGTCAATAGTAGGCAATACTATATTTTCTTTATCTATAATTAAATTATTTTCAAAAGTTTCACAAAAAGCTTTCACATCATTCATACAGAATGGTAATCCACGTGCTCCTCTATACTCATTTACGCCACAAGCAAATATTTTAACCAATATCGTCTCAACTCCTTATTTTCTAATAATCTTCTTGCAAAATGTAAAACTATTTCTCCGTGTAAATCTTTTCATCCCACAACATAGCCACATTTTCATATCGCATGATGTACGCATTTTTTGTATCTGTCAATTCTTCAATTTTATTCTCGGACAGTCTTTCTTTTAACTCTTTCAGCTTCTGATTTCCATCTGCCGAACTCAAACGATATACCTTCATCCGCTCCCAATATTCCAGAAGATAATCGAATAGATCTGACGCACTACTAAAGAATATTTAGTTATCAAATCCTGTTTTTTCGTTGAACCATTCAAGAACTGCATACCCAAATGGATAAGCATCGACAACACAAAAATCATTTTCACCTCTATAAAATCAAGAAAAATATTCTTCACTTCCAAGCAATGAGCACATTCTGTTTTTGATATTCTATTCATCTCTCGTCACCACCATCTACAAATCTATTATCTCATTTGTTTCACTCTGACATCTGGACATTCATAAAACTATAGCCTATATCTCATAATCAAGAAGGACTCGCATTCGCTAGTCCTCTAATTTGGAAGTTGTACCATTATTCATGATTTTCCTCATAGAAGTAGGACCTATATAATCAATAATTCCCTTCTCTATACAGACCTTACACAACAACCTTATTGACCAGCGTTTATATTCTTATCAGAATCATTCCAAAGACTGCATATCTCCATTTGTATTGTTTATTTCTTATTTTGCTGTTATCCATTCATCTCTATCCATTTTATCAAAAATATTCTGTTCTGCTCCATACTCAAACATTTTTGTAGAAAGTCGCTCCGCTATTTCAAAAAAGTTATTGATGATGCACTCAATATCCGCATTCTCTTCAACATCAAGTCTCTTGCATAGGCTTCTATTTCTTTCATATACCTCTGCATATAGTTTATCACAAATACTTCCCGCTCCATTTCATTTTTCACAAGACCAGCCACATCTTCCGGTATATGTTTTGCATCATATCCGCCTATCATCAAATTAAACAGTACTCTTTTCTTTTCGTCTCTACTTAATTCTGATTCCTCCATTGTAATATTTCATATTGTCGCACTTTTACAACCGATTATACATTCAATATTTTGTAAAATCAATATACATGGTGCGAAAAGTGAGACAAAGATTTCGACACAAATCGACAGGAGGGATGAATATATGCCAAAACCAAGAACTAAATCAGGTGAAAAGAATCTAATCAGTGCCAATCTGGTGGCTCTCCGTAAAGAACATAATTTTTCCGAACGTGATCTGGCGCATCAGCTTCAACTCGCTGGATATGATATGGATAAAAATGTCACTACCAGGATAGAAACCAATCAGCGGTATGTGACAGATATTGAAATCAAAGCTCTATGTGAAATCTTTGATGTTTCCTTTGAAGAACTTATTCGATAAAAGCTCATCATACTTCATCACACAAATAACAGATTCACAGCTTGAGTTATTGAATTTTCAGGAACTTTTGCTTTATCCAAAATCATAACATATATATAGCATTGTGCCATAGAATATGCTGCTATATGGGTTTTCTGAATTGCACTCATCGAGCTATGTGTAAAACAATTTCTAAGCGTTGCAAAATCTGTTGCTATTTCCTTCTCTTCATCATTTGATATGTTTAATTGTTGCAGTATTCTTGTTTTAAAATCTATAATCACATTTGAATATTTCTTTTCACAGTATCTGAATTTTTCCGCAAGTCCATAATCTGCATATTCAATAATTTGTCGTAGTGAGGCAAACTGTTTTCTTAGTACTCCGTTATTTCCCTTGTACTCTGCATCTTTCTGTTCCAGAAAAGCAATCAGTTCATTTTTTGCAGTAGCAAATTCCGGTTTTTCTTCTTCTTTTGCTTTTGGAAAGACAAAATTAAATACAGATTCAAAGCTCGTACAACATGTTATATATTTCTGCGGATCTATATATTTTCGATCCTTTGGTTCTTTGGGTATAAACAATAGGTTCAGTTTCTGGGCATTCAATATGTTCAAAAGACTATTCATTCTTTCTTCTACAAAATAGAATCCGATAGTCCGATCGACATGCCCAAGTTGCATTTGTTCCTTGTGAACTAAATAAACTTCTCCGACTTGTTCAACTTTATATTCTTCATTAAATCTGCCTAATTTTATCTTATTAAAAGTAACATGCTTCTGAAAATTAAGAAATCCAAAAAAATTAACAAGCCATAGATAAATGTCTGCAAACATTTCCACGGAAATATCTTGTAAAAAATCAATTCTTAGAATTGAATATGGTTCTCCTAATGAATAATGTTGTTTCATTGCCAATGGTTCCCCTGGTGCTGTAATGCTGAGCACTACTTTCGCTGTTTGCCCACATATATCAATTTCAAATTCTTTAATAATTTCATTAAGAGGCTTCAATTGTATCATTAACCCTTTATTAACATGCTCAAAACTGTAATTTGAATTTACATCATCGTAAATCTGATTCGGTCGATAAAAATAATTGATAATCTCTCCTGATAGAGACATTGTACAAAACGATTTTTCATTATTTGTAAACGTAATATATCCTGCTGGTTTAGCAATATATGCAGAATAATTCCGAATCAATTCACATTTTAAAAAGAATATTTTCTCTCCTGCCACTGTAATTCCTTCAAGCAAATCAAGCTCTATTCTTCTATCCACCAAAAAATCATAGGATTTAACTTCTTCAATATTCTTTGGTGTCAACTGCAATAACTCTCCATCATACGAAAAGTTATATTCTTTATCCAACTCACTAATGATAGTACCATTTTTTATTTCACTCATCGGTGTTCCTCCAATCGTACTCTGTATTATTTCTATTTTAGCACGAATATTTTTTTTTACAACCAAAAAGAGCATCCAGACCATCGCTGATCCAGACACTCTTCATCCTATTTCCGGTTACGCTCCTTCTCTGCTTCCATAGCCATTTGAGGCACTGCTTTCCCACTCCGCTTTGCTTTCTCTGACTGCTTCTGATGTAGCTTTGCAAGCACAGAAACACGCTGTTTTTACCTTTTATAAAAGCCTTTGACATTGAAAAGAAGAAAGAGGAATATTGCGGCAAAAAGCACCCAAATCATAGACAGATTTGCATGAAACAGAAACTAAAAGGCATATCCAAACCGGCTGTAATGGTTTGAATACGCCTCTTTATTAGTTGTAAATCAATTTCGACTTAATAAGTTCCTCTGCCCGATTGCGGATATTGTTCATCATGCCGACCCATTGCATCTAATTGTTCTTTTTCAGCTACTCCGTCACGCCCTCAATTTTCTTCATCTGCTGGATAATACTCTCCAGCCGTTTCTCCGCCTGCTCGTTCAAGTCTGCCAGATAGCTCCACAGCTTGCCGGACAGGAGCAACTCCTGATACACTACGGGGCGGTATTCTTTCAAATAATCCCGATACAGAGAATTCAGACACCTCTGTCATATCCAAGGCTTCAAGTTATCGTTCCATTTGAAATCAAGGATTTATCTTTTTTATGATGCAATTTTGGCCTGCACCTACATCCTTTAACTTCAATCTTTTATCCTCCATATCTACTCAAATATCAATCTTAGAAAACAGGTGATTTTTTCTCTTTACAAGAATGGATTTACACATTAATATAATTCTTTCAGATTAATAGTTTGGTGAATTGGTCATTACTTGTTTGATTTTATTGGCTACAATGTTCTCTGCTTCCAAAAACATTTCAATTAATTGAATAAGCCTTGATAATGGGATGTCTATTATGTCACTTGGATTTGTATAGATCTGTTTGCTTACCCCATTTCTATTGTTATTACAATAATATAACTCTCCATCTCTATTTTCAACTTCTCCAACCTCATAATGTGTTTCCTGCGTTCTAATATCGTGCAACTCAACAAACCACAATTCTGCATCATTAAAAAAAGTATGTATAAACTTATCTTTAAAAATTATACCAACATCTTTATCCCGTTTCATTTTTGCATTATAAACAATTTTAAAATTATCATTAAAACCTCTCTTTAAATTTGTTCCCCTGTATCGATCATCATTACGATAGACACTTATGAATAACTGATTTAAGATTTCACATCCTGAATATATATCACTTGTTATACCACGAATACTTTTAACAATTTCATGGAAGTCTTCTATGTCAATTAAATTGCTTAGTTTTTCATTTTGTTCTCTGACTAACTGATATACAATTTCTAAGGACTGAACCTGTTTAAATGCAAAAAACGAATCATCTACTCCAAGTTCATTCAGTTTCATTTGCTCTAGCCTCATAACTATTGATAACATATTCAATAGCTGTCACAATGTCTTCAATTAATAATCTGGCATCCTCGACAGAGTTAAATTTGTAATCTGTATCTCTCCCCCAAAGCATGTTATATTCTCCATAGGACGCTGTGTGTCCAGCTAATTTATTTCGACAATTATATGCCTTCCTGATAGAACTTGATACTCTTTCTGTATCATCCAATTTAGTAAATTTCAAAAATTCTCCTAACTGCAAAACACTACCCTTACTACTAATTTCCTTGTTATAACTTTCTCCCATTATATTTTTTATCAGTTTAGTATTGATACTTTCTGCCGTCAGTTTACTTAGCTGAATTAAAAAGCTTTGATATTCAGGAATTGAATAATTAGTCGGCAGCATAAATGTGTTATAGATTTCTTTATCTGCGTCACTTAGAAGTTTAAAAATGACATCCTCATATAATTCTGTTATCATGGAGTTAAATCTACTTATTGAGGAAAGCAGTTTTGATTCTACCCGACTAGCATCTGTCCATATTCCATATTTTTGTCTCTGAACAAATTTATTTTCCATCTGACCTGTTGGTTCTATGTTAAACTGACGCCAATATTTCTGTTCTTCGTAAGGTATCCTGCCTAGATCTCCCAACCAGACTGAAACTTTTCTTTCTTTATTGATGTTAAAGGGAATTGTCCATATATCCAAAAAAGTAATATTGCTATCGCTGATTTTATAATTTCTAGGATCATTTTTATATTTGTCTAATACTTTAATATCAAAATACACAGGCGTTAGAAAATGAGGTGCTTCTGGATTCGCACCGAAATAATTTGCAAGGTCTTTTTCATTGCATGTAAATTCAACGTTCTCTTCCTCATCTTCGTCATAATCTATTATGAATGTTTCAAATTGTTCATCCTCAGTAAAATATTTGTAATCTGCATGATGTGGTTTTTTTAAGGGCATAATTATTACTTTTCCAATAATTGATGCACATCCAGTATATTCTCTATCAACACCCCTGGCGTCACTGCTTGAAAAAGCTATATAATAATTCTCACCTTGATATTCTCTATACCGTTCATTGACTTTATCCGTTGATTTAAAATATCGTCTATGATCAAAAACGATTACACATACTTTTTTCTCTGCACATAAAAAATCTTTTAAATACTTACGTCTCACTTCAATATGCGTAGGGCAAACCTTAATCAATAACTCATCTGTTATCGGATCAACATAACCTTCGTTTTGCTTCACTAAATTCCCATACCAAATTAGCTTATGATTAATTTCTACCAATTCTTCATATTTTTCAAAACTTCTTAACGCAATTAAATACTCAAAATCATCATGTGTTCTTCCATCAAAATAAAAAAGTTCACCGCTACCATCACCCCAGCTATATGTTCCAAATCCGGCTCTTCCAAAACTATCCGTTGAAAATCCCCAATCATATTTTTTCATGTATTCATTTTTTTTCAAATCTTCTACATTTATCAATGCACAAAAAGTAAAAATATCATTTTCTAAATTTTTCTTTTCATTTTTATCATAAAGGATAATCCATTCTTCGCTATTTATATTTTTATATTTTTCAATATAATCATTAAATTCAATATCGTACATTTTTTCATTTTCCTTTCCATCTCCATTTTTATATGTAGCCTATCTATCTGTATTTATCTTCAAAACAAAAATAAGGATACATGAACACATACCGTGCACACATGTATCCTTATTACAATTTTATCACTCTACATTCTCTTAATCAATCGGATAAATCATTATTCTAATTCATCCATCCCAAAAATCCCAGAAAAATGATCTGTGGTTTCTATTATTTTCTCACCCTGATAAGTTGACTCAAACACTCCTTAACCAAAATATAGAATGCTCTCATCACTTGCCATATCACTACAAAGCCACCAATCAGACTACCGACTATAATATTAATTGCCCATACTCCAACTGTGCCGCCTATATCAAAGTTCCGTGGAATCAACCAGACACTTTCTCTGCGAATGCCAAAGGGGAACCCCGCCATCATCCACGTCTTCCATAACTCTGCCTGATGGAGGGAATGAGCAAACTGCCAGACCAACCAGCACCATATGGATATGAATGTCAATGGCAGAATGGATTTTTTAATTATAGTTTCTAATGTTATTGTCATATCGTACTCTCCTTTTTGATTTGGCATAAAATGATTTTTCTTTACGAAGATTACGAAAGTCAAAAGTTGCCGTTAGTTCTCATGTAAGTTCGCACCAAATGTAGCCCCGTTTTTATTTAAGTAACACGCAATATTTGCGTCTATTCTTTCGTATAGAATTTTTACGAAACCCCATACGAATAATTTACGAAAAACCGACTGATAACTTACATGAATTTACAACAACTTATAATAGGCGATAGATACAGAAAACCCCCGGAAACACTGGGCTTCTAGGGGGGTTCATATACTTATAAAACTTTTGAAAAATCCGATGGATTATTTCATTTGTGCTGCAACTTCAGCTGCGAAATCTTCTTCTTTCTTTTCGATTCCTTCACCTGTTTCGAAACGAACATATCCTTTGATTGTTACGTTTGCAGAATTAGCTTTTGCTACTTCTTGTACGTACTTACCAACTGATTGTTTTCCATCTTCAGCTTTAACATAAACTTGGTCAAGAAGGCAAACTTCTTTTAATTCCTTGTTTAAACGTCCAATAATCATCTTTTCGATAATATTTTCTGGTTTATCAGGATTTTCATTCATTGCTTGAGCCTTTAAGATTTCTGTTTCGTGATCAATATAATCTTTAGAAACTTCATCTCTGCTTGTATACTTAGGCATAATAGCAGCAACTTGCATTGCAACATTTTTACCCATTTCTTTGATATCATCATTGACAACATCTGCTTCAACATCAACTAATACACCGATTTTTCCACCAGCATGAATGTATGATGCAACAAATCCATTCTCAGCAGATACTTTATCAAATCTACGAATGTTTAAGTTCTCACCAATAATAGCAATCTTACCATCTAATGCTTCTTTTACAGTCTTTCCTGCTTCTGCAATAGAATCTTCTGCTAAAAATGCATCAATATCAGCTGCACTTGTAGCTAATGCTTGATCTGCAACTTCTGCAACGTATGCTTGGAATTGTTCGTTCTTAGCAACGAAGTCAGTTTCAGAGTTTACTTCTACGATTGCAGCAACTTTACCATCTTCTGAAATCTTAGTAGCAACAAGTCCTTCAGCAGCAATACGTCCTGCTTTTTTCTCAGCCTTAGCTAGTCCTTGTTCTCTTAAATATTCAACTGCAGCATCCATATTTCCATCAGTTTCTGTAAGAGCTTTCTTACAGTCCATCATTCCTGCTCCAGACATTTCACGTAATTCTTTTACCATCTTTGCTGTAATAGCCATGATTGTTCCTCCATTAAATTATTCTTATTCTTCAGTAGCTTCTTCAGCTTCTTCGTTAGCATCTACACCTTGATTAGCTTCGATAACTGCATCAGCCATAGCAGATGTGATTAATTTAACTGCACGGATAGCATCATCGTTACCAGGAATAATGTAGTCTAAATCTTCTGGATCACTGTTTGTATCAGCAATACCTACAACAGGAATTCCTAATGTGTGTGCTTCTTGAATACAAATATTTTCTTTCTTAGGATCTACAACGAAAATCAAATCAGGAACACCCTTCATCTCTTCGATTCCACCTAAGTTCTTTTGTAATTTATCTTTTTGCTTATTAAGTTCAATAACTTCTTTCTTAGGAAGAACTTCAAAAGTTCCGTCTTCTTCCATCTTCTTAATCTTCTTTAATTGAGCAACTCTACTTTGAATTGTCTTAAAGTTTGTTAACATTCCACCTAGCCATCTTTGGTTTACATAGAACATTCCACAACGTTCAGCTTCAGCTTGAATAGAATCTTGTGCTTGCTTCTTTGTTCCAACAAAAAGAACATTTCCACCTTGAGCTACACAATCTTTAACTGCATTGTAAGCATCGTCAACCATTCCAACTGATTTTTGTAAATCAATGATATGGATTCCGTTACGTTCTGTGTAAATGTAAGGTGCCATTTTAGGGTTCCATCTTCTTGTTTGATGTCCAAAGTGAACACCCGCTTCTAATAATTGTTTCATTGAAATAACGCTCATAATAATCTCCTTTTAGTTTGCGCTTCCGCCACATTCATCGTCTTAGCAAACCAAATTTGGCACTTACTAAGATTCCCGCAGCGTGTTTATTTTTACCTATGATAGTGTACCATAGGCTTGTTACCTTTGCAAGAAAATATTGAAATATATATATAGATAATTACAACATTTCAAATATTAAATCATTGTTTACATGTATATATGTCCCCTTCATTCCAGAAGACTTTGATTCAATTACTCCTGCACTCTCTAATTTACGCAATGCATTGACAATTACTGACCTTGTGATTCCGTATCTGTCTGCAATCTTGCTTGCTACAAGAATTCCTTCTTTTCCCTCTAATTCAGTAAAAATATGCTTTACTGCCTTTACCTCTGTTAAAGAAAGAGTTCGAAATGCTGATTCAATAATTGTGCGATTTCTTTTTTCCTGTTCAATTTCTTCACTGACAGAACGCATCATCTCTAATCCAACAACGGTAGTTCCATATTCAGCTAAGATAATTCCTTCTATATCATACTCAACGCCTTTTCGATACATAAATAAAGTTCCAAGACGTCCCCCGGCAATATCAATCGGAACAATAATCCCAGTATAGTCATCAATTCCAGATTCAAATCCTAAGGTAGATAAATTAACATTTTCCTTTGTAGAAAGAATCGTTAGTAATCTTTCATTTAATCTTATATCAATATGTGTTCCAACTTCCTGGGAAATCATTTCATTTAGAACATTCTCAGTATCAATATTAGAAATTCCTAATATTTTACCTTTTCGGCTCATTACAATTACATTTGACATTAATACTTCAGCTAATACTTTACATATATCATTAAAAATGACTTTCTGTGAATTGTTATTGTGTAACAGCTTATTAATTTTCCTTGTCCTATCTAATAGTTCTACGCTCATTCTTTCTCCTTATGCTTCTACTTCCTCTTCCTCTTTTGGTTTATCACATACATACCCACACTGTTCATCTGAACATACAAGTTTTTTTCCTTTTTCCAGCATGTACTTGCCACACTTCTTACATTTTATGATAGATGGCTTCTGCCATGACATAAACTCACATTCTGGATTGTCTTCACATCCATAATATTTGCGGCCTTTCTTTGTCTTCTTTAAGACAACTTCCTTACCACAGACAGGACATGGAACTCCAATTTTTTCAAAATGTGGTTTTGTATTTCGACAATCTGGGAATCCAGGACAAGCTAAAAACTTACCATATGGTCCATATTTAACAACCATATTTCGACCACATTCTTCACAAATTACATCAGTAACTTCATCTTCAATTGTAACTTCTTCTAACTCTTCTTCTGCTTTATCTAATGCAACCTTGAAATCTGGATAAAAATTCTCAATGACAGATTTCCAATTTACTTTTCCTTCTTCCACCATATCAAGTAAGGCTTCCATTGTGGCAGTAAAATGGACATCTACAATCGAAGAAAATCCTTGTTTCATCATTGCATTCACTGCTTCTCCAAGTTCACTAACATACAAATTCTTCTTTTCTTTTACAATATAGCGTCTTGCAATAATCGTTGAAATAGTAGGTGCATAGGTACTTGGTCGTCCAATTCCAAGTTCTTCTAATGTTCGAACCAAAGATGCTTCTGTATAATGTGCTGGTGGTTGTGTAAAATGCTGATCTGGTGCATAATCATTCAATGTTAATTTTGTTGAAGTATCAATACGATTCAACATTACATTGCCTTCTGATTTTTCATTATTAATATTATATACAGATAAAAATCCATCAAATGCAATCTTAGATGCAGATGCATTAAAACGATATCCATTTGCTTTAATCTTAACTGCTGTTGTCTCATATTTTGCTGCAGGCATACGGCTGGCAAGAAAGCGATTCCAAATTAGTTGATACAATCGAAACTGATCTCTTGAAAGCTGATCTTTAACTGAGGCAGGTGAAATATCCATATAAGTGGGTCTAATGGCCTCGTGGGCATCCTGAACCTTCTTATTATCTTTCTTTGCAACTTGTCCAGCACCAATATATTGTTCTCCATAAGTAGATGCAATATAACTTTTTGCATTGGCATCTGCTTCTTCTGAAATACGAGTAGAATCTGTACGAAGATATGTAATCAAACCAACAGATCCATGTCCTTTGACTGTAATACCTTCATATAACTGCTGTGCAATTCTCATGGTCTTTGATGTAGCAAAATTAAGCTTGCTTGCTGCGTCCTGCTGCATGGTACTTGTTGTAAATGGCATCGGTGGTTTTTTCATTCTCTCACCAAACTTTACATTATCTACAACAAACTTTTTGCCTTCCAATTCAGCAAGAATTTTATTTAACTGAGCTTCATTCTCAATTTCAATTTTATTCTTCTCATCACCAACAAACTTGGCTACCAATGGTTTTTTATTTCCTTTTACATCAAGAAGTGCTTCTAAAGTCCAATATTCTTTTGGAATAAATGCAGCAACTTCCTCTTCTCTGTCACAAATCAGTTTTAATGCAACCGATTGAACACGTCCTGCACTAAGTCCTCTCTTAATCTTCTTCCATAAAATCGGACTAATCTTATATCCAACAATTCGATCCAACACTCTTCGAGCCTGTTGTGCATCTACTAAATCCATATCAATCTCACGGGCATTCTTAATTGAATTCTTAACTGCTGTTTTTGTAATTTCATTAAACGTAATACGGCTAAACTTTTTATTTTCTAATTTAAGAGCATAATATAAATGCCAAGATATTGCCTCTCCCTCACGGTCAGGGTCAGTTGCGAGATAAACTTTATCAGCCTTTTTCACTTCTTTACGAAGAGCAGCTAATACTTCTCCTTTCCCGCGAATTGTTATATATTTAGGTTCAAAATCATTCTCAATATCGATACCTAGGGTACTCTTAGGTAAATCACGTACATGACCATTGGATGCTACTACTGTATAATTCTTCCCTAAAAACTTATTTATCGTTTTTGCTTTTGCAGGTGATTCTACAATCACTAAATACTTTGGCATTCTAAACTCCTCACAATAACTTTTTAATGTAATAATTTCTTGACGTTTGTGTTATATATCCCTTTTTTTCCAAGTAAAAGAGAACCTCATATAATTCTGGAATTGAAAGGTTCACCTTTGAAAAGATCTCATTTATATGTCTTGGGACGAAACTTAGAGTATCATACACCATTTCTTCTTCTCTATCAAGTCCTATTTTTGGAAATTGACTGACATCTTGTCTATTTATCTTATAATTTGGATATTCATTTAAAATGTCCTCTGGACCCTCAACTAGCTTAGCTCCCTGGGCAATTAAATGGTTGCAGCCCTGAGATAAAGGATTATTAATATTTCCTGGAATTGCAAACACATCTTTATTTTGATCCAGTGCACAATCCACTGTAATCAAAGAACCGCTCTTCTTTTTTGCTTCAATAACTAAAACACCATCACACAACCCGCTAATAATCCGATTCCTCTGTGGAAAATGATACGCCAGTGGTTCTACATCCAAACCATATTCAGAATAAATACATCCATGATTTAACACATCTTGGTATAATCTTTGATTACTATATGGATAAATCTTATTGATCCCACATCCAAGGACTCCAATTGTATTTCCCTTTCCTCTAATAGCTCCAAGGTGTGCTCTGGAATCAATTCCAAGTGCAAGCCCACTTACAACTGTAATCCCTCTTGATGAAAGGTACTCTGCAAAATACTCCGCCATTTCAATACCATACATGGATGGCTTTCTAGAACCAACAATGGCAATAGAAAGTGAAGATACTTTTCCTTCTCCTTTTCTAAAAATACCATATGGAAAATCTGAAATAGATAAAAGTTTTTTGGGATATGCTAGTTCAGAAGTTAAAATGTATTGGATCCCTTCCTTTTCTAATCGCTCATAACTTCTTTGAATTTTATCTAAATCCCTTGTCTTTAAAAACTGCTCCATCTGTTTTTTATTCAAATAGTTTTCTGCCACCCTTGGTTTTAACACATAGAATTCTTTTGCAGACTTTGCCATATCTATTAACTTACCTTGCTTTTGTCTAGTGAGCCCAAGCAAAGAAGTAAACCAGTACCAGTACATTTTTTCAGTCATATAAGATTACCTCATTTAAAAAATCTAGATTTCGATAAGACATAGCTTCAATCATATGAGCCGCCTTGACCTTATGTTCTCCATCCATAATACAGATAGTCTTTGCAACTTTTTTGATTCGCTCATACCCTCTCATAGAAATATGACAATTCTTTAATTGTCCTTCTAATAGTTCCATGGCATTTTTTGAAATAGTAACTTCATTTTATATGTTCATTGAAATTATCTCGATTCTTACAGACTCGTTCCTTTATAATAGAAGAACTTTCTCCCTTCTTCGTATCATAATCATTGGTCATAACTGGAAGAACCATGTCAAACCGGTCTAAAAATGGTCCTGATATCTTTCTATAGTATGCCCTTTTTTCTGTTGGTGTACATCTACACTTGTCACTGGAAAATCCTTCTCCACATGGACAAGGATTCATGGATGCAATTAATTGAATATCCGTTGGAAACCGGTAATTTCGTCCTAATCTGGTTAAAGTAATTGCTTTTTCTTCTAAGGGAACTCTCAATGCTTCGATACAATTAGTTTTAAATTCTCCTAATTCATCTAAATATAAGATTCCATGATGAGCCAGCGTGATCTCCCCTGCCTTTGGAATCGCCCCTCCTCCAATTAATGCTGTTTGTGTAATGGTATGATGTGGCATTCGAAAAGGTGGACTATAAAGACCATTGGTCCGATAAATAGACGAGGCTAAATAGATAGAATCTACTTCCAATTGTTCTTCCTTTGAAAGAGGTGGCAGTATCGATGGCAGCCTATGACAAAGCATGGTTTTTCCTGTTCCAGGAGAGCCTATAATTAATAGATTCAATCTTCCTGTAACAGCTACTTCTAATGCACGTTTTAAAAATGACTGACCTCTTACATCTGAAAAGTCAAGAACCTTTCCTGCTTCTTGTTTCACTGTTTGTTGTTGTGTTATTTGTGGGATAATGACTTTCTTTGAACAAAAAAAGTCTAATACATGTTGAAGGGACTCCATTGGATATATCATAATTGCCTCAACATCCTTTAGCCGCTGATAATCTTCTGAAGATACTAAGAACTTGGTAATTCCCTGCTTCTTTGCTTCTAAAATAATAGGAAGACTCTGCATCGTAGAGTGAATCATCCCATCTAGTCCTAGTTCTCCTAAGACACAATACTCTGACAGATTAACCTTTGAATCTATCAGTCCCATACATTGGAGCAAGGCAACCCCAATAGGAAAATCAAATGCAGTTCCCGACTTCTTTAAATTAGCTGGTGATAGATTAATTGTAACCTTTTGGGCTGGCAGTGGTGCATGGATAGACCGAAGTGCTGAGATAACTCTTTCCTTTGCTTCCTTTGATTCACGTGACAAATGGCCCACCATAGTAAAATATGGAAGACCATTTTGCATCTCAACTTCTACGTGAATTAAAAGACCGGTAACTCCATATACAATACCACTCATAACTTTACAAAACATAATACATTCTCCTTCTTCTCCAAGCAGAATATAGAATACTTATAATGGTATCATATAAGGAAATATTTTACAATACTATTTAAGCATTTTCTTCAATTCACTCATAAATGTATTTAAATCTTTAAATTCTCTATAAATTGCAGCAAATCTAACATATGCCACATCGTTTAAATCCTTCAGTTTATCCATCACTAATTCTCCAATAACTGAAGTTTCAACTTCACGAACTCCCATGTTAAAAATGGCACCTTCAATCTCATCTACAATCTGTTCTATCTGCACTCTCGAAATAGGAAGTTTGTGGCATGATTGGATGATTCCTGATTCTATCTTAGAACGATCATACAACTGTCTTGTTCGATCCTTCTTAATCACAGACATAGGTTCCGATTCAATCTTTTCATATGTAGTAAATCGCTTTCCACAATCATCGCACTGCCTTCTTCTTCGAATGGAATTATTTTCTTCCGTTGGTCTAGAATCAACAACTCTGGAACGTTCACTCCCACAATAAGGACACTTCATGTTAGTACCTCCTTCAATTTCAATCATTAGTCATATTAAAATTATATCATATATAAATTACTTCAAACAATCTTTTTCGATAATATCTACCAGGATTGTATCTTTTCCCAACTTTACAATCCGTTTGTATGGAATCACATAAATTGCATTTTTCGAGAAACAAGATAGAATATGATTCATCTTAGGAACAATCAAAACAAGAATACATCCTGTATTAGGATCAAACTCTAAGTCTATTACATTGCCTAATTTATCACCTGTTTTGCAATTGATTACATCTTTTTCTCGTAATTCAAGAAATTTCATTTCACACCATCCAATACTTCTTATTACACTGTATGAAAGGAATTACTTTTGAATACGAAAAAAGCCAGAATAGTTTCCTATCCTGGCATCTTTGTCTAAGCATTCTTTGTTTGAATAATTCCCTTTGGACATTTTTTAGCACAAAGTCCACATCCAACACACTTGTCATAATCAATATGAGCAATATTGTTTTCAACATGGATTGCATCTAATCTACATTCCTTTTCACAAAGCTTACATCCAATACATCCAGCTTTACATACAGACATTACGTCTTTTCCTTTGTCCGTTGAATTACATTGAACGTAACATTTCTTTTCAAATGGAACTAATTCGATTAAGTTCTTTGGACAAGTGTCAACACATTTTCCACATGCAATACATGCTTCTTTGTCAACATAAGCAATTCCACTTACAATAGAAATTGCATTTTCAGGACATACTGCCACGCAGCTTCCCATTCCCATACATCCAAAAGAACAAGCCTTAGGTCCTTCTCCCGGTACATTCATTGCCTCTATACAGCTTTGAACTCCAGAATATTCATATTTATTTGAAGCTTTTTCACAAGTACCTGCGCACTTTACAAAAGCTACCTTTTTTATAAATTCTCCGGCTTCCACACCCATGATTGCGCTAATCTTAGCGGCTGCATCTGGTCCACCAACTGGACATGCATTTACTTCTGCTTCTCCAGCTGCAATTGCTTTTGCCAAAGAGTCACATCCTGCATATCCACAACCACCACAGTTATTTCCAGGAAGTTCTTCTCTAACTGCTATTTCTTTTTCATCGACTGGTACTTTAAACTTCTCAGATGCGATTCCAAGTAAAATAGCAATGACTAATCCTACCCCACCTACAACGGCAGCTGCAAGAATAATTGCTGTTATATTCATCTTCTTACCTCCCTAAATAATTCCTGAGAATCCAAAGAATGCAATTGCCATTAATCCAGCAGTTACTAGAGTAATTGGCATTCCCTTAAATGATTCTGGGATATTATTGAATTCCATTTTCTCACGAATTCCAGCTAAAATAACAATAGCGATTAAGAACCCAAATGCAGTTCCAAATCCGTTTACAACACTTGTTATAAAGTTGTATTCATATTGAATGTTATTTAATGCTACTCCTAAAACAGCACAGTTTGTTGTAATCAAAGGAAGAAACACTCCCAAAGATTCATAAAGTGCTGGCATAGATTTCTTTAAAAACATTTCTACAAATTGTACTAGCGCTGCAATTACTAAGATAAACGCAATGGTTTGTAGATATTCTAATCCTAAAGGAACTAGAATTGCAGCATATAAGCCATAAGTTACAGCAGATGCGATTGTAATTACAAATACAACGGCAGCTCCCATACCTGCAGCAGTTTCAACCTTTTTTGAAACACCTAGGAAAGGACATAAACCTAAAAATTGACTTAACACTACATTATTAACTAAGGCTGCACCAATGGCAACTAATAATAAACTTGTCATATTATCTCCCTCCTATTTGTCGTCTACGCTATTGTCAAAAAACTTAGATCCACAAGAACCATTTCCACATGTAGAACAGTCTCCACATGAAGTAACATTTGTTTCTCCAGCTTTTTTCGGTTTTTTGCTTCGTACTTTATTTTGAATAGCAACAAGACAAGCTAATACGAAGAATGCCCCTGGTGCTAAAATAAAGATTGTGATAGGTTCATAAGAACTTGGCATAACAGTCATACCAAAAATTTGACCTGCACCTAATAACTCACGGAATGCTCCGATAATTGTCAATGCACAAGTAAATCCTAATCCCATACCTAAACCATCAAAGAAAGATACCACTGGACCATTCTTTGATGCAAATGACTCTGCACGTCCTAAAATAATACAGTTTACAACGATCAAAGGAATATATAATCCTAATGCATCATTGATTTCTGGCAAATATCCTTGTAACAAGAATTGTACCACTGTAACTAGAGATGCGATAACTACAATATATCCTGGAATACGAACACGATCCGGAATAAAGTTTCTTAGTGCTGAAATAATTAAGTTAGAAAACATCAAAACGGCTGTTGTTGACAATCCCATACCTGCACCATTGATTGCTGATGTTGTAACGGCAAGGGTTGGACACATACCTAACATTAGAACAAATGTAGGGTTTTCTTTGATGACTCCGTTAAACAAACGTTCCATTGGATTTGTATTCATCTTATTTTCCCCCCTCTAATGATTTTGAATAAACCACACAGCTATTCACTGCGCTTGTTACTGCTCTACTTGTAATGGTTGCTCCTGAAATTGCATCGGCTTTTGCATCATCCTTTGCACCAGAACCATCTTTTACAACTTCAAACTTATCAGCCTTTTTGTTCTTAAAGTTACTCTTAAAGGCATCCTCTTTTGCTTTCATACCTAGACCAGCTGTTTCATTAATTGATAAGGTTTCATATCCATTGACTGTTCCGTCGGCCTTGACACCAACAGAAAGAGAAATATCTCCACCATAACCATTAGGATTTGTAACTGAAATTACGTATCCTAGATGCTTCCCTGAGGTATCTACCGCTTCTACAATTTCGGAGAATTCATTATCTCCCAGATTTGCGGCCTTTAAAACTTTTGAAGCATCCTTTGTATCTAATTTTACTGGCTTAAAAGAATCAGCATTATCAAACACCTTTTTAAATGCTTCTTGCTTTGTCTTTTCTTCCTGGGCCGCAATAGGACTCTTAGTAACGTTATATACAAATCCAAGAACCAATCCAGCCACTAAGGTAATGACAAATAATTTAATACAATCACTGATTAAACTTTTATTCATTTGCTTTACCTCCTTTTTCCTTTACAATTCCAAATGGTGTAGGAACTGTAATTCTTTCAATTAGAGGTACAATTAAGTTGGCAATGATAATTGAGTAAGAAACTCCTTCTGCCATAGGTCCGAATAAACGGAACAGTCCAGTAAGAACACCTAATAAAATACCATAAATCACTTTACCCTTTTCCGTAATTGGCGATGTAACATAATCAGTTGCCATAAAAATAGCACCTAACATTAAACCACCACTAAAAACTTGTGATGCCATATATTGAAGATCAAATCCATGACCCCCAAATAATAATACGAAAATTGCTGTAGTTACAATGTAAACGCAAGGAATTAACGGTGAAATGACTTTCTTAAGAACTAGATAAACACCACCAATTAAAAGTAACAGTGCTGATGTCTCACCAATCGTTCCTGGAACAAACCCTAAGAAAGACTTCATTACATCAACTGTCTTTCCTTGTTCCATTAATGCTAATGGTGTTGCTGTTGTTACACCATCATAAGCAAATGTTGTCATTCTAGCAGCAAATGAAATCATAAGAAAACATCTTGCACCTAATGCTGGATTCATAAAATTCTGTCCCAATCCACCAAATACCTGCTTTACAACAATAATTGCGAATAAACCACCTAAAATAGGCATCCAAAATGGAACTCCTGAAGGTAAATTCATTGCTAATAATAATCCGGTTACCACTGCACTTAGATCACTTACTGTAATCTTCTGGTGCATCAACTTTTGATACGCATATTCTGCAACAACACAAGTCACAATTGTAATAGCAACTGTAATAGCAGCAGATACACCGAAAATATAGATACCAAAAATGGTAGCTGGTAATAATGCGATAATCACATCTAACATAATATTTTGCGTTGTGCCTTTATCTCTCACATGAGGATTGGCAGAAACGTGATATAATGATTCGTTCATATGTACCTCTCCTTTACTTTCTGTTTCTTCGATTTGCTAAAACCTGCTTACGACCTGTTTTCATAGATTGTGCTAAGTTTCTCTTTGCTGGACAAATAAATGAACAACATCCACATTCCACACACTCTGCCCCATACTGTGCTTCAAATGCATCGAATTCTCCATGATCAGCTAATACAGATAATTTAGCCGGCATTAGCTTTTGAGGACAGACGCTGACACATCTTCCACAATGAATACAATTGCTGGCTTCATTGGCAGACACTTCATCTTTTGTAAGTGCCAATAAAGACGAAAATGTTTTTACTGCAGGTACATCTGTAGTAAACATGGCCATACCCATCATAGGTCCACCTGAAATTACTTTTTCTGGTGTTTGTTTGAATCCACCACATTCCTCAATTAATTCGTTAATATTTGTTCCTGTACGAACTTTAAAATTGCTTGGATTTTTGATTGCATCCCCAGTTACAGTTACAAGTCTTTCATATAATGGCTTTCCATCAATAACCGCTTCCTTAATTGCGACAATAGTCGCAATATTATTGACGATACACCCTGCATCTGCTGGAAGCATACTGGAATTAATACTTCTACCTGTTGTAGCAAAAATCAAAGAACGCTCTGCTCCTTGAGGGTACTTTGTCTTAAGTGGTGCAATCTCAATTCGCGCTTCACCCTTTACGGCATCCTGCATAATCTTAATTGCATCTTTTTTATTGTCCTCAACACCAATAATTCCCTTTGCTTTTGGAAATAAATCAAGGACAATGTTCAACCCTTCAATAATTTCCTTTGGAGTTTCCATCATAATACGGTAATCACCTGTAATATAAGGCTCACACTCAGCCCCATTTACAATAATATACTCAATACTATCTGGATCCTTTGGTGCTAATTTTACATGAGTAGGAAACCCTGCTCCTCCTAGACCAACAATTCCTGCTTCTTTAATTGCTTCCTTTACCTCTTCTGCAGACATATCTGCATAGGGTTTTGTTTGAAATTCTACTTGTTCAAACTTTCCATCATTCTCAATAATGATAGAATTCACCTTCGCTCCCGCTGGGGTAATTCTTGGCTCAATCGCCTTAATTGTTCCTGATACCGAACTAAAGATGTTCGCTGATACAAACCCACCCGCTTCGGCAACCTTTTGACCAACCAGCACTTTATCACCTTTTTGTACAATTGGTGAAGCCGGTGCTCCGATATGTTGACCTACTGGTAAAACAACATCTCCTTTTGGTAGGTACTCTCTAATTGGGGAATCTTTTGCATATTCTTTTCCGTCATTAGGATGTACACCGCCACTAAACGTAAACAATGCCATTTTTAGACTTCCTTTCTTTTTCTTTTTTCCATCTAATATCATAAGTTCTTTATGAAATAAAATCAACCTTTCTATAATGAAAAAATATGATAATATTCATAATTAAAATTTATGACCGATAGTTTGACAACGAAAAAAGGAGTCATCAGACTCCTTTGTCACACAATATTCTAACATATTTCTTAAAAAAATGTCAAGATATTACACAAAACAGCTAAAAATTTCTAATGTTTTCCTTTTGGCTTTAAAGGGGTAATACTTCCATCATCATTCTGAATACTAATATGATTCAGCTGTCCACGTAAATTAGCTCGAACCGACTGGATATATTCTGCTCTTAGCTTTTTTTGTTCTCTCTTTTCTTCACCACTTAAACCAACCGACTTTTCTAAATGGTATAACTCATTAATTCTTTTAATTTTGTCTTCGTTCATTCTTATCCCTTTCTAAAATATGGACGCTCTGTTAAATAGGTCTTGAAATTAAAGTTTTTACGCTTGTGGGCAAGGAAGAGTGATCCTATGTCTTTTCCATCTACAATTCGAAGTAAATCTCCTAAATCCTCGCTGTTGGCAATGACCATGTCAGCTCCTGCATCTGTAACAATATTCGCTGCTGCAATCTTCGTTGCCATCCCTCCTGTTCCCACTTTGGAAACTGCTCCTTTTGCCATATTTTCAATGGTATCATCAATCTCTGAAATTTCAGAAATCAGTTTAGCCTGGGGATTCCTATGGGGATCATCTGTATAAAGTCCATCAATATCTGTTAAGAGAATCAATAAATCTCCTTTTACCACAGCTGTAACAACAGCTGATAAAGTATCATTATCTCCAAATTCAATTTCTTCTGTAGAAACGGTATCATTTTCATTTACAATTGGAATTACACCTAAATCCAACAATTGATCAAATGTATTCTTTGCATTAAATCTTCGTTCATCATTGAGCATAGTTTCCTTTGTAATCAAAATCTGTGCAGATGCCTGATTATATTCGGCAAAAAGCTTCTGGTAAATCATCATTAACTGACCTTGTCCAATGGCAGAACAAGCCTGCTTCAATGGAAGAGAATCGGGACGATTCTTAAGTCCAAGTGCTTTATACCCCACTCCAATTGCTCCAGATGACACTAAAATAACATCTTTTCCACTGTTGTGCAAATCCGTCAGCACACGTACTAACTTTTCCAATCGAAACAAATTAATGTTTCCTGTTTTTTTATGTATCAAAGAAGATGTTCCTACTTTTACAACAATTCTCTTCTTATCTTTTAATAATTCTCGGTTATTCATGTTTCCTCCTCATGGTTATCATACAAAATGTATTGTATCTTTTTTTTCACCAGAATACAAGTAAAGAAAGAGAATACATTGTACTCTCTTTCTTTACTAACTTAATTTTAAAACAACTTTTCTTTGCTCTAATGACTTTGGTACATCAATAACCCTTTGATTCCTGCTGCCACGAAACCGAAGTTTCATATCTTTTTCTTCTTCTATAAACGGTCCATCTACAAGAACATAGATATATTTTAAAATCTCAGGATCCTCTTTTAGAATATCTTCAAATAAATAAGATGTATACATCCATGTATTTTTCTCTGGAACTTCCATTCGTAATCTCTGTAAAATGTGTTTTACAGTTTTTCGATTGGGCACATCAAAGGGTTCCCCACCTAAAATAGTAGCTCCATGGATATGTTCTTTTGCAGTTAAATCAATAAATTCATCCTCCACATCAACAGACCATTCCATTCCACCATCAAAATCCCAGGTCTCTTTATTAAAACATCCTTTGCAATGTCTTGTACATCCTTGAACGAACAGCGCTGTTCGAATTCCAATTCCATTAGAAATATCAGTTCTTCTTATCTGTGCATATCTCACTTTAACACCTCATGAACATGATTATCTAAATGAACATAACGTTCTCCAATCTCCTGGGTTCTTCCTTTATTCCAGAAATTATCTCCTAAATAACCACAGGTTCTTCGGCATACATTCAATGTATTATGGTCACGATTGCCACAGTTTGGACAGTACCACTCAAGATTATCATCTAATAAAATCTCTCCATCAAATCCACATTCCTGACAATAATCAGATTTTGTATTAATCTCAGCATATTGAATTGTATCATACATATAATCAACCAAAGATGACAATGCTTCGGTGTTCTGATTTAAGTTTGTAACCTCTACGTAACTAATTGCTCCACCAGATGAGATTGTCTGGAACTTCGCTTCAAATCCAAGCTTCTCAAATGCATCTAACTCTTCAGTTACATTCACATGATAAGAATTAGTCAGATAATCTTTATCTGTAATTCCCTCAATAACACCAAAGCGCTTCTTCAATGCCTTTGAAAATGTATAAGTTGTAGATTCAGCAGGTGTTCCATATAGGCTGAATCCTAGACCAGTTTCAGCTCTCCATGAATCACATGCTGCACGTAATCTTTCCATAATACGGACAGCTAATCCATCTCCTTCTGGTGTTGTATGAGATTCTCCTAATAATGCAAGTACACACTCATATAATCCAATATACCCTAAGGAAATTGTAGAATATCCATTCTCTAACAAGGAATCAATCGTCTCTCCTGACTTTAGGCGTGCAAGAGCACCAAACTGCCAGTGAATTGGACTTACATCAGAATAAGTTCCTTTTAGACTTTCATGACGAAGTGTTAGTGCTTCTTTGCAAAGCTTCAAACGCTCTTCTAAAATCCTCCAAAACTTGTCCATATCTTTATCTGCAGACAATCCAACATCAGCTAAGTTTAGAGTAACTACACCTTGATTGAATCTTCCGTACCACTTATAGTTTCCTTGTTCGTCTTTCCATGGAGATAAAAAGCTTCGACATCCCATACATGGATATACTTCTCCATCATAATTCTTTTTCATAATCTTGGCAGAAATAAAATCTGGCATCATACGTTTTGCAACACACTTTACTGCCAAATCTGTTAAATAACGATATTTGCTATCTTGTGGTACATTGTTCTCATCTAATACATATAATAATTTAGGGAATGCAGGAGTAACGTATGCTCCCACTTGATTCTTCATTCCTTTATAACGCTGTCGTAACATCTCTTCTACTAGCATAGCTGTCTCTTCTACATATTCTGGTTCTTCATTTAAATACATGAAAACAGACAAAAATGGTGCCTGACCATTGGTTGTGGAGAATGTATTAATTTGATATTGGATTGTTTGAATCCCTGAGACAATCTCGTCTTTTAAACGATTTCCTGCAATCATATCAATCTCCTGTTGCGTATATTCACGATTAATTGCTAATCCCTCTTTTGCAACGGTCTTTTTATGTTTTTGGAAACTAACTCGAACATAAGGAGCTAAATGCGAAAGTGAAATAGTCTGCCCTCCGTACTGTCCATTGGCAACCTGCTGGACAATCTGAGTTGCAACTGTGCATGCCGTTTGAAGTGACTTTGGTGTCTCAATTAGTTTTCCATTAATCACGGTTCCTTCTTTAAACATATTCTTTAAGTCAACCAAATCACAGTTATGCATCTCTTGAATATAATAATCCATATCATGAAAATGAATAATTCCATCATCGTGAGCCTGTACAATCTTAGGTGGAAGCATATTCCTGCGGCAGTAATCTCTTGAAAATTCTCCAGCAATTAAGTCTCGCTGTGTAGCTAAAATATGAGGATCTTTGTTTGAATTTTCATCCATAGCCTCTTTGTTCTCGCCTGTCACAATTCCAAATACCTCACTGTCAATGGTATTGGTTTGACGTTGAAATTCTCTGACCTTTCGATATCCTTCATATGCTTTTGCAGTTAATATCTGTCCCTTTTCAATTAATTTTTCAAAGACACGATCCTCAATTCTATAAATACTAATATCCACATCATATTGATGTTCTTCGTGAATCTCATATGATATATCCTTAGCACATTGCTCATCCACAATTCCACTGCCATATCGCATAGCCTTTAGTATTGCACTCTCAATCTTTGACGGATCAAATTCTACTTTGTGCCCATTTCTCTTTATTACCTTCATATCTATCTCCCTTCATCTGCCATCATATTATAACTCTATCCGCAAGGGATGTAAATAGAGGAAATCACAACATATTGTGTACACAAAAGAAAAACCCCTATAAGCAACGCAATATAGAGGTTTCTTCTTTATAAAATATTTTCTGCCGTTTTAATTCCATCCATGGCCGCTGACGTAATTCCCCCAGCATATCCAGCACCTTCTCCACAAGGATAAATTCCCCTTATCTGACTTTGCATAGATTCATCTCGTTCTATACGAAGAGGTGATGAAGTTCTTGCCTCAATTCCAAGTAATAACGTATCTGGATTGGCAAATCCATGTATTTTCAAATCAAACGCTTTCATACCTTCTTCTATCCCCTCTGAAACAAAGTCTGGAAGACAGTCTCTTACATTTGCAAAACTTGTTTCACCTTTTGTATCTGGTGTTATGGTACCAAACTTTGTTGATTCTCTATTTTCATTAAAATCTTCCAAACGCTGTACTGGAATCTTTCCTTTTCCTACAGCAAAAGCTTTCTCTTCCCAATAACGCTGAAATTCCACCCCTGCTAAAGGTCCCTGTCCATAGAAATCATCTGGTGTTACATTTACAATAATTGCACTATTAGAATTCTGCGCCATACGATCATGATTACTCATTCCATTTACAGTAAGCCTTCCTTCTTCTGAGGATGCATTGACTACAAATCCGCCTGGGCACATACAAAATGAATATACACTACGTTCTTCTTTCGTATGATAGGTTAATTTATAGGACGCCGTGGGTAAATGATACTTCTCATAATCATTTCCATACTGGGACTGGTTGATGAACTTTCTTGGATGTTCCACACGAACTCCCATTGCAAATGCTTTTGGTGTCATTTCAAGTTCTTTTTTATGTAGCATCTCAAAGGTATCTCTTGCACTATGACCTAGTGCCAATACTAAAACATCGCAAGGTATTGTTTTCGTGTCATTAACGACAACATCTGTAATATGATTTTCCTTCACAACAATGTCTGTCACTTTAGAATGAAAATGTACCTTTCCTCCTAAGCTTATAATCTCTTCTCGAATATTAGAAATTACTTTACAAAGCAAGTCAGTTCCAATATGGGGTTTTGCCTCATACAAAATTTCTTCTGGTGCTCCATATTCCACAAGTGTCTCTAATACAAATCGATTCCTTCCAAATTTGTCTTTTACCATTGTGTTTAACTTTCCATCTGAAAATGTACCTGCCCCACCTTCTCCAAATTGAACATTAGATTCTGTATTTAAAACTCCAGTCTCCCAGAACTTTTTTACATCCTCTTGACGTTCATCTACAGATGCACCACGTTCTAATATTACAGGATTTAGTCCTGCTCTTGCCAAAACCAAACCACAAAAAATACCGGCTGGCCCAAATCCAGCAATCACTGGAGCATGTTCATATTCTTTCACTGCTTTTGGAATTTTATATGACTTTGTATTCACTTTTTGTATCTGATATCTTTTATCATGTTTTAATGTTTTACTTTCACTTGTCACTTTAATATCTACCGAATATACATAACATATGTTATCTTTCTTTCTAGCATCAATGGATTGCTTCCAAATGTGGTAAGATTCCACAAATTCCTTTGGTACTGCCTGATATATCTTTTTTTCTAATTGTTCTTTCGTATGATTTGCAGGTAACTTTATCTGATTGATTCTTAACATAATTCTCCTATTTTAAATTCATTGCGGCAATATATCCTGAGGAAAATGCCCATTGTAAATTGTATCCTCCACAAGTTCCATCTACATCCAATAATTCTCCTGTAAAAAATAGACCTTTGTGGTATTTTGATTCTAATGTTTCTTGGATGACTTCTCTTGTATCAACGCCCCCTACTGTTACCTGGGCCATATCAAATCCTTTATAATTTGAAACAGCAACTTGAAAATGTTTTATCATATCCAGCATGCTCTGCCAGTTGGTATGGGACATCCTTGAAACCGAAACAGTGGGTTTTATCTTACATCGTTGTAAAATACATTTTGATAATTTACAATTCATACATCCATTTAAGAATTGTTCTATTGTCTTGTATTCACACAAATTCTTCATCTGTTCCATGGTTTCTTCTAAAGTAAGCATATCTGGCATTAAATTTAGTTCAATCACTACTTTCTTTTTCTTCCTCAATGCACTGATTGTATAACGACTGATTTGAAATACTGGTATTCCGGATATCCCATACTTAGTAAATTGGACTTCTCCTCGTTGTGATGCTTCCTCCTTGTCGTTGACAAATACTTTTATATTACATACTTGTCTTACACCGTGAAGATTCTTAAAATATGTATCTGATGATTCTAAGGCTACCAATCCTGGGTATACATCTGTCATATGATGCCCTAGCTGCTTTGCTAGTACATATCCACTTCCATTACTTCCCAGCTTTTCTTGTGCCTTTCCTCCCGTTGAAAGAATGACTTGTCTGCTCTTATAAGTCTTTCCATCTTTATTCCTCATTTGATAAAAATCTACCAGATGTTCAATCTTTGATACTTCTACACCAGTTTCAATCTCTATCTTTAAGTGTCTCATTGTCTCAACTAAAGTTTCCACTACAGTAGATGCCTGCAAAGAAGCAGGATAATAATATCCATTTATCTGAGTGGTCAGCATTCCTAATGATTGAAAAAAACAAAGAAGTTCTTCTTGAGAAAACTTTTTTAATGCATATTCAGAAAATCCTGGCCGATTTCCTCGATAAGAAGTTTCCTCCACACAGTCATTTGTCAAATTACATCTTCCATTCCCCGTTGCTAGAATTTTCTTTCCAAGCTTATCCATACGTTCTAGTAAAAGAACTGACTTTCCATGTTTTTTTCCCGTAATTGCAGCCATCATTCCTGATGCTCCACCACCAACTACGATAACGTCGTATATCATTTATTCTGTTCCTCCAAAAAGCTGGTTCCATCTAGTTTTGATTCCACATCAAAATAATCCAACACTGTACTTCCAATATCTGCAAAAGTTGAACGAATTCCAATATTATACGGACTCTTTTGTCCATAAGTGTACATCAACAACGGAATGTACTCCCTAGAATGGTCCGTAGACGCTGTGGATGGATCACATCCATGATCTGCAGTTATCATTAAAATATCACCCTCTTTTAATAACTCCATTATCTTAGGAAGTTTTTTATCAAAATAAGTCAACGCCTTTGCATACCCATCAATATCATTTCGATGTCCATATAGCATATCATAGTCTACCAGATTGACAAAGCATAATCCATTAAAATCTTTTTTTATCCATTCTATTGTCTGCTCAATTCCATCTTCGTTTCCTTTCGTATAAGAATACTCTGTCAGTCCTTTTCCTCCAAAAATGTCATGGATTTTGCCAATCCCAATGACATCTAATCCTGATTCCTTTAATTGATCTAACATCGTAGTTCTTGGTGGTTCCAAAGAAAAATCGTGTCGATTGGAAGTTCTTGTAAAACTGCCGTCTGTTCCCACAAATGGTCTGGCAATTACCCTGGCAACTCCATGCTTTCCAGTTAAGATCTTTCGTGCAGTTCTACAGGCTTGATACAATTCCTCTAAAGGAATAATTTCTTCATGAGCTGCTATTTGAAATACACTGTCAGCAGATGTATACACAATGAAGTTCCCTGTTTTCATATGCTCATTTCCATAATCTTTTATAACTTCTGTTCCTGAATATGGTTGATTACATAAGGTTCCATGTCCGGTCTGTCTTTCAAACTCATCTATAATCTCCCTTGGAAATCCTTGAGGATATGTAGGAAATGGTTCTTTTGAAATCATCCCTGCAATTTCCCAATGTCCCGCAGTTGTATCTTTTCCACAAGACTGCTCTGTTAATTTTCCATAGGTACCAACAATATCTTTGCACTCACTATGGGCAAGTTTCACCCCATCAATAGAAGACAATCCTAGTTTCTCACAATTAGGCATATGAAAATATTTACTTGTAGATGCGGCATAGATTGTATTACTTCCCTCATCATGGTACTTGGCCGCATCTGGTGCTTCACCAACACCTACACTGTCTAGCACAATTAAAAATATACGTTTCATTTGATCACCTCATTTTTGTCTTTTTCTTCTTTTCATTATAGCCTTAACTACTATAAGATTCAAGAAAATGATAAACATCCTCAGCACTGTAAAATTGAGTTCTGCTATTTAACATTTTCTTCACTTCCACAGGAAGATGATCTTCGTTTAAATCTGTATATTCAAAGACTTCCTTTGTTTTAGTATTCACCACAACAAGCTCCTTATTTCTAATTGCCAACTCATATGTTATTTTCTTTTTATCTTTTGTCTGATTTGTTTTCTTTTCTTTCATCATTGTAGATTGTACTTGATTTGCTAGTTTTTCATTCCCTTCGTTGTGATAGAATGCCAAATAGCACATATATGCACAAAGTAAAGTTATCATAATCATATATCCCAATAAAAAACGATTGATTTTGTTCATAAAAACACTCCTTTTCACTAAATGTTCCCAAAATCAATCATTTTATTCAACTTTATTCTATACTATAATAAATATAATAATGTCCATTGGCATGTTTCTTTGCTTTTACCACTTTTACATAATAAGTTCCTGTTCCATATCTTAAACGAATCTTTTTTGTTTTGTTTTTCTTTCCCTGTTTCAAAGTAACTTTTTGAATTGGCTTTTTTCGGCCTTTTTTATAAATGTATACTTTCAAATCACTTGTGTTAATATCAAAACTCAAATTAAGGTAATGCTTCTTCTTGAAAGATTTTCTTTGAATTTGATACCATCTTGCTTTCTTCTGTAATATAGTAAATAATTGATTTTTTTCAACATTATTTTTTAGCTGAGAGGCCTTTGACTTTTTATATCTATAAGTTCCAGTATCCTTATACAAATGATACTGCATTGTAAATCCTTGATTCTTTGCTGTCTTTGTCTTGATTCGATACCGTCCTTTGTCAAGTCCATATAACATATCACTAGAAGAACTTCCTTTAAATGTTGCTCTTTTTGTAACCTTAACCCACTTTTTACCATTCCACTTTTCTATATATGCATAAATTGGATGCTTACCATTCATGACAGAACAAATCTCAAAGACAACAATCTTTCGTTTGGAAAGTGAAAAACTATGACTTACATAAGATCCAGTTCCTGATTGTAACGAAGTTTTTTCTTTTTTTATATTGGATAAATGATCTGTATATATCATCGCCGTTAGCGTAATTGTTCTTTTCTCTTTGGGCAGCTGAATATAATAGTCTCCTGGTGTAGTCTTTAGCTGAAGAAAGCTATCATCTGCATTAAATGTTCCAATTTTCTTTTTAGATTGATTTAACACTGTTAAATTATGCATCTGTTCCGATAAATCCGTAAGCATTAAAGTTCCTCCCTTTTTTACCGAAACTTTAATATATCGCTTCCCATCAATTCCCACATAAGACTGATTATATTGAAAAGAACCACCATTTTTCAAATATGAGAGGAAATCCTCAAAATAAGAAAAAGCTGGTGCTGTAATCTGTGTATAATTCTCTTTTACTGCCCCTTTTACTTTTGCTTCTTTTGGCAGACAAAACATTGCCATAAATAAGAAAAAGCAACATATAAGTTGTCTTTGTTTTCGTTTCATATCATCTTCTCCTATGTAAATATACTAGGACTATCATATATGATTTCACTCACTTATATGTTGCAATTCTATTATTATTCTATTAAAACTTTTACAATAACTTAAATTTCTTGGCAAAACGGACTAAAATACTTCCTTTCGGTACTTCAAGAAGCTCATTTTCCGTAAATACTTGTAATTTAATAATACAAACAAGGTAAATCAATGCTCCAACTAACATAGAAACCACAATACAAAGCGCAAACGCCAAACTTGTTGCTGCCATCATATGATCAAATGCAAATTGAATTGCAAAAACTACAACGCCCATTATAAGAGCAGAAATACAAGGCTTTATAAAGGTCTTTGACAATTCTTGCTTATAGGATGTGTATTTTTTTATAGATCTGGCATTTAGAATGCACATTGCAAAAGAAAAAATCATAGTTGCAAATACTAATGCATATGCATTGGTGTTAGTAAACAACAATAAAAGTACAATTGTAATTAAATTAAGTATCACTGAGATGACGGAATGCCGCACTGGGACTCTCATCTTCCCCATACCTTGTAAGATTCCATTGGTCAATGTTGATAGGCAATAAAAAACAATAGAAATAGAACCAATTCGAAGTAAATTTGGTCCTAATCCAAAACTTTTAATTGGACCAAACAACAAGCCAACTAAAGGTTTTGCCAATATCCCCATCCCAACGGCACAAGGGATCGAAATCATCATAGTAAATCGAATTGCAGTATTAATACTGTGATTCATTTTATCTTTGTCATTTAATACATATGCTCCTGAAATATCAGGAACAATGGCATTAGAGAGTGCAGAAGCCAATGCTACTGGCACATTGATTAAAACATTATATTGATTTGAAAAGACTCCGTACAAAACTGCCGCCTCATGTGCTGCAACATTTTTATAATTCAAAATAATATTGAACAACGTAGAGTCAATGATTGCACTGCAATTGTAAATGGCTGTACTGAAAATAACAGGTGTAATTGTAAGCAGCAGAATTTTGAATATTTTACTATAAGATTCTACTTCCTTTGTTTTGTCATGTTTCATATATATTTTTGCACGTTTTGAATAAGCCAGATAAATAATCAGGCAAAATAATAAACCGATTAAAACACCAGCCCCTGTACCCAATGCACTTCCGGCAGCTCCATATTTTGCAATGTTAAACTTTACAGTTTTGGTTGCCTCCAAATTCAAATATGGCATAGCAAGTACATAAGCCATTAAAACACTGACAACTGCATTCAAAATTTGTTCAATAATCTGTGATATGGAAGTAGGCACCATTGTGGAGTGTCCTTGAAAATAACCACGCAACACACCTAGGATTCCTGAAAAGAATATTGTTGGTGCCATTACTCGAAGGGCAAGAATTGCTCCTGGTTGATTGGGAATTAAAATAGGTGCCGCAATATAAGCAAACAACGCTGCAATTCCGCCAACAATAACCGCATATATCAGTGCCCCATAAAAAATTCTCTGTGCATTTTTATATTCTTTCATAGCCAAACGAGCCGAAATAGATTTGGATACTGCCAAGGGAATACTAAAAGACGCAATCAACAAAATAATACTGTATACATTATACGCAAACCCATAATATCCCATTCCCTGATCGCCAATAATGGCCGTTAATGGTCTTCGGTATAACAATCCAATCACTCGACATACTAAGGACGCTATGGCCATAATTGACCCTTGAATTAAAAATCCATTCTTTTGTTTTTTACTCATAAAAACCTCAATCTCTTGTGTAATTTGCTATTAACAAAATTTCATTTTGCATTTTTTCCATCTCAATTCGTTCATTCTCTTCTTCATGGTCATACCCACACAAATGAAGCATACTATGAGCTACTAAAAAAGCAAATTCTCTTACAGAACTATGTCCATATAGCTTCGCTTGTTCTTTTACCTTATCCATAGAAATTACAATATCCCCAAGAAGTATTTCTCCAGTATCTGGATGAAACAAGGTAATATCATCGTCCACCACAGAAAAATCTCCTGGTGTTTTAAATTCAATCATAGGAAAAGATAGTACATCTGTCGGACGATTGATTCCTCTTTGCTCTAAATTAATCTGATGGATAGCCGGGTTGTCAACTAGCATAACATTCACTTCAACCTCATAAGGACATTGAAGAAAATCAAGCGAAGCATTTACCACATCATCTGTAATCTTCTTATAATCAATAGAAACTGGGTCTAAATATTCATTTTCAATGTATATATTCATACTACTTCCTTACTCTTTTTGTATTGCTCTTATTATTGTTCTTTTTCTTACTCTTTGTAGATTCGTATTTATCATATGCAGTTACAATCTTTTGCACAAGTGGGTGACGAACAACATCCTTACTTGTAAGCTCAGATATACCAATATCGTCAATTCTTCCCAACACCCTAAGGGCTTCCTCCAACCCAGAAATAGAGTCAAAGGGCAAATCTTTTTGTGTCAAATCCCCTGTAACAATTGCTTTGGATCCAAATCCAATTCGAGTTAAAAACATTTTCATTTGTGCTGGTGTTGTATTCTGTGCTTCATCTAACACAACAAATGCATTATCTAAGGTTCTTCCCCTCATGTAAGCTAATGGTGCTACTTCAATCAAACCACTTTCCATGTTTTTAAGGAATGGCTCTGCACCCATAATCTCATATAATGCATCATATAACGGTCGTAAATATGGATCTACCTTACTTTGTAAATCTCCTGGCAAAAATCCTAACTTTTCCCCCGCTTCAATGGCTGGCCTTGTTAAAATAATTCGATTGACTTCATTATTCTTAAACGCAGTAATTGCAGCTGCCATGGCAAGGTATGTCTTTCCAGTTCCTGCAGGACCCACTCCAAAAGTTATCATTTTATCTTGAATCTGTTGAATATATTTCTTTTGCCCTAATGTTTTTGCCTTTACAGGCTTTCCCTGTACTGTATGACAAATAATATCCTTATCAAGTTCAATCAAAGTTCCACTCTCATTTGTAGCAGTCAGTGATAATACATAATTAACGTTCTGTTCTGTAATTGTATTTCCTCTTTTTGAAAGTTCCAGCAATTCAAAAATAACATCCTCTGCCTTTTGAACTCCCTTTTCACTTCCAATAATTTTAATTTGGTCATCTCTTAAAACAATACTTACATGAAGGGTCTTTTCGATTTTCTTCATGTACATATCAAATTGACCAAATACATTTCCACCATGTGCTGCTGGAAAATCTATATCTTTTTCTATTGGATTCATATTAATTCTCCTACTATTATTCTTTTCTCATACTTGTGTAGTTTACCATTACAATGGTGTAATTTCAAGTTTATCACTTATATTACTTTGGTTGTGCAGTGGTGGGAGTAATATATTTTTCCTGTTTTTTCGTCAACGGATGAATATTTCTGATTTTTCCCACGGATTCCTCTACAACAAAATATCCTTTCGCTTCTGCATTGTTCTTTTCATATTCATAAGTTATTTTTTCCCCTAAAATGCGAATACCCTTTTGTTTTAACTGTTTTTTGTATTTTACAACTCTTTTTTTCAATATGCTCTTGCCCTGTATTTCTTTTAGTGTTTCCTTTTTAACTTTGTATTCCTTCTGCTTCTGAAACACAACAGAAATTGGAAGGTAGAAATCCCCCCATAATTTTAGTCTTTTTTCTGTTTGAAGTATATCTGTATGAAATATCTTTTTTTTAACAGGGAGTGAAATATTTAAATTTCCTATTTTTATATTAGATATTTGATTTCTTGTATTTGTATATTGTTTTTTATATTGAACTATAGGAATATTCTCATAATATAATTCCTTAGTTTTCAAATAAACCGTTCCATCTGCCTTAATTTTATCTGTCTGAGTCTTCTGAAAATCATCGCTATAATAGTAAATTAATCCTGAAATCAAGGTATCTCCCTCCTTTACTTTTGTTCCCGGTCTTACCAGGGGGGTTCCATTCTTAATAGACAAAAATGTAACAACGCCTGTTTTATTTGAAACAATATCACAAGGTTTTTTTACATTTTGTGTTGTATTTTGATCCAACGTTTCTTTTATATCAATTTTTAATCTTGTTCCTGTCATGGAACAAGAAACCCAGGCGATTTTTTTGAATTGTTCTCGTATCTTTTCTTCTAAGGTATTACAATCAATGCTATGCTTATATGTGCCAATCTTATAATTTCCCTTTTCTGCAAACTTTAAAATATTTTCTTTGGAATAAGTCTCAACACCAGTCACCGTTATGTTCCATACAAACTGTGATAACAAAAAAATTAGTAAAACACATACTGTCATTCCAAGAAAAAATGATTTTCTTTTTTTATGTTTTTCGAAAAAAAAAGGAAGTCCATGCCTTCCTATGGTTTGAATCTTTGTATTTGTCTTTTTTGAAACAGAAATTAAATCCTTATAACAGCTTCTTTTTATAAGAAAACGATAACCATTTTCCACTGGCTTTAATTTCCACATAACAATGCCTTGTTTGGAACAAAGATTTAAACATCGCTCCATAGAGATTCCAGACATTTCAATTTCGTATGTGCCAATAATAAAAAGTATTCCCGAAGTCATGCGTTTCCTCCCGATTCATACTCTAGTTTTCTAATTGTTCCTATTACTTTCATAGTTTCATACGAATAATATTGAATTGTTAAACCTTCCCCATAGATTGTGAGCCTGCGTTTCTTCCCAAGAATGCAGATTTCCCCTGCATCATAAGATTTAATTCCTTTATAATTTTCAATTAAAATCTGCTGACATCCTGTTAACGTAACAAGAAAATCATCACTTATAATATCATTCAATATATAACCTCAATTCAAAACTTGCTCGCCAAGCGTATATTATCACAAATCTAATATATGCAAAAGAAAAGCACCATATACCAAAGTATATGATGCTAAATTCTATTATTTTACTTTTCTCTTACGAGCCGCTTCAGATTTCTTCTTACGACGAACACTTGGTTTCTCGTAATGCTCTCTTTTACGGATTTCTTGTTGAATACCGGCTTTTGCACAGTTTCTCTTAAATCTACGAAGAGCGCTATCTAAAGTCTCATTTTCTTTAACTATTACGTTAGACATTCTTATTCCTGACCTCCCCTCCAGTCGTATATTGTGCATTAAGACTGTTTGGGTATTTTTCTTGCACTAGATTATTATACCATAATACGAGATTTCGTCAATTGTTTTTTCGTATTTTTTTGATATTTTTTAATGGTATTTTTTAATTTAATTGTTCTTTTAATGCTTCTGAAACATTTGCAATGGCGTCGTCAATTCCTTCTGGGTTTTTCCCACCAGCTTGTGCCATGTTTGGACGTCCACCACCGCCTCCTCCAACAAGACTTGCAATCTCTTTGATTAAGTTTCCAGCATGTGCTCCTGCTTTCATTGCTCCATCGGTAGCCATTGCAACCAAGAATACTTTTCCTCCAAGACTCGATGCTAATACAACCACACCTTCTCCTAGCTTCTCTTTTAAAGAATCTCCTAAATCGCGAAGACCATTCATATCCACATCAGCAACCTTTGCAGCAAGAAGCTTTACGCCAGCTACTTCTATCACTTGATCCATAACATCTCCAAGAGCATCTTTTGCAAGTTTACTTTTTAGTGATTCGTTCTCACTTTGAAGTGATTTTACTTCTGCCATTAAAGATTCTAAACGCCCAATCAGTTGATTTCTTGTTGATTTTACAAGTTTAGCCGCCTGATCTAACTGAGCCTCTAACTTGTCATAATAATCAAACACTCCCTGATCTGTAACTGCTTCAATTCTACGAACCCCAGCAGCGACTCCTGTCTCTGATAAAATCTTAAAGGCAGTGATAATTCCCGTATTCTTAATATGTGTTCCACCACAAAGTTCCACAGAGAAATCTCCCATAGAAACAACACGAACTTCATCTCCATATTTTTCACCAAACAGTGCCATAGCCCCAGTTTCTTTTGCTTCATCCATAGACATAACTTTAGTTTCCACTGGAAGATTTGCAGCAATTTTTTCATTTACAATAGATTCAACTTTTGCAATCTCTTCTGGTGTCATTGCCTCAAAGTGAGTAAAATCAAAACGCAAGTGTTTTGCATTGTTACTTGAACCTGCTTGTTCTACATGGCTTCCTAATACTTCACGCAGTGCTTTTTGTAATAAGTGAGTAGCACTATGATTCTTTCCAGTCAACTGACGATTTTTCTCATCTACCTTTAAAGAAACCTTATCTCCCATATTAAATCCATTATTTACTACAATTCCAACATGACCAATTTTACCACCAGATAACTTTACTACATCTTCTACTTGAAATAATGCATCTCCAAGGGTAATCACACCTTTATCAGCCTCTTGACCACCACTAGTTGCATAAAATGGTGTTTCATTTACAATGATAGTTCCTTTATCACCTTTTGAAAGACTTCCTACAACTTCAGTATTCGTTGTCATGGCTATAATCTCTGACTCACATTTTAATGCATCATATCCAATAAATGTTGATGTCATTCCTGGGTCTAGCTCTTCATACACGGTTGCATCTGCACCCATATAGTTTGTCTCTTTTCGTGCATCTCTAGCCTTCTGTCTTTGTTCTTCCATAGCTTCTTTAAATCCAGCTTCATCTACAGACAAACCTTTTTCTTCTAAAATCTCGATGGTAAGATCTAGTGGGAATCCATAAGTATCGTATAACTTAAATGCATCAGCTCCAGAAAGTTCTTTGGTTCCTTCTTTTACTAGCACTTCTTCCATGTCGTTTAAAATCTCAAGACCCTGATCAATTGTCTTGTTAAATTTTTCCTCTTCCTGTGTTAATACTTTGTAAATAAATTCTGCCTTTTCTCCAAGTTCTGGATATCCGTCTTTAGATTCAGCAATCACTGTTTTACTTAAATCTGCTAAAAACAAATCCTTAATTCCAAGCATACGTCCATGGCGAGCCCCACGACGAATCAAACGTCGAAGAACATATCCGCGACCTTCATTGGATGGCATAATTCCATCACTAATCATAAATGTAGCAGAACGAATATGATCTGTGATAACACGAATAGAAACATCTGTCTTATCATCTTCTTCGTATTGAACCTTAGCAGCCTCACAAATTTTATTGCGAATTGCTTTGATAGTATCTACATCAAAAATGGAGTCTACTTCCTGTACTACCACTGCAAGACGTTCTAATCCCATCCCCGTATCTATATTCTTCTTTTCAAGTTCCGTATAATTGCCTTTTCCATCATTATCAAACTGTGTAAATACATTGTTCCAAACCTCCATGTAACGGTCACATTCACAACCAACCGTACAACCTGGTTCTCCACATCCGTACTTTTCTCCTCTGTCATAATAAATCTCTGAACATGGTCCACAAGGTCCTGATCCATGCTCCCAGAAATTATCTTCCTTTCCAAAACGGAAAATTCGCTCTGGTGCAATTCCAATCTCATTCTCCCAAATTGCAAAAGCCTCATCATCCTCTAAATAAACAGATGGATATAAGCGGTCTGGATCTAATCCAACTACTTTGGTTAAAAACTCCCATGACCAGGCAATAGCCTCGTGTTTAAAATAATCTCCAAACGAAAAGTTTCCAAGCATCTCAAAGAAAGTACCATGTCTCGCTGTCTTACCAACATTCTCAATATCTCCTGTACGGATACACTTTTGGCATGTAGTAACTCTTGTCTTTGGCGGCACTTCCTGTCCTGTAAAATATGGTTTTAAAGGTGCCATACCAGCATTAATTAACAGTAAACTATTGTCATTCTTTGGAACAAGAGAAAAACTGTCCATAATTAAATGCTCTTTGCTTTCGAAGAACTCCAGAAACATCTTTCTAAGTTCATTCACTCCATATGACTTCAAATTCTTATCCTCCTAGTTTTATCATCAATTTTCTCATAAATCTAATATTTGCTTGAACAGAAAAGAAAACCTCTATAACCGCTATAGAGGCTTTCTCACTTTAAGCATCCTGCTCACTTTTTGCCTTTTTATTCAATGCCAGCTTTCTTCCAACGAAAATTCCGCCGCCTGCACCAACAACAATTAAAAAAACAAACTTAATAAGATACGTAACTAATTCCGAAAAATATGCGTGCATCATACGCCTCCTTTATCTGAAACGCAAATTCAAGGCTACCGAAGCTTCCTTGATTATATCACATTTACTCATGTGGCAATTATATCAAATCACAGATAGAAAAACAATGTTATTTTTCTTCGGTACAAATCTCTGTAAAGAAACAAGTACGATTTCCCGTATGACATGCCGCTCCCACTTGTTTAACCTTAGCAAGAAGAGTATCCTTATCACAATCGATTACCAATGACTTTACATACTGATAATGCCCAGAAGTATCTCCTTTTATCCAAAGCTCATCACGACTTCGACTATAATATGTCATAATTCCAGTTTCTATGGTTTTCTCAAAGGCTTCTTTGGTCATATATGCAACCATAAGTACTTCATTATTCTCAAAATCTTGTGTAACTACAGTTAGCATTCCATCATTGTTTAGCTTAAAATCTTCAAATTTCATAGAGCTTTCCATTATAAAGCTCCTTTCGTAGACAATACATCTGTAATTCTTGGATCAATACTGGTTGCCTCGTCTAACGCTTTGGCAAATGATTTAAATAATGCTTCAATTAGGTGATGGTTATTAAAACCATTGATTCGTTTCAAATGCAGATTCATTCCACAACTGTAAGATACAGCATAAAAGAATTCTCTTACCATCTCTGTATCAAATTCCCCTACATGATCTACTGTAAAATCACAGTCCATACATAAATAAGGACGTCCTGATAAATCAAGAGAAGCTAGCACCAATGTTTCATCCATGGGCAAAATAAAAGATCCAAAACGTTTCATTCCCTTTTTGTCACCAATGGCTGCTTTTATACATTCCCCAAGTACAATTCCTGCATCTTCGATTGTATGATGACAATCCACTTCCAAATCTCCATGTACTTGAACATCCAAATCAAAAAAACCATGTTTTGCAAAACATTCTAACATATGATCAAAGAAACCTATTCCTGTTGAAATATTTGAATTTCCCGATCCATCAATGTTAAATTTTACTTGAATCTGAGTTTCACTGGTATTTCTTGTTAATTCTGAAGTACGGCTCATAATCATTTCCTTTCTACTTGTCTTCAAATCTTACTCGAATTGAATTGGCATGTGCTGTTAATTCTTCCTTTGTCGCAAATGTAATAATATCTTTATGTACTGGCTCTAAAGCTTCTCTTGAATAATATACAACACTAGATTTCTTAATAAAATCATCTACACTTAATGGTGAAAAGAACTTTGCAGTTCCGTTGGTTGGAAGTACATGATTTGGTCCTGCAAAATAGTCTCCCAAAGGTTCACAGCTGTATTCTCCAATAAAGATTGCCCCTGCATTCTTTATTCTTGTCATAATATCAAAAGGATTGGCTGTCATAATTTCTAAATGTTCTGATGCAATAGCATTGGCAACATCAACAGCCTCTGTCATATCCTTTGCAATTAAAATATAGCCAAAATCTTTTAAAGACTTTTCCATAATTTCAGTTCTTGATAACTCCTGAACAAATGCTTCCACCTGTTTTGAAACTTCCTTAGCTAACGCCTCACTTGTAGTAACTAAAATGGCACTTGCCATTTCATCATGTTCTGCCTGAGACAATAAATCTGCAGCCACATATCTTGGATTGGCTGTCTCGTCTGCTAAAACAAGAATCTCACTTGGTCCTGCAATGGAATCAATACTTACATTCCCATAAACTGCTTTCTTAGCTAGTGCAACATAAATATTTCCTGGACCAACAATCTTATCAACCTTTGGAATACTCTCAGTTCCATATGCAAGTGCTGCAATTGCCTGAGCTCCTCCAACCTTAAATACTCTGGTGGCTCCCGCTTCTTTTGCTGCCACAAGGGTATTTATGTTTACCTTCCCATCAGCACCTGGCGGTGTTACCATAATAATCTCTTCAACACCAGCAACATGGGCTGGTACAATATTCATTAAAACAGAAGAAGGATATACTGCTTTTCCTCCTGGAACATAAACTCCACACCTTGCAATTGGTGTGACTTTTTGTCCTAACATAATTCCTGTCTCTTTACTATCAAACCAGCTATTTTGTATCTGCTTTTCATGGAACTCACGAATATTTTTAATCGCCTTACGAATTACGTCCACAAGTTCATCATCTACTAAATCATAAGCTTCTTGAATCTCTGCTTCCGTAACTTCTATATTGTCTTTATTTATATCTGCTTTATCAAATTTCTTTGTATATTCAAAAACAGCTTCATCTCTGCGAGCCTTCACATCGTCAATCATAGCATTCACTTGTGCCTGATATGAGTCGTAGTGATTTGGACTTCTTTTCAGTAAATCATTTAAAATGTCTGCAATTGAATCTTCATTCACCTTTACTGTTCTCATAATTACCTCTATTTCTTCTCGTCTAATAATTGTTTCAATGAAACGATAATCTTACTGATTCTTTCCTGTTCCATTCTCTGACTCACTTGGTTTACAACCATACGGGCCGACAATGGACAAATCTCCTCTAACACTTCTAGCCCATTCTCACGAAGTGTTGATCCTGTTTCCACAATATCAACAATCACTTCTGAAAGTCCTACAATTGGAGCTAACTCTACAGAACCATTTAATTTTACAATTTCAACAGTTTGTAACTTTTTGTTGTAGAAATACTCTTTTGCAATGTGTGGGTATTTTGAAGCAACACGAATCAATTCATTCCCAGATAAATACTTCTTTGCTTCCTTTGGACCACATACACACATCTTGCATGCTCCAAACCCTAAGTCTAATACTTCATATAAATTACGACCTTCTTCCAAAATTGTATCTTTCCCTACCACGCCAATGTCTGCTGCTCCATACTCAACATAGGTAGGAACATCACTGGCTTTTGATAGAAAGAACTTTAATTTTAATTCTTCGTTCACAAAGATTAATTTTCTTGTTTTTTCATCTTTCATCTCTTCGCATGTAATTCCAATCTGCTCAAGCAAAGATAATGTCTTCTTAGCCAATCGTCCTTTGGCCAATGCAAATGTTAAATATCTCATATTATTTACCCTTCATAAATGCTTCTAAATCTACTTTTTCTTCTGTTTTCGCTACCACATCTACTTTCAATACCTTGGCATCTTCTGTAAAATAAACAACTTGTCCAATCTCATGTTTTTTGGCATAAGAAATATAATCGGCAAACTCTTTTTCTTTTCTTTCTAATACAACTGACATATCTTTTTGTCTTTTTGTCTTTGCAAATGACATGGCACTCTTCATCTCTTGATCATCATATACTACCATAAAATTAGTATCAGCCACATCCGTGGAAATCTTTTGACGTTCCATTGCCATCATTAATTCATCAAATACAATGGCAAATCCAATAGATGGTGCTTTTTTCCCAAATTGTTCAATTAGGTTGTCATAACGCCCACCTTTAAGAACCGCATCCCCTGTTCCATAGGTATAACCTTTAAAAATAATCCCTGTATAATAATTATGTTTGCTTAACATTCCTAAATCGAAACTTACATATTGTTCTAATCCATAATTGATTAGTAAATCATATACATCCCTAAGTCTTTTAATTGCATTTTTAGATATAGAATTGGTTACTAACTCATCTGCATGGTCCAAAATAGAAACATCTCCATTTAATTCGTTGAATTTAAAGAAAACGTCTTTTACACTCTGAGGAATCGACAAACCTTCCACAAACTCAATCAATCCAAAGAAATTCTTATTCAAAATCAGTTCGCGAAGACTTTCTTTTGTATCATCATCTTGAATAAATTCACACAACCCCTGAAAAAATTCTACTTCCCCAATGGAAATGCGAAAATCTGTAAGTCCAGAGGCAAGAAGCATCTCAATGGCCATAGCAATAGATTCTCCATCTCCCTGAACTGATGAATCATTGATCAGCTCTGCACCTAATTGACAAGTCTCCTTAAGCTTCAGCTGATAACTTGAATTATTCAAAAAAACACTGCCAACATAAGACAAACGAAGAGGCATCTCTTCCTTATCATAATACTTTGCAACACAGCGTGCAATCGACGGTGTAATATCTGGTCTTAATACCAGAGTATTTCCCTCTCTGTCAAAGAACTTATACATATCACGAGATGAAACTGTTCCCTTCTCACTATTAAATATATCAAAAAACTCAAATGTAGGAGTAATAATACTCTCATATCCATATAAAGAAAAAACATGTGTCAGCTTCTCTTGCAGCTTTTGTCTTTTCTTGCTTTCTAATCCATATACATCCCTAACACCCTCAGGGGTATGTACTCTTTTTTGATTCATAATCCGCTCCTTTTTCACTTTAGTAAATTAAAGTGGTAATTCGCTACCACGTGAAACACTCTAGTATCATATCAATACTAGAGTGTTTTGTCAAACAAATTCCTACTTAATGAATGAAATCATCTACGTCCTCAATCTCATCTATGTGACTACTTGCTCCATACATATCTCTTCCCACAACTCTTTTCGCAGTTCTTTCTTCTTCCACCCATCGACTGATTGCATCCTTTACTTCTGATGGATTAGAAACCTTCTCAAGATAAATAACTGAATTACTTGCATCTTTCGCAGTGAGCTTAATCGTCCCCGTTCTACAAATTCGATTCCCAATACTTCTCTCTAATGAAATATCCATAATACGATATAATAAACACTCTTCCTCACGCACTGTAAAACAACCCGTTGTAAGATATAATCTTTCCTTCTCAATTCGATACTTTGTAAAAGTAATTGGCCACCATAAAAAATGCTTTCGGTCAGACCAGATTTTCTTTTGTATATCTAACATAACTCTGTCCTCCTAAATCGTAATATGTTTTATTATACCTTTTACACATGATTTGAACAAGACAAAATCTTTTTTTGTGTTATAATCATTGAGAGATGTCACTTTGACTCTCTTTTATAAAAAAAACAAACGGAGGTATTATTATGGCATTTGACGGATTTGTCATTTCAAATATTGTAACAGAATTAAATGAAAATATCTTAAACGGAAGAATTTATAAGATATATCAGCCTGAGCCTGACGAAATCACTCTTGTTATCAAAAATCAAAAACAAAATATGAGGCTACACTTGTCTGCAAGTCCAAGCCTTCCCCTTGTTTATTTAACAGAAGAATCAAAGAAAAATCCAATGCAGGCACCAAACTTTTGCATGCTTCTTCGAAAACACATTAGTAATGGAAGAATTACATCAGTTACTCAGCCTCATTTTGAAAGAATTATCAAGTTTACCATTGAACACCTTAATGAATTAGGTGATGTGTGCCAAAAATATCTCATTGTTGAGATTATGGGAAAGCACAGTAATATCATTTTTGTAGATCAGGATAATATGATTCTAGACAGCATTAAACATATTTCAGCAAACGTAAGCTCTGTTCGTGAAGTTTTGCCAGGAAGAGTCTATGAGTTTCCACCGTCTCAAGATAAAATAGACATTTTTTCTGTTACTTTAGATATTCTCATGGAACGGATTTTAAAAAAGCCTCTCAATATATGTAAAGCTTTGTTTTCTTCTATTACTGGTATGAGTCCATTTCTTGCAAATGAATTATGTTATCGTGCCGAAATTGATGGAAATGCTGCAACAAGTTCATTGACAACCGATGAACAATCTGCTCTTTACCGCGAGATTGTTCGTCTCAAAGATCAAATAGAAGCAAAAAAATATCAGCCAAATATTATCTATGAGAATGAAGAACCAAAGGAATTTTCATGTTTTCCAATTTATTCTTACGAAAAAAACACAAAAAAGAATATGGATTCCATTTCTCAAGTACTAACTTCCTATTATTCAGAAAAGGAAAAATTTACGCGAATCAAACAAAAATCATCAGATCTTAGAAAAATTGTTCAAACTGCTTTGGAACGTACAAGTAAAAAATATGATTTACAAATGAAACAATTAAGAGACACGGAAAAGAGAGAAAAATTCAGAATAAATGGTGAATTAATTCAAACTTATGGTCACGAAATTCCAGAAGGTGCAAAGTCATATTCCTGCCTTAATTACTACACCAACGAGAAAATAACTATCACTCTAGATGAGACAAAAACACCTCAGGAAAATTCTCAAAAGTTTTTTTCAAAATATAATAAATTGAAAAGAACCTATGAAGCATTATCCAAATTAACTCTAGAAACAAAAAGTGATTTAGATCATTTAGAATCTATTGCCTCTGCCCTTTCTCTAGCAGATGACGAACAGGATTTATCAAACATCAAAGATGAATTGATAGATTATGGTTATATAAATCGAAAAGGTAAAAAGGGCAGTCATAAATCATCAAAAACCAAACCACTCCACTTTATTTCTTCTGACGGATTGGATATGTATGTTGGTAAAAACAACTATCAAAATGATGAGTTAACCTTTAAATTTGCAAATGGTGGCGACTGGTGGTTTCATGCTAAGAATATGCCAGGTTCCCATGTTATTGTAAAAAGGAAACAACAAGATATGCTTCCTGATGCCACCTTTGAAGAAGCTGCACGCCTTGCAGCATACTATTCTAACGGCCGTCAAGCTCCTAAAGTTGAAATTGATTATGTGCAACGAAAGGAACTTAAAAAACCACCAAAAGCAAAGCCAGGTTTTGTTATTTACCACACCAACTATTCCATGATGAGTTTCCCAAAAATTGATGGAATTCAATTTGTCAAATAGTATTACATACATAAAACAGCCAATTTTTGGCTGTTTTATTATGATATATTCACTTTGTTCTATGACGCTGTCATATGATATTCTAATCTAAGTTTGTCTGCAATTAAGGCAATAAACTCAGAATTTGTGGGTTTTCCCTTCCCTGCACTTATGGTGTAACCAAACATATCTTCTAGCAATTCAATTTTGCCTCTTGTCCATGCAACTTCAATGGCATGTCTAATGGCTCTTTCTACACTGCTTGATGTTGTTTTATACTTTTGTGCAATTGTTGGATAAAGAAGTTTCGTAATATAGTTCATCATATTGATATCATCAATTGCCATGATGATTCCTTCTCTTACATACTGATATCCTTTGATATGTGCTGGAATTCCAAGATCTCTTATAATTCTCGTTACATCCTGTCGAATATCAAATTTAGTATATGTATTGGTTCTAATCATATTATTGTTTGCCGGATAACTAATTCTTGAACTCAATTGCTTTGCATTTAACAACTGTAGCATTCTTCCAATTAATATTTTCGTATGGAATGGCTTCATCATACAATAATCAATAGCAACTTGATTTGCACAATCAACAATTCCCTGTGTTCCCATAGTTGTCGTCATAATAAAGGATGGTCTCAGGTTATCATCCATAAGCTCTGTACATTTTTCTACAACAGCAATCCCGTCTAAACGAGGAAGTACAATATCTACTAGAACGATATCTGGTTCCGTATGTCTTATCATATCAACTGCTTTCTCTCCATCCATTGCTATTCCTACAACTTTCATCTCTTTTGAAATAGCACGATACAATCTATCAGCTTCCTCTTTATTGCTTTCTGCTATTAATACCTTGTGTTTCAAATACATAATTTTCTCCTCTTTCTTGTTCTCTTTTCCAATATTTTATAATTGTTACTAAAAAATATAGCAATACACTTTTATTTTGTCAATAACCTCTTTCTGACAATTTTCGATATTCATTTTAATTAACAGACTATAATTCATCGATGGAATTCGACTCAATTCGACTTCCATATTCTAATCTCAATTTATCTGCAATGAGTGCAATAAACTCTGAATTTGTTGGCTTTCCCTTTCCCGCATGAATTGTGTAACCAAATAAATCATCAATGGTGTCCATTTTTCCACGACCCCAGGCTACTTCAATTGCATGTCTAATAGCTCTCTCTACACGACTAGATGTTGTATGAAAACGATTTGCTATGGTTGGATATAGCTGTTTCGTAATTGAGTTCAAAATATCTACATCATAAATTGCGAGTAATATAGAGTCCCTTAAGTATTGATATCCTTTGATATGCGCAGGGACTCCAATTTCATGGATCATGTTAGTAATAATGATTTCTAGTTGATTCTTTGTAATCACCTTGTGCTCTCTTGATTCGATAAATTTTCTATGCCGATTTTTGTCGTATTTTGCCTCTTTTACTTTCTGTAGCATCATTTTTGTGTCGAAAGGTTTTAAAAAAAAATATTTTGCACCTAACTCCATAGCTTCTTCACATACATTTTCCTGTCCCATGGCACTAACAATAATCACTTCAGGTTTATGTTTCGGAGGATTTTGCTTTAATTCTTCTAATACACCAATTCCATCTAGTTGCGGCATAATAATATCCAAAAGAACAACATCGGGTTCCTTATCTTTAATCATTTCAAGGGTAGATTCTCCATTATTTTCAGATCCTACTACTTGAATTTCATCATCTGTTTCTAATAGTTGTTTAAT
>JAQWFL010000025.1 GCA_028704435.1 Anaerostipes sp. | reverse complement strand
CTACTTTACCCACTCGCTTAGCACCCTGCATTACTGCAACGCACCGAGTTTGGCTACACGGCTCACTGGTGATTACCGCGACCGGACTTACACCGGCTAGTGTGGTCCAGCTTTGCTGGACACACAGAGTACAAAAAGGGCAGCAAATGCATTGATTTTACATTTGCTGCCCCTATAAATTTTACATTTATATTTTATCTGATTTATCTTTTGTATGTCACCTTTCCATCACAGATGGTACACATAATAGTTCCAGGAAGCTCCCATCCAATAAATGGTGAGTTACATGCCTTAGATTCAAAGTGTTTTACCTTATGTAATTCTTTTTCATCAAAAATAACTAAATCCGCAGGTTTTCCCACCTGAATTCTTCCCTGCTCTAAATTATATAACTTAGCAGGATTTACCGTCATCTTCTCTAATAGTTCCATCAATGACAAATGACCTGGCTCCACAAGACTCTTGATTCCAAGTCCCAAAGATGTCTCAAGTCCAATAATTCCACTTGGTGCATCTTCTAGTTTTCTTTCCTTTTCTTCTTTGGAATGAGGTGCATGATCCGTTGCAATCAATTCAATGGTTCCGTCTTTTAACCCTTGAATAATCGCTTCTTTATCTTCTTTGGTCCGAAGAGGTGGATTCATCTTGGCTAAAGTTCCATAAGTCAATACATCTTCTTGGGTCAAGGTAAAGTGATGAGGCGATGCCTCTGCCACAACATTAGCTCCCTGTTTCTTTGCTTGCCTTACATACTCCACAGCCTTCTTACTACTAATGTGCTGAATGTCCACCGTTGCTCCTGTTTCTAAGGCAATCTCACAATCTCGCTTTACCATCACTGCCTCTGCCTGGTCACTGGCGCCACCATATCCTAGCTCATCAGCTACCTCTCCCGCATTCACTCCTGGTTTTTTAATATATTTTGGATCTTCCTCATGAAGACTAATTGGTACATCTAGTTGTGCACAAATTTCCATAGCTTCTTTTACTAACTTCTCATCCATCAAAGGAATTCCGTCATCTGTAAACCCTACAGCTCCATTGCGATACAGTTCTCTCATATCTGTGAGCTGCTTCCCTTGAAATCCCATAGATACAGCTCCTGTTTGAAGTAGCTTTACAGGCAGTGTATTTACTCTTCTTAAAATATCATACAGCGTATCTACACAGTCAACTACTGGTTTTGTGTTTGCCATACATACAACAGTTGTAAATCCCCCTGCTGCCGCTGCCTTGCTTCCTGTCTTTAAGTCTTCCTTATATATAAACCCAGGATCTCGAAAATGTACATGAACATCGATTAATCCTGGTGCAACAATTTTTCCTGATGCATCAATTACCTGATCAAATTCATTACTGTCAACACTTCGAATTGACTGAATTTGATTCCCATTGATTACAATATCAGTGACACGGTCTAATTTCGTTTCTGGATCTAACACTCTTCCATTCTTTATAAGTATCATAATTTCCTCCTGTTATTTTTTAATAGTATATCAAAATACCGAAAAAGAAGCCACATAAATAAATGTGACTTCCAAATAATCTTTATTCTATTGTAACTCTTCTTGTACTGCTTCTACAGCATTCTTCACATCATCATTAGAAATCTTTTTATCAGAGTTAATCTTAATAACAAAATTTCCTTTGTGTGTCTTAATTCCACCAACAACTTGATATGACACATCATCTTGCACTTCTGTTTCCATTGGTACAAAGTAATTGTCATCCACGTTCATAATATCACCAATGTTATATTCTGCCTTCTGCTTGTCCAACGCAACAACCTCTTGTGAAATAGTCTCATCAACATCTTCTTCTAAGATTTCTTCAGAGTCTCCCTCTGATGCTGCATAAGTAACACTCATGTGTTCTACTTGGATTCCATTATCGGAAGCTTTTGTGTTCACTTTATTTTTAATAAAAAGTCCTCCAGCAACTGATAAGCATAACCCAACAACGATTAAAAACTTTTTATTGAATACTATCTTTCTCATAACTCTATCCTCCGATACATTTTATTTATCACGTGTACTATCTCATCTCATAGTATAAATGATTATACCACACAGTATACCCTATAATTATGTTTTTTTTCGTCCGAAACTATTACTTTTTTCTTATATTTTTATTTCTTTTTAAATTTCTTGAAAAATTTTCTCATTATACTTATTTGTTCTGTTTTAGTTTCAGACTTTCTTTTTGCAGCATAGCGAATATAGTATTCTTGACTATCTAATGTATATCCCTTTTGATGTTTATATACATATTCTCCAGAAGACGTAAGAACTCTGGCTTTTACGTTGTCTTGCCTTAACTTTTCCATATATCGTACAACCCGATGACGAATATGCTCATCATAAATTGGGCAGGCAATCTCTACACGCCTTGTTGTGTTTCGTGTCATCATATCTGCAGAAGAAATATACATTTTCATATCCTCTTCTTCTGCGCCAAATACATAGATTCTAGAATGTTCCAGAAATCTTCCCATAATACTTTCAATATGAATGTTTTCTGTCTTTCCTTTTAATCCTGGAAGAATACAGCAAATTCCTCGAATCACAAGGAATATTTCAACTCCTGCACAAGACGCTTCCGACAGTGCGTCAATAACTTGGCGGTCTGTCATGGAATTCATTTTCATGAAGATGGCTGCTCTCTGCCCATGACTGGCTTTCATTGTTTCAAATCTAATATTCTCGATTAATCTTTCTTTTAATCCGTGAGGTGCAACTAACAGATGCTTATAGTCACCATCTGCATTAAAAATAGCCATATTGTGAAAGAACTTTGTGGCATCCTGTCCAATTTCTGTAGACCCTGTCATCAAACTTAAATCCGTATACAACTTAGATGTACTTTCATTATAATTACCAGTTCCAATTTGAGTGATATAGTAAATACCTTTTAAATTTTTCTTTGTAAACAAACAAACCTTTGAGTGCACCTTATATTCATCAAACCCATAAATGACCTTGCACCCTGCGTTCTCCAAAATTTCTGCATAATTAATATTGTTTTCCTCATCGAATCTTGCTCGAAGCTCCATTAATACAAGGACTTCTTTTCCATTCTCCGCTGCTTCACATAAATATTTTACGATTTTCGCCTGCTTTGCCAACCGATAAATAGTAATTTTTATGGAAATAGTTTCTTTGTCTCTAGAACTTTCCTTTAACAGACGAATAAAAGGCTCCATAGATTCAAATGGAAATGATAAAAACTTATCTCCCTTTAGAATCTGTTTTGTTATACTCTCATTTTGATTAAAGTCAGGACTATCTACTGGTTCAAAGGTTTCGTAAGAGAACAGTTTCTTTCGGTTCTTCCCAACTCCATCTGCAATTTTGTATACATATTTTAGGTCAAGAGGTGTTTGACTCTCATAAATATTTGCATTTGTAAGCTGTAACATTTCTTTTAAATACTCTATTAATTCTATCCCCGCTTTTTCATAGAATTCCAAACGAACTGGGGCTAAACGACCTCTTTTTTTGATAATCTTCTTCATATGCAGACGATAATCATCACTTGTTTCATACATCTCATCGTCTGGATTAATATCCGCACTTCTTGTAATACATAAAATATTCTTTTCTGCAATCTCATAATTTTCAAAAATATTTTCACAATAATATAAAATTATTTCTTCTAACAAAAGAAAATGGATCCCTTTATCAGGTAAAACAACAATTCGATCTAGTTCTTTTGGCACTGGAACTAATCCAAAGCTTAATTTTTCCTTCTTCTTCAACATAAGTCCAACATACAAATCTTTGTTAGAAATATGAGGAAATGGATGTTGTTTCCCTACAACCATAGGTGATAATATAGGTCGAATCATATTCTCAAAATACATTTTGACATATTTCTTTTCATTCTTGGACAAATTCTTCATACCTTTGTGAATAATACCATTGTCCACTAGTTCCTGCCTTAAATCAGCATAGACTCGATCCCTCTTTTGGTATAATGGACCTACGACTAATCCAATCTCCATAAGCTGCTGCGCTGGCGTAAAGTCAGAACGAATATCCCTATGATCCTTTCGAATCATTTTCATTTCGTTGATACTTCCAACTCTAACCATAAAAAATTCATCTAAATTGTTTGTAAATATTTCTAAAAACTTTAATCGTTCAAACAAGGGAACCGTAGAAATTGCCGCCTGATCTAAAACTCTCTCATCAAATTTCAGCCATGACAACTCACGATCTTGTGTAAAGCTAACATCATAATTTTTTCTCATTCTTTTCTCCTGCAATTTTATTGGCAAAATTTCCTCATTTGTGGGATACTTTCATTTGCTTCTTGCATAGTATAAAGAGTTTATATAAATTCTAAATGAAATCTATGTAAAGTTTACGTAAAAGACAGGGCCTAAGCCCTGTCTTTGTCTTTTTGTATTCCTAGAATTTGAATTTATTTTCAAAGTAATCTTTTAAATCTTCAATCTTAATTCTCTCTTGCTCCATAGTATCGCGGTCCCGGACTGTTACTGCTCCATCCTCTTCAGAATCAAAATCATAAGTCACACAGAACGGTGTTCCAATCTCATCTTGACGACGATATCTCTTACCAATGTTACCACGCTCATCATATTCACACTGATAATACTTGGCAAGTTCAGAGTAAACTTTCGTTGCCCCTTCATTTAACTTCTTAGATAGTGGTAAAATACCAATTTTAATTGGTGCAATGGCAGGATGGAAGTGAAGGACTGTTCTTGTATCTCCACCTTCTAATTCTTCCTCGTCATACGCTGCACATAAGAACGCTAACGTAACACGGTCAGCACCTAGTGATGGCTCAATTACATATGGAATATACTTCTCATTCTTCTCTGGATCAAAATATGTCAAGTCTTTTCCTGATACATTTTGATGTTGTGTTAAATCATAATCCGTACGATCTGCAATTCCCCAAAGTTCTCCCCATCCAAATGGGAATAAGAATTCAATATCTGAAGTTGCTTTTGAGTAGAAAGACAATTCTTCTTTTTCATGATCACGAACTCTCATCTGGTCTTCTTTGATTCCTAACCCCTGCAACCAGTTAATACAGAATTCTTTCCAATATCCAAACCATTCAAGATCAGTATCTGGCTCACAGAAGAATTCTAATTCCATTTGCTCAAATTCTCTTGTTCTAAATGTAAAGTTTCCAGGTGTGATTTCATTTCTAAAAGACTTACCAATCTGTCCAATTCCAAATGGAATCTTCTTTCTTGATGTTCTTTGTACATTCTTAAAATTAACAAAAATACCCTGTGCAGTTTCTGGTCTTAAATAAACCGTATTCTTTGCGTCTTCCGTAACCCCCTGAAATGTCTTAAACATAAGGTTAAATTCACGAATCTCTGTAAAGTTCTTCTTCCCACAAGTAGGGCAGACAATATCATTCTCTTCGATGAACTTCTCCATCTCTTCTTTGGTCCACGCATCTACAGATCCTCCTGGAATCGGCATATGGTGTTCTTCCATATAATCTTCAATAATCTTATCCGCACGGAATCTTTCATGGCATTCCTTACAGTCCATCAATGGATCTGAAAATCCACCTAAATGTCCAGAAGCTACCCATGTTTGTGGATTCATCAAAATTGCACAATCCACTCCTACATTATATGGGCTTTCCTGAATAAACTTCTTCCACCATGCTTTTTTTACATTATTCTTTAATTCTACACCTAGATTTCCATAATCCCATGTATTGGCAAGTCCATCATAAATCTCTGAACCTGGGTATACAAATCCTCTTACCTTGGCTAGGTTTACAATCTTATCCATTGTTAATTCCATTTATTTTACCTCGCAGTCTTTCCTTCATTATTCTTCTCATTTCGTTCTATTGTAACTTGTAATCCACCCTTTTTCAAGGGGTCTTTTCCATCTTATACAAGAGAATACATTTTATTATTTTTTCTTATGTACATTTCTAATTGCTTTTTTCTTTTTCTTTGCTACTATCTTCTGCTGTCCTTTTTTCTTACTGTATGTTTGGGACTTTGTCTGATTCTTTCCCCTTGCCTTGCTTTTTGGTTTTCCATTTGCCCAAGATTCTCTTTCTTCCCTGCTCTGTCTTGGTCTAATCAAACACTTTTTTTCATATCCAATCAAATCAGCACGTTCTGCCTTTAACAAGGCTTCTTTTACCAACTCATACATTTTAGGATTTCGGTATTGAATCAGTGCTCTTTGTAGAGCCTTCTCATGTGGATTCCTTACCACATAGACTTCTTTCATAGTTCTTGGATCTAATCCTGTATAGTACATACAAGCGGAAATCGTAGATGGTGTTGGGTAGAAATCCTGTACCTGTTCTGGCATATATCCCATATCTCTTACTGCCTCTGCAAGTGCAATGGCATCCTCTAATGTAGATCCCGGATGAGATGAAATCAAATACGGAACCAAATACTGCTTTAATCCAAGCTTTTCATTTGTCTCGTTATATTTCTTAACAAAGGCTTTATATACGCTTACTTCAGGTTTCCCCATCTTATCTAATACATGGTCTGTAATATGTTCTGGTGCAACCTTAAGCTGCCCACTCACATGATACTGACATAATTCTTTGATAAAATCGTCACTGGAGTCTGCCATTACATAGTCAAATCGGATTCCTGAACGAATAAACACTTTCTTCACCTTGGGAAGATTTCTTAGTTTTCGGAGAAGCTTAATATAGTCCTTATGGTCTACCGTTAAATTCTTACATGGTTTCGGGAACAGACACTGACGGTTTTTACAAACTCCCTGACGTAACTGCTTCTCACAGCTTGGATGCCTAAAATTAGCAGTGGGTCCTCCCACATCATGAATATATCCTTTAAATTCTGGCTCTTTTATAATCTTTTCAGCCTCTTCTATAATAGAGTCATGACTTCTTGTCTGCACAATCCGCCCCTGATGAAATGTTAAAGCACAGAAACTACATCCTCCAAAACATCCTCGATTACTAACTAGACTAAACTTTACTTCTTTAATGGCCGAAACCCCTCCTGCTTTTTCATAGGATGGATGATACGTTCTCTCATAGGGAAGGGCATAAACTTCATCCATCTCTTCCTGAGTTAAGGGCTTAGCCGGTGGATTTTGCACCACATATAACTTCTTCCCATAGGCTTCCACTAATCGCTTTGCCGAAAATGGATCTGTATTACAGTATTGCGTGTAAAAACTCTCTGCATACTTTCTTTTATCCACCTCTAACTCCTGATAATTTGGAAGGCAAATTGCATCCTCCAAATAATCAGTCTTATATTCTTTATATACAGTCCCTGGAATATAGTTTAAGTCAGAAACTGCAATGCCACTGTTTAGTGCATCTGCAATATCTACAATGGAACGTTCTCCCATTCCATAAGATAATATATCTGCCTGAGAATCTAGCAAAATGGATTTCTTTAGAGAATCTGACCAATAATCATAATGAGCAAGTCTTCGAAGACTCGCCTCAATTCCACCAATAATAATTGGAATATCCGGAAAAACTCTTCGGATTAAATTACCATATACAGTAACTGCCCGGTCTGGACGTTTGCCCATGACTCCACCTGGTGTATATGCATCTATTTTTCGATGTTTTTTTGCTACCGTATAATGATTCACCATAGAATCCATATTTCCACCTGATACCATAAATCCAAGTCTTGGTCTTCCAAATTCCTTGATGGCGTCTTCTTTTTTCCAGTCAGGCTGTGCTAATACTCCGATTTTATATCCTTTTGATTCTAGCAGCCTTGTAATAATCGCTGCCCCAAAAGATGGATGGTCTACATAAGCATCTCCACTTACATAAACAAAATCAACCTGCTTCCATCCTCTTTCTTTCATTTCTTTTTGGTTGATTGGTAAAAAATTATGTGCCAAAAATGACTCCTCTCACAAATCCCTAACCAATAAGTTTCAAAAACTCCAGGGATTTAAACTGATAATTTACATGCTCTCTCATGTAACTTTCTGTAATTTTCTTTAATTGTGCTAAAACTTCATCTGAAACCTTAAAGGTATAAAGAGTTGTTATTTTACTGCTGAGAATAAATTGAAGGGTGTATAGGGTTGACTGCCCAATGGTTAGAACCTGCTCCCCTTTTTCTCGGCATTCACTACAAAGGATACCGCCCCGTCGGCTGCTAAAATAAATCAAATCATCTACTTTCTCACAATGGGTGCAAGCAAACACCTCCATAGCAAGTCCATAACAAGCCAGAATCCGAATCTCATATACATAACGAATCAAATCCTCTGGTATTGTCTTCTTTTCTAGTGCTCTAAGACTTTGATATAAAAGCTTTAAAATCTCAAACTCATCATTGTTCTCTCTTGTCAGATATGAAGCAAGCTCACAAAAATAGCTTGCATAATAGATTAAATCCAAGTCCATTTTTAATTTTTCAAAATAGTAATCAATATCCGACCACATAAGATTAAAGGAGTTCTTCCCTTCATACAAAGTAAAGGTACCAAAAGTAAATGGCTGACATGCCGCGGCATAAGAGCTGGTTGGTTTTTTTGCACCACGAGCAAAAGCGGAGATTCTCCCCCGCTCTTTTGTTAGTAATACCACCCGTTTGTCATATTCTCCAACATTGCCTGTCTGCAATACAAGCCCTTGTACCTTGACTTCCTGCCCCATATTTATACTTCTTTCTTATCATACCCATAGTTCTTTAACAGCATATCACTGTCACGCCAGTCCTTCTTTACCTTGACCCATATTTGAAGATTCACCTTAATATCTAAAAGGTTCTCCATCTCAACTCTAGCTTCTGAACCAATCTTCTTTAGCATAGATCCTTGCTTTCCAATGATAATACCTTTGTGAGAGTCTCTTTCACACACAATGGTTGCATCAATGTCTATAATATGCCCATGTCTTCTTTCTTTCATAGAATCAATAACAACTGCAATTCCATGAGGAATTTCCTGATTTAAGTTTCTAAGTGCTTTTTCTCGAACTAATTCTGCACAGATTTGTCGCTCTGGCTGGTCTGTAACGGTATCTTCATCAAAGAACATTGGCCCCTCTGGAAGATATTTAAAAATAGAATCTAAAACATCATCCGTATTGTGTCCTTTCAATGCTGAAACTGGAATAATCTCAGCAAAGTCACATACATCCTTATAAGCATTGATAGCTTCTAAAATATCCTTTTCCTCTACTGTATCTGTCTTATTAATAATAAGAATAATTGGTGTTTTCACCTGGCCTAATTGTTCAATAATGTATTTTTCTCCGCCACCAATAAATGTAGATGGTTCCACAAGCCACATAATAACATCAACTTCTTCTAAGGTTCTCTTAGCGACTTTTATCATATATTCCCCAAGCTTATTCTTCGCCTTGTTAATTCCTGGGGTATCAAGAAACACAACTTGTCCTCTCTCGTCTGTAAAAACAGTCTGAATTCGATTCCTTGTTGTCTGTGCCTTACTAGATGTAATGGCAATCTTCTGCCCAATGAGTCGATTCATTAACGTAGACTTTCCTACGTTTGGTCTTCCTATCAATGTTACAAATCCCGATTTTTTAGAATTCATATTGTTCCCTTCTTTTGATCAAAAAATGTTCTTAATTGTCTGAAACATTTCTTTTTGATTCTTTAGTTTCTCTTCATTTCCAATGGTACAAATATAGTGGTCATCTACAATACTTTGAACCAATGGTGCTAAGTCTCTAATATCCTGTTGACTACATTGTAACACATCATCTCTATTTTTTTGCAAATCTTTCTCAGTCTTTTCCATTAAATATGCCTGAAAACTTCTAGCTCCCATAGCATCTGCCTCCAATGGTGTGTCCATATTACTAATGGTTCCAATAATATATTTCTTCATATCACGATCATCTACAGTGAAAGTCTTCAAATATTCTCCTGCACCTTCGTAGACATCATAGGTCTTTTCAAGATTTGGATCTCTGTAAGAAACCAACATACTATCCCCATTTGGTCCAAAACTACACATACATCCATAGGCTCCGCCCTTCACACGAACATTCATCCACAAATATTCATAAGAAAAAATAACCTGCAGCACGCGAAGTGCTCCTGTCTCCTTAAATCCATGCTTCTTGTAATTTCCTGCTGTTGCCACATATTGAACACTCCCTGCTGTTGAATATCCTTCATTTTTAGGTTTTAGTGCAACTGTGGTATCCTTCTTTTCTAAGCCATCCTCAAATAATTTATTTTCAAATTTTTTCAGTGAATCTTCTAAAATCTGGGGAGACTTTTCTTTTCCAGTAAAACTTATGATTAAATTTTCTTTTCTAAAAATATAATGACACACTGCCTCTAAATTGGACACAATAGATTCTACTTCATCATCAAAATTGTCATACCATCTCTTGATAGTTTCAAACATGGTAATCCCTTGAATTGTTTCCTGATATGCTGCATGATTTGAAAAATACGACATGGCACGATTAGCGGCTGTTTTATGTCCTGCCACCGTCATCTCAACCTTTAATCCAGAATATAATTCTCCTAGAATTTCTTTTAATCTCTTTTTATCATCCAGTTTACTTTCAATAAGAACCTCTTCCATAAGTTCAAATGCCTTTGGAAGCTTCTCAAAAAAGCATTTTGTCTTCACATAGAACAATGAAATATAATCATCATCTCCATATGGAAGTACCTGCATACTTGATGCCATTCCACCAGTTTCAATATTAATATCATTTCCAAGTTCAAAATAACTTCTCTTTTTCGTATCTACACTCGTAAATATTTCTGTCAAAAGGGACATATATGGCACTAATTTCATTGGTACATCATTGACACGAAAGGCTAATTTAAGATAACAGATATCATTGGTAAAATATTTGTGCCACAATACCTTAGTATCTGCCACTGTCAACTCTTCGTTTGAAAGGGGTTTTACTTCTCTTTGAATATCTTCAATATCTAGTACTGGAATCTTTTCTAGTGCTTCCTTTGGTGTTGATAATTCTTGATATTCCTTTAATTCTTTTGTCTTTTGAACTAATTGTTCAATTTCTTCTACAGATAAACGATTCTTATACTCTTTTAACTTCTCTAAGATTTTACCATCTTTTTCATTTTGAAGTCCTTTTTTTGGTTTTAAAATAACAATAGATTTGTGAGTATTATCAAGTAAATATGTCTGAATCAAATCAACAAAGAATTTACTTTCTAATTGTTCATGTAAAAACTTAAATGTCTCATTGGTTTCAACATGAATAAAGGGTGCTTTGTCATCATATAACCAGCTGTCATACATTTGAAGACCATACATCAACCCCTTTGGAAATCTTCCAAAATTAGCCTCTTTATATTTAAATTCAAAACAATTAAGTGCAGCTTCTAAACTTCTTTGATCAATTCCATCTTCAACAATTTTCTTTAGAGTATCCTCTAAAACATTGACAAAAAGCTCTTCCTGATTTGCCTTTGCATCTCTTGCAACAATAGAAAAAACCGGTTGTTTAATTCCATTATCATAAGAACTTTCGATATCATTTCCAATGCCTGCTTCCATTAAAGCTTTCTTTACTGGAGCTCCTGGAGCTACAAACAAGGCTCTCTCAAGAATTTGAAATGCAAGATATAATTTTGGATCTAAACTATCCCCTACAATTACATTATAAGAAAGGTAAGTTCCACTTTCTTCATCTCCATCCTCCCCAACTGGATAGAATTCTTCCACTCGTTTTGTCTTGTCAAACCTTTTCTGGTCTTTCCATATTGAATCTACTTCCTTCTTTTCAAAATCACTTAAATAATGTTCATCTATAAACGTTAAATACTCATCCACATCCATGTCTCCATAAATGTAAATATAACTGTTCGACGGATGATAATAGGTGCTGTGAAATTCTAAAAACTGCTCCTGAGTTAAATCTGTAATAAACTCTGGATCTCCACCTGATTCCTTTCCATATGGCGTATCTTCAAGGAGCGACTTTTGAATGATCCTTGCAAGCTGCTGATCTGGTGAGGAAAAAACACCTTTCATCTCATTGTAAACAACACCATTATAAGTAATGGGAGCATCTTTGTTCTCCAAAGAATAATGCCATCCTTCCTGCATCATAATTTTTTCATTCTTATAAATGTTTGGATAAAATACTGCATCTAAATATACATGAACCAGATGAAAGAAATCCTTATCATTCTGGCTTGCCACTGGATAAACCGTTTTATCTGGATATGTCATAGCATTTAAAAAGGTATTTAAAGAACCTTTCACAAGTTCAACAAATGGATCCTTTAATGGAAATTCCCTTGAACCACAAAGAACAGAATGCTCTAAAATGTGAGGAACTCCTGTATCATCCTTAGGTGGTGTACGAAATCCAATTTGAAATACTTTATTATCATCTTCATTAGAAACAACAACAACTCTTGCCCCTGTTTTTTTATGCTCTAACAAATATCCAATTCCATCTAATTCCCTTAATTTTTCTTTTGTTACCAATTGATACTTACTATTCATATTGCAATTGCTCCTTTTTTTTGCTTTTTTCAAATATATTTGTTTCTGACACTAACACTGCTGCCATAACAAATACAAATCCCAACACTATCTTTAGTGTTGCCTTTTCTCCATAAAAAATCACACTAAACAACACCCCAAAAACTGCTTCAAAACTCAAAATCAAAGATGCTGCGGCTGAATTTACATTCTTCTGCCCAAAACTTTGAAAGCATACTGCCACGATTGTACACATAAAAACTAAATATACTATACTGGTTATCATTCCAGTGGACACTTGAATATGATTGTAATTTTCTGTGGCTATGGATACTACTGCTGCCCAAGAACCCGCAAATAGAAACTGCATCATGGTCAATAACATTGTATCTTTTCCCTGAATGGTATTTCCAAGGTAAAAGATATGAATAGAAAACAAAATCCCACAAATAATAGTCAGCAGTTCTCCTCTTCCCACAGTTAAATTCCCATCTAGGGACAACAATCCAATTCCTATAAAACAAAGAATTCCAGCAATTATCTGCTCTTTTGTAGGCTTTTTCTTTTTCACAACCCATGTAATATAGGGCACTGCAACACAATAAATGGCAGTTAAAAATGCATTTTTCCCAGGAGTCGTCTCCTTAAGTCCTATGGTTTGAAACCAGTATGCCCAAAACCAAATAGATCCTAAAATGGCACCTGATTTGATATAACTGAAATTGATTTGATGTAATTTCTTTCTTGAAATAAAAGCAATAACAATTGCCCCAATCCAAAAGCGAACAGTTAAAAGCAAATTAAAAGGAATATCTTTAATTGTATTTTTCATTAGGAAAAAGGAACTTCCCCAGATAATTGCACAGGAAAGCAGTGCCATTTTACCTAATATACTTTTTCTTTCCATAACTCTCCACTTCTTATTTTAGAAAACCGTTGATAATCTCCTCTTCTGCTTCTTCCTGGGTCAATCCTAGAGTCATAAGCTTAATAATCTGCTCTCCAGCAATCTTTCCAATAGCTGCTTCATGTACCAGTGCTGCATCTGAATTGTTTGCTGTAATTTCAGGAATTGCACTAATATTTGCATTACCAACTATAATCGCATCACATTCCGTATGTCCATTACACCTTGCATTTCCATTAATCTTAGAGATAAAGACCTGTTTTGACTGGTCTCTTGCAACTGATCTAGATACTACATGTGCCCCTGAATCATCTCCATCTAAACTCACATCAAACTGGCTTTCTGCAATCTGAGAACCATGTGTCATCAATCTTTCTGTCACAGTTAATGTTGCACCTTCTGCCAAATCAGCAATTGTCTTACGGATTGTGGAATCAACTCCCTTAATTTGAACTGTTTCCATCTCCATATATGAATTCTTGCCAAGATGACAGACAGTTTCAGGATTCATAACCCTTTGACCATTCCCATCTCCAGAACCATAATGCTTTTCCACATACTTAATCTTTGCATTCTCTTCAATATAAAACGTATGAATTCCATCATGTTTGCTGTCTGCATCTCCACTGTTGTGAATTCCACATCCTGCAATAATGGTAACATCGCAATCTTTCCCAATATGAAAATCATTGTAAACCATCTCTGTTAACCCACTTTGGCTTAATACAACTGGAATATGGATACTCTCATTCTTTGTTCCTTCTTTAATATAAATATCAATTCCTTTTCCGCCTTCTTTTGGTACAATCTCCACGTGCTCAGAACTTGCACGTCCAACACTTTGTCCATTGGCACGAATATTGTAAGCTCCTGTAGGAATTTCATGTAGGTCCGCTACCGCCTCTAACAAACTTTTTTGAATCGCATCCATCTACTTATCCTCCTTATGACAACACCCACAGGTTTCTTCCTTTGGATCATCTAGAAGCTTTGGTATCAAACTGTCTGCTGTCCCATGCTCCATAATCTCTCCATCTGCAATAACAACAATCTCATCTGCAATTCGAAGAATTCTCTCCTGATGAGAAATAATCAAAATAGATCCATTGATTGTTTTTCGCATCTTCTCAAACACTTGAATTAGATTCTGGAAACTCCATAAATCAATCCCAGCTTCTGGCTCATCAAAAATAGACAAGCTAGTTCCCCTTGCCAAAATAGTTGCTATCTCAATTCTCTTTAATTCTCCACCAGATAAACTTCCATCTACCTGACGTCCAATATAGTCTCTTGCACATAGACCTACTTCTGATAAATAGTCACAGGCCTGTGATACATTAATATCATGTTTCGTTGATAACTTAATCAAATCAAATACAGTAATTCCTTTAAAACGAACTGGCTGTTGGAACGCAAAACTAATTCCAAGATTAGCACGCTCTGTAATACTCATATTGGTAATATCCTGTCCATTCCAGATAATCTGTCCCGATGTTGGCATTGCAATTCCTGCAATAATCTTTGCAAGGGTTGACTTTCCTCCCCCATTAGGTCCCGTAATTGCCACAAACTTTTGTTCATCTATAGTTAAACTAACATTCTTTATAATTTGTTTTTTTACTCCATCATCTGAAACTTCAAATGATATATTCTTTAGTTCTAACATATCTTCCTCCTCATACTAATATGTTGTGTACCTTATTTTGGGTACCATTCTTTATTATAATCATATCTTTACAGAAGCACAACAAAAAAAGAAAGAAAATACATTTTTCTTTACTATTTATAGTATAAAACAAAAGAAAATGCCTACGATGCTTTTAGAACATCACAGGCATTGCTTTCATTATCGCTTTAATGACTTTACAGAGGAAAAACTGCTATAAATTGTTGTAGAACCTGATTTCTTATAGGATCTCACTTTAAAATAATATCGTTTCTTTTTCTTTAGACTTCCTTTTGTATGGAAGGACTTTTTATAGGATAACGTTTTAATCTTCTTATATCCAGAACTCTTCTTCGTAGACATATATATCTGGTATCCTGATACCCCAGAAACTTTGGACCATGTTACCTTAATTGATTTACTTCCTGATTTTTTCAGGCTTTTTATCTTATTTATCTTTGGTTTTACAGTTATGTTACATTTACTGCTGCTGCCATTGGTAAGTGATACTGTAATCGTTGTAATTCCGGTTCCTCTTGTCTTTATTCCACCCGCAGAATTAACTGTTGCAACTGATGTATTTGAGGATTTCCATCTAGCTGCATAATTATTATTTCCTATTACTTTAGCACTTAAAGTAATTCCACTACCATTTGTCAAAGTAACTGCTGTTTTATTCATCCAAACACTTGGATTTAAAAATGCCGGATTCCAACTTCCGATTTTATAATTCAAATCGACAGCTCCAGAAATCCCATCAATAACTCCAGTTTCAGAATACTGCCACATTCTATAGTTACCTGTATAATTACAAGTTGTATTATACTGTGCTATGCACCTTGGATACTTGGAAAACACACTGGCTGTCAGTTTTGTTGTAAACCACGACTTGTTTGCATAAACTCCCAAATTCTTATATCCTGCATTCTCCATTGTAGTTAAAAATGCACTTGCAATCTCTCCAAGTTTTGCATTAGATAACTTCTGTAGAGAATCATCTTCTATGTCATAATAAACAGGATAAGATAAGTTTTTTCCTTTTAGAAGACGAATCATATGCTTTGCTTCACTTTTCGCTTTGTCAACATTATCTGCATAGGAATATAAATAAGCCCCATAAGGAATTCCATTTTCTTCGCATCCTTTAACGTTGGCTTCCCATTGAGGATCATCTTGAACAAGCAAATCCATCCCAATCCCTGCACGAAGGATGGCAAAATCAACTTGGTTTTTTGCTAACTGCCATTGAATCACACCATTATGCTTACTAACGTCAATTCCTTGTGCTGTAGCATCTGCAGGTTTTACCACTGATGTTACATCTTTACTTTTCTTTGTTGTGTCTTTTCGCACTTCTCCATTTTTATATCTCCAACTATTAGCATTATCTGTTTGTTCTGCCTTTGAAGGTGTTAATTTCTCACTTCCCCAAACACTAGATAATGAAAAAAAGCTTCCCAAACCTACCGCTAAAAATATAAATCTAATATAATTTAAAAGATTCCTTTCCTTCATATTTCATCCTTTCTTCTAAATGAAACCAAAAGCTCTTGGAGTAATTCTTATTTCATTATATCATTTCAATTAAAAGCGTATATTAACTTTTTCTTAAGCTATAAAAAATTTGTAAATATTACATACATTCCATACGATGCATTTCTTTTTTTAATCTTTTAATAATTTTCTTTTCCAGTCTAGAAATATAAGACTGTGAAATTCCCATTTGGCTTGCAACTTCCTTTTGTGTCATTTCTTCTCCATTTTTTTGGTTAATTCCAAACCGAAGTTCAATAATCTTTTTCTCACGTTCTGATAGAATTTTCATTGCTTTTAACAATAGGTTCTTATCCACTTCATGCTCTAAGTCTCGATAAATTATATCTTCATCTGTTCCAAGAATATCAGAAAGGAGCAATTCGTTTCCATCCCAGTCCACATTTAATGGTTCATCAATGGACACTTCCATCCTAGTCTTATTATTTCTCCTTAAATACATTAAAATTTCATTTTCAATACAACGAGATGCATAGGTAGCCAGTTTTATTTTCTTTGCTGGATTAAATGTATTAATTGCTTTGATTAGACCAATAGTTCCAATAGAAATCAAATCTTCCACACCAATTCCTGTATTATCAAATTTTTTTGCTATGTATACAACCAACCGAAGATTTCTCTCAATCAATTTTGCTCTGGCTTCTGGCTCATTCACTGTACCCAGCATATGAATCATTCTCTCCTCGTCTTTCGCCTCTAGGGGTGCTGGTAGAATTTCTGCCCCTCCAATATAATGAATTTCTCTACCTGCTTTAAAAAATCTTCTTGTTTTTGTACATATCTTTAACACGATGTTCCCTCCTGATTTTTTATGAAGTCTGGATGTAACAGCATTTCATAAAGTCCACTCTCAGCCAATTTATTATGACTTAAACCTATTACTCCCTCTGTTACATTCCAAGCTTGATTCTTTTTCTTTATCCTTATTTCATGTACAAGAATTCCCATCATCATTCCATTTTCAGTTCCAACACAATGATAAGGAATCATTCTTATCCCATTTATCCTATGTTTTTCTACCATCTTCGTGAACGTTTCTCCAAAAGAATCTGTAATAACCTTCTCTTCTATGACACTCACTGGCAATTTTCCTATGGGGTCATATAGCTGATTTCCTGTATCCAAAAAAGCGATTACGTCAATTTGCTTTCCTTCAAGTTCAAAAGAAACTTCATATCTGCCATCCTTTTGCCCTTGTATTCTTTCCCAAAAACATTGATACGACAAACATAAACAAATACCCCCTACAATCAATAACAACTCCAGTTGTGGTATTTGCCATTGATTCTTCAAAAAAGAACAGATACCCCCATAAAACAAGGTAAGAAAAACAAAATAAATCATATAATATACACTTTGAGTTCCTTTGACTTTAAATACTTTTCGTACCACAAAATATATTTGGAAGATTAACGTAATAAAGGATATCCCCCGCCAGGGAATGAGCAACATCACAATGTCTAGCATACTACCTGCTCCAGCCCATAAAAAAACCGTTCCCCTTGTTATCTTACGTTTCATAATCAGAGAAAACACATACAACAATCCTCCTGTTATCATCCACTGTCTTATAAATACAATGATAAAAAACATAGCCTCATTATAAGAAATAACACCTTCGGACTTTGTCAAAATAAAGAGGATGAAGCTCTAAAAAAACGACAAAAAAAGCCAATTCTCCATTGAGAATTGGCTTTAAATTTTATTTATGTAATTATTTTCTTCTGCTCTTAAGCAAAAATTCTGGAATTACAATCTTTGAATCTGAATCTTCAACATCATCGTATGAAGATGTTTTAGATTCTGTCTCACTATTTGTTGAACGTTGAAAAAGAGGTTGTCCTGAAAAAGCTGGTCCGCTCTCTTTTTCTGTTGTTCTTTCGTATACAGGTGCAGTTCTTTTCGTTCTGCCTTGACCCTCTTCTGTGATACCTGTTGCGATAATTGTCGCACTAATAGAATCCCCTAGTTCTGCATTCACAGTACCAAAGATAACATTCACTTCATCTCCTGCGTAATCTTTTAAATAATCCACTGCTTGCTGTGCTTCTAACATACCAACTGCTCCCGCAAAGTTAATAATAATATCAGATGCACCACTGACTGTAGTTTCTAATAATGGACTTTCCATAGCTGACTTAATTGCATCTAGTTCCTCATCTGCAACGCCCATACCAATGTGCGCGATTCCCTTATCTCTCATAACAGTTTGGATATCAGCAAAATCCACATTGATTAATCCTGGATTATAAATCATATCTGTAATTCCCTGAACTCCTTGTTGAAGCACTTCATCTGCTTTCTTAAGAGCATCCGGAATTGTAGTTCTCTTTTCACAAATCTGCAAAAGTTTATCATTAGGAATTACAATCATTGTATCTACTTGTTCTTTTAATCGACTAATCCCTGAAATAGCATTCTTCATTCTAGGAGTTCCCTCGAAAGAAAAAGGCTTTGTCACAACACCAACTGTAAGAATTCCTAAATTCTTAGAAATCTCTGCAATCACTGGTGCAGCTCCTGTTCCAGTTCCACCACCCATACCACAAGTGATAAATACCATATCAGAACCTTGAACTAATTCTGTAATTTCTTCACGATTCTCTTCTACTGCCGCTTCCCCTACTTCAGGTTTTGCTCCAGCTCCTAATCCCTTTGTTAATTTTTCACCAATCTGAATCTTTGTTGCCGACTTACATAATGATAGAGCTTGTCTATCTGTATTCACACCAACAAGTTCAACACCTTGTACGCTTTCATCAACCATACGATTCACTGCATTATTTCCTGCACCACCAACACCAATAACTAAAATTCTAGCCTGTGTATTTTCTATATTAGGTATAATTTCAACCACGATATGCCTCCTTAATATTTCCCTGAGTTCTGTATTTTCTCTTTATATATACTATTTATATAATACAGTTTTTACATTAATATATCAACTCTTTTTTTGTTTGAAAATCATCATAGGATTCTCTTTTGAGTAAAATTTCAATGATAATGTTCCCTTCTTTCCAGCTAATGAGGGAAGAGCACCTGCTAATTCAGATATCTTAGCCTCTAAATCACTATCATTATATAAATCAATAGTTAAGTTCTTCTGAATCAAATACATATGCTTCTTGTCATCAAAATGAATCTGATTAATAGCTACGTTATATTTATCAATTGCAATGGTCACTCTTAATATCTCATCAAAAATCATTTTATCCTTTTCTGGTAACTTTTGATTCATAACAATTTTCTTATAATCAAGACCTGTCACCAACGGAACATCTGGATAACGAGTCGTGCTGGATTCCAATGCGTATCCTTCCCTGTCAAAATAGATATATTTTCCATTGTATGCAATACACCCTGCTCTCATTTTTTCTTTCACCGAAATAGTCATATATCCTGGATTTCCAAGAGAAACTTCTAATTTTCTTATGAACGGCAATGATTTCTTAGAAAAAAATCGATTTTGCAAATAAAACACAATTGTATTTTTGGAAAACGGACTCTGTGAAATAGAAACCTTGCATTCCTGAGATGTATAATATGTGTTTCCAGTAATTTTAATCTCTTTTGTTTGGAACAACACCCCTAAAATAATAAATGCCACAATAATAACACCCATAAATCCAAGAATTATTTTCACTTTATTTATTTTTCTTTTAGGATTCTTTGCGTCCTTAAATTGAACGATTTTTTCCTCATTCTTCATGTCTATCACATCCTAATTTTTCTTGAAACTGCCAATGTCAGTCCCATCTCCAGCAATACAACAAAAATAGACGATCCACCATAACTAATAAACGGAAGCGGTATTCCAGTTGGGGGAATTGTATTTGTAACAACTGCCATATTAATAAAAACTTGAACACCTATATGGGTCATAAATCCTACAACTAGTAGACTACCAAATAGATCTTTTGCATTCATTGCAATTAAAAGCATTCTCCAAATCAATGCCATAAACAATAAAATCAAGCAAAAGGCTCCTACAAGTCCTAACTCTTCACAGATAATCGAAAATATCATATCATTATGAGACTCTGGCACAAACCCCATTTTTTGAAGGCTCTGCCCAAGTCCTTTTCCAAAAATACCACCTGAACCAATGGCATACAATGCCTGCGTGGTCTGTAGCCCTTTTTGATGGGTTTCTGGATGCATCCAAATTGCAATACGCTCATTTCTATATCCACTATTAAATGCAAGATACATCACAATCGCTACAATCCCTGCACCAGCACACGAAAGTAACACCTTACTTTTAGGGCTGACTACAAAAATCATGACTCCAGAGATGGCCGCCAAAACCAAGGCTGTACTTAGATTCTGAAAAGCAACCAGTAAAATAATTGGTCCACAGCGAAAGCAGAGAACGTATCCAATATAATATTTCCAGTCCTTCATTCTCTTTACATTATGAGACAATGTATAAGCGAGAAAGATAACCAAACCAATCTTGGCAAATTCCGAAGGCTGAATCTGAATTCCTGCTATACTAATCCAACGCACGGATCCATTTTTTGCACTTCCTAAAATTAATACTGAAACAAGAAATATCAAAGTACCATAATCTGCAATTTGAGCAATGCCCTTTTGATTCAAAACACGATAGTCGAATTTGATACCAATTACAAGCATTACAATACCTGCTGCCACAGCTATCATCCCTTGTCTCACTAACCAATGATATGGATTACCATAAGTCAACATACTTTTGTATGAACTTGTACTAAAAATCATGACAAGCCCAAATCCAACTAAAAACAAGACCAAAAACAGGAATGAATAGTCAAAAAAGTCTCTTTTCATGTACTTTTCTTTTACTGGGTTTTTCAAATTCTATCGCTCCTTTAATTTTTTCACGCAATCTTTGAACATGTCTCCTCGTACTTCATAATTGGGGAACATTCCCCAACTGGCACATGCAGGTGAAAGCAGAACTGCATCTCCATCTTTTGCTTCCTTTGCAGCCATCATAACTGCTTCCTCTAAGGAGTCTACATAAACAATATCTGTAAATCCATGTGCAATAGCTGTTTCTCCAATTTTAGGAGCCGTGGCACCTAATAAAAGTAACTTTTTCACCTTTCCATCAAAAGCATCAATCCATTCGTCATAAGTTGACTTTTTGTCATATCCCCCACCAATTAAATATGTTGGGCGATTCATTGCCCCAATTCCCTTAATGGCTGCGTCTGGATTAGTCCCTTTGGAATCATTATAGTATGCAACCCCATCTACTGTATCCACATATTCAATACGGTGTTCCACTCCTTTAAAACTTTCAATTCCTTCTTTGATTGCCGCAACAGGAACTCCCATATAATATGAAATACCAATTGCAGCAAGGATATTTTCATAATTATGTTCTCCTAAAAGATGAATATCTTCTAACTTACATACTTCTGTCTTTATACCTTTCTCAATAATATAAAATATATTTTGATCAAATACAATTCCTTCTTTAATTTGATTATGAACACTGAAAAATACTACCTTTGCATTAGATCTTTCTGCCATCTTTTTTGTTGTTTCATCTTCATAATTCAAAATCATAACCTGATGTTTATTCTGATTCATTCCAATGCTCTCTTTTGTCTTGGCATATACTTCCACACTTCCATGACGATCTAAGTGGTCTGGTGTAATATTAAGAACTGCAGACACCTTTGGGCAAAAATTATGTATGGTTTCTAATTGAAAGCTACTGATTTCAGCAACAATAACGCTGTCTTCTTTTGTATCAAGTGCAATACTTGTATATGGTGTTCCAATATTACCTACAACAAATACAGAATTATAATGGCATTTCATAATCTCACCTACAAGGGCTGTAGTCGTTGTCTTCCCATTGGTTCCGGTAATAGCTGCAATCTGCCCTTTTGATACATGATATGCAAGTTCAATTTCACTCCACACTTCTTTTCCATGGTTTGAAAATGCCTTTGCAATTGGTGCATTTACTGAAATCCCAGGACTTAACACAAGAAAATCATAATCTTTTGCAATATCCCTTGAAACATCTCCTAATACTACTGGAATTTTCTTTCCAATTTTTTGAAATAAATCATCTTGATTCAGCTGTTCATTTCCATCGTATATTGCCACACTGCTTCCTGCTGCTAATAAAAGTTTTGCTGCTCCCACTCCACTTTTTCCTGCTCCTGCTACAAGTACATTCTTATTCTTCATCTCAATCTCCTTCTTAAATCGCCAATAAACCAATTAAACATAAAATCGCAGTCACAATTGCAAAAATAGCAACTACCTTCGTCTCCGGCCATCCTGACAATTCAAAATGGTGGTGGATCGGAGCCATTTTAAATAGTCGTTTTCCGCCTGTCACCTTAAAATATACAACTTGTAACATAACAGAAACAACCTCCAGCAAATAAATGAAGGCAACAATTGGTATAAATAATGGCATCTTAAGCATAACTGCTGTTGAGGCAACAAATCCGCCTAGTGCAAGAGAGCCTGTGTCTCCCATAAACACACGTGCTGGATACACATTGAATACTAAAAAGGCTAGAAGCGCCCCAACAGTAGCACATGTAATCGGCCAAATTCCAGGGTCATTTCCATTTACTTGCATACCAATGGCAACCACTGTAAAAAACACTGCAATTAATACTGTAACGCTAGATGCCAATCCATCCAATCCATCTGTAAAGTTAGAACCATTGACAGTTCCAAGAAGGATAACAAAAATTGCTGGAATAAATAATACTCCTAAGTTTAGATATCTTCCTCCAGAAAAAGGAATTAACATTGTAGTTCCAACCTCTGTATAATTAATTAAGTAGTAAACAAATACTCCTGTAACAATAATCTGACCAAGCATCTTCTGCCAAGCACGCAACCCTAAATTACGTTTCATTACAACCTTAATATAATCATCCACAAATCCAATAAATCCAAATCCTAATGTTACAAACATAATTGGAATAATATTAGGATAGTCTTTTACATAAAATGCTGATGCAACAATAAGGGATAATAAAATAATCAAACCACCCATAGTCGGTGTCCCTGATTTTTTTAAATGGGATTCTGGTCCCTCTCCTCTAATAAACTGACCAAATTTAAGTTTCTGCAAATATCTAATCATCATAGGACTAAGTAAAAGTCCCACAAAAAATGCAATTAAAATTGGTTTTACAATACTATAATTCATAATTTCACCTCATTTGTTTTTCTTGTCTTATTCTTTTTAGTATATATTTTTTCTTATTTTTTATCAACTATATAATCTTTGGATATTCCCAGATATGGAAGCACAACTTGAAACATACTTCTTACCACTGGTGCTGCAATGCTTCCTCCATAATATGTTCCCTTGGGTTCATCAATTAAGATCATCGCCATAATTGTAGGATTCTTCGCTTTTGAAAAGCCCAAAAAAGATGAAATATATTTTCCATTTCCTCTTGGAAGTTTTTCACTTGTTGCAGTTTTTCCTCCAATAGAATATCCATTTATTTTGCAGTTCCTTCCAGAACCCTCTGATACAACAGCCTCAAGAAGTTCTTTCATCGTATCCGAAGTTTCTTTTTGTATCACACCACTTTTTGTAGGAAATTTCAACTCATTATCTCCGACTTTCATGCCAATATGAGGTGTAACTAATGTACCTCCATTTACGGCAGCACTAGCTGCCCTCATAAGCTGAAGTGGCGTAATCTGAATTGACTGACCAAAAGACATTGTAGCAAGTTCTACTGCTTTTACATTTTTCTTCTGATGCATAATGGAATTAGCCTCTCCAGGAAGATCAATTCCTGTTTTTTCAAACAGTCCCAATCGATGAAACATTTCATACATAGAATCAACACCAACCCTGGCACCAACCTCTATAAAAACTGGATTACATGAATTCATGACCCCCTCTTTAAACGTCTCACTTCCATGTCCTCCCGTCTTATGGCATCGAATCTTTCGATCTTCCACTACACGAAACCCTGGACAATTAAAATGATCAGAAACCTTTACCTTGTGATACTCCAATCCCGCCGTTGCAGTTATAATTTTAAATACTGATCCAGGCTCATAAGTATCATTTAAACATGAATTCCTCCACATTTGGTTTAGATATTCTTGCTTTTTCTTTTCATTTTTCTTAAGTTTCTTTTTATATTTAGAAGAAAGTTCATATGGTTCATTTAAATTGTACTCTGGTGTATTTACCATAGCATATATTTCTCCATTTTGAGGATTCATCAATATCATGGATACTTGTTTTGCCTTTTTTTCCTTTTGTGTTTTTTTACATAGCTGCCATGCATATTTTTGAATATTCACATCCAGCGTCGTATACAAATCTTTTCCAGCAACAGGTTCTTCTCTTTCCTCATATGCTCCGTTAATTTCAATTCCTCTACCATCTGTCAAAGTTAGAATCTTCCCATTTTTCCCTTTCAAATAAGAATCATAGGCAACTTCAAGTCCAAGAATCCCCTGATTATCTCCACCGGTAAATCCTAAAACCTTTGAAGCCAGATTATCAAATGGATATGTTCTTTTATAATCCTCATCCACTTTAACTCCTGACAGTTTATAAGCTCTAATTCGATCTGCTGTTCTTTTTTCAACATTACTTTGAATTTTTTCACGCAAAGACAGTTGATAAATCTTCTTTTTAAGTTTAGCCCTTTCTATACCAAGTTCTTTTTCTAATACATTTAAGACCTTCTTTTTATCCTTCATCTGCCGATATATAACAGAAATCGAATAAACGGCTTTGTTGGATGCGATTTTCACCCCATTTCGATCAAAGATATTTCCTCTTGGAGCTTTGATTTCCCGTTCCCTTTGATGTAAATCTTTTGCAAGAGATAGGTATTTGTCTGCTTGAAATACCATAACAAACGCCAACCTTGCTGCAACAACAAAAATTCCAATACTAATGCATAGCACAACAAAAAGTAATCGTTTTTTATTTGACGTAAACATAAATTTTCCCGACTCATATTGATATAGTATATGAGTCAGGGAAATTAATTTATTACTTTATTTTGTTTTGGCTACATTTAAATCTTCCAAAGATTCCTTCAAAACATCTCTTGCCATTTCAACTGCAATTCCTGTATTTTGCTGTGATGTATTTTTTAACTCATCAATCACAACATATACAACAACCTGAGGATTTTCCACTGGGGCAAACCCTATAAAAGATACAATATAAGTTCCTGCACTTCTTGGAATTTTCTGTGCAGTTCCTGTCTTACCACCTACTGAATATCCCGAAATCTTTGCTTTTTTTCCAGTTCCGGATTCTACGGTTTGTTTCATATAAGACTTTAATTTATCTGAAGTTTCCTTGGATACTGTTTGTTTTACCACGGTTGGTGACACCGAATTGGTCACATCTCCCTGACTGTTTTTCGTTTCTCTTACCACATGAGGTTTATAGTAATTTCCTCCATTTACAATGGAACAAAAAGATGTTGCTAGTTGAATCATGGAACTGTTAAATGACTGTCCAAAAGAACTTGTTGCTAAATCAACTGCAGCCATCTGATCTGCAGAATGTAGCAATGCCGAAGTATTTACTTCACCTGGAAGATCAATGTTTGTCATTTTTCCAAAATTAAACTCTGTCTGATATTTTGTAAATACTTTCTTTCCTTCTTTTGCTCCAATTTGCATTAACGCATCATTACAAGACAACGAAATTGACTGTGAAAGTGTAATCTGCCCATGTCCACTTCTATGAGAACAGTGAATTACATTTCCACCTACTGTTTGAGATCCATCACAATAAAAACTTTCATTTCCATTTAAAATGCCTTCCTCTAATCCAGCCGCTACTGTAAAAGGTTTGTATGTGGAACCAGGCTCAAAACTCTTTGAAATGACATTATTCGTCCATAGTTCACTAAATGCTTCTGATTTCTTTTTCTTTGACATACTTGCAATCTGACTTTGTGTATACTTATAACTTAAAGCACTGTCACTTCTTGGGTTCTCCAAATCATAGGTATTTGAATTGGCCATGGCCAACACTTCTCCACTGTTAGGATTCATAACCAAAACAGAACTTCCGTATTTACTTCCATATTTTTTTTCAAATTTCTTTAAACGGTTTTCTGCAATCTTTTGAATATTAATATCAATTGTTGACACTACAGAATCTCCATCTCGAGTTTCCACAACAGAACTATCCTGTTCTAATTCTGTATTTAAATAAGAATATCTTCTTCCATTGACACCTGATAATGTGCTGTTGTAAGCCTGTTCAATCCCTGTTGTTCCCTGTTCATTAGAAACAAATCCAAGGAGTTGACACCCAAGTGTATGATTTGGGTATTTCCTCTCATACACCTCATCAAAACGAATTCCCGATACATTTCTTCCCTCTTTTGAATTTATATAATCTTTTAAATCCGAAATCTGACTAAATGTTAATTTCTTTTTGTAGACATTATAATAAGAATTACTGTTCTTCTTTAAAAAGTTTTCCAGACTGCTTTGGCTCACATTTAAATACTTTACCAATGCAGCAACAGTTTCTTTCTTTATCTGATTATTTTCCAAAATATTTTTTGGTTCTAATACAACATTGTAAAGTTTTTGGCTTGTGGCTAATATATTTCCATTCCGGTCTGTAATATCTCCACGCTTATAAGGGATTACTTCGCTGTTGTAAGACTGTTGTGACAATACAATTTTCTTATACTGGGTATTCTTTGTTACTGCAATATATGTTAATCTTGCACTGACCACAACAAAAAGAATGGCTATGAAAGCAGCACAAAAAATTAACCTGCTCTTCATAGCACGACTTATTATTCTCGTTTTTAATCTACGTTTCTTCAATTGCCCTGCTCCTTAATTTGTCGAAGGAATATCTCCATATTGACGTACATAATCCCCATTTTTACTTTTGTACGTAATAACTTTATTCTTCCCTGGTTTTTGCATTCCATATTGCTTTGTAGCAACTTCTTCAATCTTCGTCAAATTAACGCTCTGGTCAAGCTCTAATTCCATATCCTCATTCTCTGTTACCAATACATTTAATTCATTCTTCTTGTTTGCAAGAGCAGACTGTTTTGAAATCAAATTACTCCTTTGAGACAAATATAAAAAACTTACGGAGAATACAATTGCACATGCAACAGCCATAACACAAATAAAATTAAAATCAAATTCATAAGCTTTTCTTTGATTTCTTTTTGTCTGGCTTGATGGTTTTTTCTTCGGTATTTTTTCTACTTTTCTTTTCGGTTCATACGCTGGTCTTGATACCACCTCTGGTTTTTCCATCTGACGAGCTGTGTTTCCGTAAATTAAGTTGTACCGTTCTTGTCTTGTACTTGCCATTTGTTTCCTCCTTATTTATTCTCTACCTCTTTCAAAAACTCTTAGCTTTGAACTTTTTGAACGCTTATTTTCTTTGATTTCCTTTTCCCTTGGTACAATAGGTTTTCTTGTGATAACTTTTCCTTTTGAAACTTTACCACATGTACAAATCGGAAAATTCGGTGGGCATGTACAAGGATTTTCATTCTTTCGATACACACGTTTTACAATTCGATCTTCTAAAGAATGAAATGTAATAATACACAATCTGCCGCCTGGATTTAATATATCAATCATGGCATCAATGCTGTCTTTTAACACGTCTAACTCATGATTACATTCAATTCTAATTGCCTGAAATGTCTTCTTTGCAGGATGTCCACCTACCGCTCTAACTTTCATTGGAATTGCATGTTTAATTATCTCAATTAATTCACCAGTTGTCTCAATTGGCTTGTCCTTTCGCTCCATCACAATATGTTTTGCAATGTTCTTAGCGAACTTATCTTCTCCATAATCTCTAATTATATGAAACAATTCCATTTCAGAATATTCATTGACAATATCCTTTGCAGACAATGTCTGTCTTTGATCCATCCTCATGTCTAAAGGAACATCTTCTCTATATGTAAATCCTCTGTCTTTTTTATCTAACTGATATGACGAAACTCCTAAATCAAGCAGGATTCCATCAACCCCTGTAATTCCTAAGTCCTTTATAACTTTTGGCATATTCACATAATTGTCACGGACTATTGTAACTTGCTTTGAAAACTCCTCTAAACGCTTTGTACTCGCTGCGATTGCATCCGCATCTTGATCAATTCCAATGTATCTTCCTTTTGATGAGAGCCTTTTACATACCTCTAAGGCATGTCCACCTCCACCTAAAGTTCCATCTACATAAATCCCCTCAGGTTTAACCTTCAGAGCCTCGATTGTTTCATCTAATAATACTGATATATGTCTAAATTCCATAAATCCACCTTATATATTAAGACCAAATTCCTGCATACTTGCGGCGATATCATCCATATCGTCATAAGAACTGTTCTCGTTCCATTTTTCTTTGCTCCATACCTCAATTCGATCTAACATACCCGTTAGAACAACTTCTTTATCCATCTGAGCAAATTCCCGAAGGGTTCCTGGTACTAAAATCCTTCCCTGCTTGTCTAATTCACATGTAGATGCTCCTGCTAAAAAGAATCTTGAAAATCTTCTTGCATTTTTATCAATTAGTGGAAGACTTCTAAGCTTTTCTTCAAATGCTAACCATTCCTTTTCAGGGAACACAAATAAGCATCCATCCAATCCCTTTGTAATAACAAATTCACTACCCAAAGCTTCACGAAACTTTGATGGGATTATCAGCCTGCCTTTTGAGTCGATTGTGTGATTGTATTCACCCATAAACATGGTCATCACCTTCTTTGTCTCAAAAACAATTACTCCACTTTATCTTTGTAGAAACCACTTCATAACACTTTGTCCCCACTTTACTCCACTTTCCACCACTTCATAAATTTATTCTAACGGAAAGAATTAGAAATTGCAAGGATATTCAGATTTTTTTAAGCATCAAAAAACAGCAACCACAATATATTGTGTTTGCTGTTTTTCTTACATACAATCCTTCTTTAATTTTTCAGACTTTTTCTTTTTTTCATGTTTATTGTCATAAAAATCACGCCCAAAATCACAAATAAAACTGCAACTACCTGAGACACTGGCACATGAATTCCAGGAATCAACAACTGATCTGTTCTAAGTCCTTCTATCCAAAAACGCCCAATTCCATATCCAATAGCGTAAATTGCAAGCAATTGTCCATCAAATTTTCTAAATTTTAAGAAAAGTAAAATCACCAACAATAGCCCTAGATTCCACATACCTTCATATAAAAAGGTAGGATGAACCTGTATAAAGGAATGTACATGTCCAGAATGTTCAACATATACCGCTTTGTCATACAATCCGCTTTCAATAATCTCTGAAAGTCTTCCTATCTTATAGAAATAATCTGTAGGAATCTGCATTGCAAATGGTCCATTGGTAAATCCTCCAAAGGCTTCTCGATTGAAAAAGTTCCCCCATCTACCAAGAATCTGCCCAATCAAAAGCCCTACAACTGCAGCATCACCAAATCGGAAGAAATTAATCTTCTTTTTTCTACAAAAAATAAGAAGTACAACAACTGCAGCAATAATACCACCATAAATTGCCAATCCTCCGCCTCGTGTATTTATTATTTCGCCAAGATGATTCTTATAATAATCCCACGAAAAAATAACATAATACAATCTTGCCCCTATAATTGATGGAATAATCATTACAATAACATAATCAAAAATAGCTTCTGGGTCAATTCCGATTTTCTTAGCTACACGTCCTGATGCATACATTCCAAGAAGAAAGCCAAAAGCAATTACAATTCCATAGAACATTATTTCAAATCCGCCAATATTAATTCCTGTTCCAACATGGTTAAACTCAATTCCTAAATTAGGAAATCTAATTTCGTACATATTTCACCTCCATTTTGCCAAGTTGTTGTTATCTTATCTCATTTTTCTTTTCATTTCAAGTTTCTTGTGATAGACTATCTATTAGAAATATGAAGAAAGAAAGGAATAAATGAATTATGAAATTAGGAATTGTAGGATTGCCTAACGTAGGAAAGAGCACACTTTTTAATTCCCTTACAAAAGCAGGGGCAGAATCTGCAAACTATCCATTTTGTACCATTGATCCCAATGTAGGGATTGTAACAGTACCTGATAAGCGTGTTGATGTATTAGCAGAGAAGTATCACTCAAAAAAAATAATTCCTGCAGTCATCGAATTTGTAGATATTGCTGGATTAGTAAAAGGAGCATCTAAAGGAGAAGGTTTAGGAAACCAGTTTCTTGCTAATATCCGTGAAGTAGATGCCATTGTACATGTGGTTCGCTGCTTTGATGATTCCAACATTGTACATGTTGACGGAGATGTGAATCCTCTTCGTGATATTGAGACAATTAATTTTGAATTGATTTTCTCTGATATTGAAGTATTGGATCGACGCATTGCAAAGTCACAGAAAGGCTCAAGAAAGGACAAGACCCTTGCACATGAAGTTGAATTCTTAACAAAGGTAAAAGAACATCTTGAGAATGGAAAGCTTGCAAAAACATTTGAAGTAGATGACGAGGAAGATTCTGATATTTTGGCTTCTTGCAATCTTCTTACAATTAAACCTGTTATATTTGCTGCTAATGTAGATGAGGAGCATTTAGCTGATGATGGAGAAAGCAACGAATATGTTGCCGCAGTACGTAAATATGCCAAAGATGTAGATGCTGGAGTATTTGTTGTATGCGCTCAAATCGAACAAGAACTTTCTGAATTAGATGATGAAGAGAAAGCCGAATTTCTAGAAGATTTAGGATTAAAAGAGTCTGGATTAGACAAACTAATCGCAGCAAGTTATTCTCTTCTTGGTTTAATTAGTTACCTTACATCCGGAGAAGACGAAACCCGAGCATGGACAATTACAGAAGGTACCAAAGCTCCTGGTGCTGCCGGTAAGATTCATACAGATTTTGAACGAGGATTTATCTGTGCTGAAGTTGTTTCCTATGATGATTTAATCGAAAACGGAAGTATGCATGCAGCAAAAGAAAAGGGTCTTGTAAGACAAGAAGGTAAAGAATACATCGTCAAAGACGGGGACATTATCACATTCAAATTTAACGTATAGAAAAAAGGAATTCCAATTTGGAATTCCTTTTTTATGTAAATTTTAAATGCATTTTTATAATTTGCTGTGCCAATGTAGCTGGAATAATAAGAGAATTTATCATTTTTTCTCGAATAGAAATATAGATACTTTCTACTTTTTCCAACTCATATGCCACACCTATGACTTCTGGTATCTTTTTTAATTCCTGAAATCCAAGTGAAATTGTTTGATGATTCCATGCACAATCTATTAATTCACCTTTTTTATCATAATAATGATAAATAATATCTCCTTTTATTTGTTGCTTATATTCTTGCGTCATTTTTTGAGAAGCATTCAAATAATGTTCCTCCAACATTGCATACGAATAAGCATTTCCAATACCAACCACAGCTAGTTGTGCATTCTTTGCTTTTTCTATTACATTTGAAATAAAACGCTGATTCAAAAGCATATCTCTCGCTTGCGTTGTCTCTAATATTAGTGGTGCATGAAGTTGTAGACTAGACCCTCCACAGTGACTTGCAAAATAATCGCACACCGTATTTGCCTGAGCATTCCAAAATTCTTCATCAATCCCCCCACAAAGCGGAATAAATGTAATGTGCTCCATCGCCACTTTAGGAGAAAATGTCACTGCTATTTCTTTCATCATGCGACCTCCTGCTACAGCCACATCCTTTGTTTTTACAAATTTACTCTCTAAATATTTACACGCATAAGAAACCACACTTTCTTCTACCGTTTTTCCAGCAATTGGCTCCACACATATTACATCTTTCAATTGAAATAAATGTTTCATCCGTTCTTCAAGTTCTCTATGAACATGAACCGTGTCATCATGAATAATCACTTCCACTGTCCCGTTATCTCTTGCCTTTACCAACATTTTTGAAATTAAGGATCGACTTACATTGAGTTGTTTTGCTATCTGTTGCTGTGTCAATTGTTTTTCATAATATAAGTGTGCAACGTCAACTAGCAACTTTTTATCTTCAACCATCTTTGCCTCTCTTATAATACATATTCAATGGAAAATGTCTTATTTGATATTAACAAGCATTTTACTCCATGCTCTTTTGTTGCTCCATGGTCTATTTCAATTCCTTCTGGATACCATACTAAGGTTCCTGGTCCATACAAATCTCCTCCAGTCAATAATTGACCTTCCAATACAAACAAACCGTGTCCTGTCGAATGTCGATGTTTGATTGTCGTAAATCCTGCTGGATAATCCATATAATTAATTTCCATCCCAGTTTCCGAATCAAGTAATAGTTGTTTCTTTCCAAAAATCTTTCCTGTGGTACTCGTTGGACGATAAAACCACGGCATGCGATGAATATCCACAACTACTTTTTCTAATCCTGTATTATTTTTTTCATCCCCCACATATTCAATAGAAAATGCCTTATTTGATATGAGAAGGCATTTTACTCCCTCATTCTCTGCTGCTCCATGGGTAGCTATAACTCCCTCTGGAAACCATACAAAAGTTCCTGGTCCATAATATTCTTCATCTACTTTTAATTGCCCCTCTAATACAAATAATCCATGAGAGCACAGATGCTTATGAGCAATAGTTGTAAATCCTGCTGGATAATCCATATAATCAATAACCATCTGTGTATCTTCATCTAAATGTAATGCTTTTTTTCCAAAAATTTTACCTGTTGTACTGTTAGGACGATAGAACCAAGGGATTCTCCCACTGTCCATAATAACTGGTTTTAATTCCATAAAAAAACTCCTTTCAAATCACATCTGCGTTTCATTTCTTTTAGAATAACGCGATTTGAAAGGAGTGTCAATTCTGCCACAGTATTCATGTCAAATGACACGACGTGTGATAAAATTTATGTTTTTAATAGAACAATTTCTTAAATATTTTTAATTCTTTCAATTGCAGCAACTGTATTATCATAAGATCCAAATGCCGTAAGTCGGAAATATCCTTCCCCACTTGGACCAAACCCTGAACCTGGTGTTCCTACTACATTGGCTTTTTCCAATAAGAAATCAAAAAACTCCCATGAAGTCATATTATCTGGAGTTTTTAGCCAGATATATGGTGCATTGACTCCACCTGATACCGTATAGCCAGCATTCTTTAATCCCTCAAAAATAACTTTTGCATTATTCATATAATAGCCAACTTGTTCTTTTAATTGTGCTTTTCCTGCTTCCGAATAAACGGCTTCTCCTGCTCGCTGTACAATATAAGGAGCCCCATTGTATTTTGTTCCATGACGTCTTGCCCACAAGGAATGAAGCATTACATCTCCAGCCTTTAAATCTTTTGGAATTACTGTATATCCCAGACGAACTCCCGTAAATCCAGCATTTTTAGAAAATGATTTTAATTCAATAGCACAAGTTCTTGCTCCTTGGCATTCATAAATCGTATGGGCTACATTGTCTTCTGAAATATAGGCTTCATAAGCTGCATCGTAAATAATTACACAGCCATTTTTATTGGCATAATCAACCCAACCCTGTAATTGATCCTTTGTGATTGTAGAACCGGTTGGATTGTTTGGAAAACAAAGATAAATAATATCTGGCACTTCATCTGGGAAATCTGGTGCAAAATTATTCTCGTCTGTACATGGCATATAAATTACATTACTCCATGTTTCTTTCTTTGGATTATAAGTTCCAGTTCTTCCTGCCATTACATTGGTATCAACATAAACTGGATAAACAGGATCGCAAACTGCTATTTTATTATCTTTTGCAAAGATTTCCTGAATATTTCCCGAATCACATTTAGCTCCGTCACTGACAAAAATTTCGTCCGCAGCAATATCTGCTCCTCTTGATTCATAATCACCCTTTACAATTGCATTTCTCAAAAATTCATATCCTAAATCTGGTGCATAACCATGGAATGTTTCTGCATTTCCCATCTCATCAACTGCACCATGCATTGCCTTAATAATTGATGGTGCCAAAGGTTGTGTTACATCCCCAATCCCTAGACGAATTAATTCCTTCTCTGGATTTGCGTCCGAAAATGCTGCTACTTTCTTTGCAATGGTAGAAAATAAATAACTTCCTGGTAATTTTAAGTAATCTTCGTTTACTTTGAACATAATATCCTCCTAGTCTTAATATGTAAGCGAATCTCGAATCATCCGCGCCATCTCAATCAAACCAACCCCACTATTCATACTGCGCTGTTGGATATATGTATGGGCTTCATTCTCCGAAATTTGGTTGTTGCTCATTAATAATTTTTTTACTTCTTCTAGCAATTCAACTTCTTCTCTAGAGCGTTGCTTGGGCTTGTTTTTTTCTTTTTTTTGTGCAAATGTAACCTCATCCACCAGTTCCCGCACATTGTCTATTAAATCGTGTGCCTTTACTGGCATAGGCATACAGACTACATTGTCCATATAGCATTCATCCAAATACATCTGCGAAGCCATCAAGAGCATTTTGACACCACTTGGTAAATAATCTCTCAGCTCATCATATAGCATATCTGCAAATTTATATCCGCATATTACCAATCCAGCATTTAAATCTTCCACTCTTTGAATTGCCTGTGATCCTGTTACACACACAGCCGTCACATTAAATCCACTCTTTGTAAGAATATTTCGAATTGCTCTTCCATTTTCTTGTTTTGGAAACAGGACAAAGATATTAACCAAGTTTCTCACCCCCTAATGAACTTCTTGCATCTACATTAAATCTTGTACAAGTATTCATTAAGTTCCCACTGAGACACTTCTTGCTGATATGACTCCCATTCTTTCTTCTTTGCAGTTAAATACTTATTGTAAATATGTTCTCCAAGAACGTCCTTCATAAATTGACTCTTTTCAAACACTTGAACTGCTTCCTTTAAATCTCTTGGAAGGGTTTCTTGTTGTGCAGCATCAACATTGTATTGATTCTCCACAGATCCTTTCCCTGGATCTAATCTATTCTTTAATCCATCTAATCCTGCCGCAAGGCAGACTGCTAATGCCAAATATGGGTTTGCTGCAGAATCTGGGCTTCTAAGTTCAAGTCTTGTTCCACTTCCTCTTGCTGCCGGAACTCGTACCAACGGACTTCGATTGGCTGGTGACCATGAAATATCCACTGGAGCTTCGTACCCAGGAACAATTCTCTTATAAGAGTTAATCAGCGGATTCGTAATCAGCGTCATCTCTGGGGCATGCTTTAAAATTCCTGCCATAAAATGATATGCCTCTGTACTAAGTCCCAATTTTCCATCCGAATCCGGAAATACATTGCGTCCATCTTTCCATAGAGACATATTCAAATGCATTCCTGAACCATCCACACCAGAAAGAGGTTTTGGCATAAAACTTGCATAAAGCCCATGACGCTTTGCAATAATCTTAACAACAAATTTGAAGGTAAGAATATTGTCCGCTGTTCGAAGAGCATTGTCATACTTAAAATCAATCTCGTGCTGTGCCGGTGCAACTTCATGATGAGACGCCTCAATCTCAAATCCCATCTCCTCTAAGTTAAGAATCATATCTCTTCTTGCACTCTCCCCTAAATCAAGTGGTGCAACATCAAAATAACTTGCCTTTTCATGAGTAATTGTTGTTGGCCTTCCCTCATCATCTGTATGGAATAAGAAGAATTCACATTCAGGTCCCACGTTGAAATTAAAACCAGTTTTTTTACACTCTCTTAACACCTTTTTCAAAACATACCTAGAATCTCCTTGAAATGGCAGTCCGTCCTGTCCATATACATCGCAAATCATACGTGCAACACGTCCACTATGAGAATGCCATGGATAAATTAAAAAACTATCCAAATCCGGATACAAATACATATCAGATTCCTCAATTCGTACGAATCCATCTACTGAAGAACCATCAAAAGTAACTTTATTATCTAATGCTTTTTCTAACTGTGTTGATGTAATTGCAACATTCTTTAATGTGCCAAAAACATCAGAAAATTGAAGTCTTATAAACTTTACATCATTCTCTCTTACTAAATCAATTACATCTTGTTTTGTGTACCGATCCATATTGAAAACCTCCGTTTTTTCATAGTTATTCTTATCTTATCAATTAACATTTTCTTTGTCAATGAAACAGAATTAAGGGTACCTTTAATAAGCATTAAAGATACCCCATTGTACATTTAAATTCTAAATCTCTGCAATATTTACAACTGATAGTTTTTCTCTTTTTCCTGATTCTAAGCTTGTAAGAAGTGCATCTGCTGTATCTAAGCTTGTGATACAAGATACTCCTGTCTCAATTGCATAGCGACGAATCAAGAAACCATCGTTACTTCTTCCAACGCCTTGGCTTGGTGTGTCAATGACAAGGTCTATTTTATCATCTAAAATCAAATCTAGCAAGGTTGGAGATTCTTGTTCAATCTTGTTGATTGGTTTTGCATTGACCCCTGCTTCATTTAATACTCTGCAGGTACTTCTTGTTGAATAGATTTCATAACCAAGAGCTTCAAACCTTCTACCAATATCAACCGCTTCAAATTTATCTGAATCCTTTACGGTTAAAATCATCTTCTTATACATAGGAAGGTCAACTCCTGCACCTAAGAAGGCTTTGTAAAGTGCTTCATCATAATCCTTTGAAACCCCAAGACACTCTCCTGTAGACTTCATCTCTGGTCCAAGACTAATCTCAGCCCCACGAAGCTTTTCAAATGAGAATACTGGCTTTTTAATTGCATAGTATTCTGATTCTGGCTGCAATCCTGGCTCATATCCTAAATCCTTAATCTTTATTCCTGTAATTACCTTTGCTGCTAAATCAACGATAGGAATTCCAGTTACTTTACTAATATAAGGAACGGTACGGCTGGAACGAGGATTTACCTCAATAACATACACTTCTTCATTGCTGACAATAAACTGAATATTAATAAGTCCAACAACATGTAATGATTTTGCAAGTTTTCTTGTATATTCTGCAATAATAAATTTGACTTTATCACTTAATGTCTTCGATGGATATACAGAAATACTGTCTCCTGAATGGATTCCAGCTCGTTCAATATGCTCCATAATACCAGGAATAATAATTTCTTCCCCATCACATACTGCGTCAACTTCCACTTCCTTACCAACTAAATACTTGTCGATTAGAATCGGATGTTCCTGCACCTGACGGTTAATAATTTCCATGAATTCTCCAATATCCTGATCTGAAATTGCAATCTGCATTCCCTGTCCACCTAGTACATAAGAAGGACGGACTAATACTGGATATCCTAATTCATTGGCAACTTTAATCGCTTCTTCACAAGTAAATACTGTTGTTCCCTTTGGTCTTGGAATACAGCACTCTTCTAGAATCTCATCAAATAATTCTCTATCTTCTGCTGCATCTACATTTTCAGCACTTGTTCCTAGAATCGGAACTCCCATTTCCATTAATGCCTGTGTAAGTTTAATTGCTGTCTGTCCACCAAACTGAACAACGGCACCATCTGGTTTTTCTAAATCAACGATACTTTCTACATCTTCTGCTGTCAATGGTTCAAAGTATAACTTATCTGACACATCAAAATCAGTAGAAACAGTTTCTGGATTGTTATTTACAATTATAGTTTCATATCCTTGTTCACGAAGTGACCATACACTGTGAACAGAGCAATAATCAAATTCAATTCCCTGACCAATTCTAATTGGTCCTGAACCTAATACCATAACCTTCTTTTTACCCTTTGTTTCTTCCAATTCATTTTCGCTTTGGAAACAAGAATAATAATATGGTGTTGCTGCTTCAAATTCTGCTGCACATGTATCAACCATCTTATAAGCTGCATGGATATCAAATTGATTACGAAGATTCTTAATCTCTTTTGCAGTCTTTCCTGTCAACTTTCCAATCACAGAATCAGGGAACTCAAGACGTTTTGCTTCCATCAATAATTTCTGGTCAAGCTCTTTTGCCTCTTTTAATTGTGTTTCCATCTCAACTAAGATATGAATCTTATCTAAGAACCAACGATCAATCTTTGTTATATTAAAGATTGTATCATAGTCAAATCCTCTACGAAGAGCTTCTGCAATAACATAGATTCTCAAATCGTCAATCTTACTTAATTCTGCTGTCAATTCCTCGTCTGACATTTTTCCGTATTCACCATAAATCAAACTGTCAACATTTTGTTCCAAGGAACGGATTGCCTTCATCAAAGCACCTTCAAAGTTATTACAAATACTCATAACTTCTCCTGTTGCTTTCATTTGAGTTGTCAAAGTTCTCTTTGCATGAATAAACTTATCAAATGGTAAACGAGGCATCTTTACAACACAGTAATCAAGCATAGGTTCAAAACTTGCAAATGTTTTCTTTGTAACTGCATTTTCAATTTCATCTAAGTCATATCCAACAGCAATCTTTGCTGTAACCTTTGCAATTGGGTATCCTGTTGCCTTTGATGCCAATGCTGAAGAACGGCTAACACGCGGATTTACCTCAATAACACAATATTCAAAACTGTCTGGATTCAATGCATACTGTACATTACATCCACCGCAAACATTTAATTCTGTAATAATCTTTAATGCTGATGTACGAAGCATCTGGTATTCTTTATCACCTAATGTCTGAGAAGGTGCAACTACAATACTGTCTCCTGTATGAACTCCAACTGGATCAATATTCTCCATGTTACACACAGTAATACATGTTCCATTGGCATCTCTCATCACTTCGTATTCGATTTCTTTCCATCCACCGATGTAACGTTCTACTAGAACCTCACCTACACGACTTAGTCTTAATCCATTTTCAAGAATCTTTTCTAATTCTGCCTTGTCGTGAGCGATTCCTCCACCACTACCTCCGAGGGTATAAGCAGGTCTAAGAACTACTGGATATCCAATTACCTCTGCAAATTCTGCACCTGCTGGAATATCAGTTACAACTTTACTTGGTGCAATTGGCTCTCCTAATTTCTCCATGGTATCTTTAAATTCTTGTCGATCTTCTGCTTTTTTAATTGTCTCTGAAGAAGTACCAATTAAATTCACGCCACTTTTTGCAAGATATCCACTTTCTTCTAATTCCATTGCAAGGTTTAAAGCCGCCTGTCCACCTAGTGTTGGCAAAATACTATCTGGCTGTTCTTTCTCAATAATCGCTTCTACAACTTTTGCTGTTAATGGCTCAATATATACTTTATCTGCAATATCTTTATCCGTCATAATTGTTGCTGGATTTGAGTTTACTAAGACAACTTCAATCCCTTCTTCACGTAGAGCTCTGCATGCCTGTGTTCCTGCATAATCAAACTCCGCCGCCTGTCCAATAATAATTGGTCCAGAACCAATAACTAATACTTTTTTTATATTTTCTATTCTAGGCATTCTTTTGTCCTCCCATCATTTCGATAAACTCGTCAAACAAGTATGCTGTGTCCACAGGTCCAGGACTTGCCTCTGGATGAAATTGTACTGTGCGTACATCCTTGTTCTTATAATTTAAGCCTTCAATACTTTTATCATTTACATTGATGAAGGATACTTCTGCCACATCACTTGCGATGCTTTCTTCCTTAATTACATATCCATGATTTTGTGAAGAAATATAAACTCGTCCAGACTTTAA
>JAQWFL010000074.1 GCA_028704435.1 Anaerostipes sp. | reverse complement strand
CGAGCTTTGGTATTTAAGCAAAAATATAACTATAAGTTGTCATCAAAATTAAAATCTGAATATCGCAAGGTTAAGAGTGTTAATGGTAATCTATCAAAGGTGCTTTATGATTTGCAGCTTGACCACTACAAAGAGGAGAAGCTGTCTCTGGAGCAAATTGAGAGTGAGCTTAGTGTGATTTAGGTGATGGGAATGCGTATGGCTGGCGGGAGACGGGAGCTTTTGCCGGTGTGGTATGATGGAGGTTGATTGTCCACTTCGGCGTAAATTGTATTTATTGGCTCAAACCTGCCAGTGAGATAACATCATCTGTGCTGCGTAGTATTATATTTGCTTGGCCACAGATGATTTCTGAGCCGTTCCATACAGCTAAGCCTGAGGTTATACCTGCGGAGTTGGCACATTGGACATCTCCGGGCATATCACCAATATAAATACAATCCGACTTGTCGGCTTTTGCCAGTTGCAAATATTTAAGAAGAGGCTCTGGATGAGGCTTATGATTTGTCGTGTCTTCTTCCAATACAACTACGTCGAAAATCTTATCGAAACCAAAATCGTTGAAGAAATCTTGATATTCCTTTTTACATCTTGATGAAACCGCACCTTTTTTGTTCATTTTAGATTTACGAGTTTTTTCTGTAAATATTGTCTGAGCAATTCTGCTGTTTGTTATAAGATAGAAATACCTTAAGAGAAGTTGTCATCAACACAGTAAATAGTGAAGACTATATTTCAATTACCGATATTGCAATATATAAGGATGATAATCGATTTGGTTCGGAGTATTTATACATAGTATAATCTAAATTAATGAAGGGAGCGATCTTGTGAAAAAGAGAAACGATATTGCAATTCGTTCGAGTGCAGCAGAATACTTGACATATATTGCAGCAACAGGTGATGATTCTCAGAGTTTTGAGATGAGATATGAAGACGAGAACATCTGGCTGACGCAGAAGATGTTGGCAACTTTATATGATGTAGGAATTCCAACAATCAATGAACATATTAATAAGATTTTTTCCGATCACGAACTTCAAGAGGAAGCAACTATTCGGAATTTCCGAATAGTTCAAACTGAAGGTTCTCGACAGGTAAATAGAGAAGTAAAGCATATGGGACTTACAAGTTGGAAAGACGCGCCAAATGGTAAAATCCAGAAGTTTGATGTATCCGTTGCTAAGAATTATCTGAGTGAATCAGAAATGGCACAACTGCAGAGACTTGTTTCTGCTTATCTGGATATTGCTGAAGATATGGCGCTAAGGCATATTTCCATGACCATGAGTGACTGGGAAATTGGCGAGTTGTGAGTGTGGTGGGTGCTTTTGCCGGTGTGGGTATGGATATAAATATGAGTGTGAGGATGATAAATGGATGAGTATTCAAGAATAGTTATTGAAAGATATTGTATGAGTCATAAATCGAAGAAGAGTGGGCGGCTGCAGATTTTGTTAAATATGTCGTATGATTTTGGAGCGGCGTATCCTACTGATGATGACGCGATCTTTTTGGAGAAGGCGATACGTAGTGAGAAGGATGAGGAGCTTAAGGAGGCTCTACAGGATCTGGATAGTTTTTTGTTTGGGTGAACTGTGTAGTTGCTGGGAGATGGTGGCTTTTGCCGGTGTGGTATGATGTTGCTATTTCTGAAGCGAAAAAACACCGGGGTTAGAATAGAGGTAGCTGGTCAATGGATTTTTATTTTCAATATCGAATTGCCTATGATAATGGACAGTTTTATGATCGTCCACATCTTATGACCGTTGATATAACTAAGGACGAGTATAAGAGAATTGTTTTGGGTGTTATGGCTGGCAAGGAAATTAATGAGATAGAGGGTATTACTGAGCCTCTTGAGAAAATGACAGCGATTGTTCATGACATAGATCGTTGGATCAACATGAATGGATCTCAGAGAAATAAACCGCTTAAGAAAGCGAGGAATATCTCTGGTTTGGAATTTTTTCTTACAATGTCGGATTATAAGCGCTTCAAGAAAATAGGAATGGCTGAGGTTTGGATGTAGGTAGCTGGCGGGAGACGGGAGCTTTTGCCGGTGTGGTGCTTGAATATATGAATAATTGCGTTTGGGGTTGTTGATAATGAATATACTTTTGTTTGATGTATCAAATGTAGGGAAGACATGTACTGGTAAAGTTTGGCAGATAGATTAGGCTTGAATTTTATGATCCGATTAGGGCGGGAAAACCCACGGTTTTAACCGTGGGATGATAGCCCTCCAAACAATAGAGAGCTCATTCGAAAACTCGAATGGCTGTATTCCCAGTGGTCTCAAGTAGGGTTCCCGCACGGACAACCTCCACATTTCGACCACAGAAATCATAAAATAATAATGTTACATCTTCATTAAATTCCATAAAAACCCTTGACTTTTCCAAAACGACCCCAAAATCGCGATGGAGGGACTTGTTTCCCTACTAAACGGTTCGAGGTGGTTTGGTATGCTCCGTTCCTGGCAATCTCATCAACAGTATCAAGA